>CAZQAS010000001.1:0-2767 GCA_964591285.1 uncultured Rhodothermales bacterium
TTCCGGCGCCGGACATGAACACGAACGAGCAGATCATGGCGTGGATCGTCGATACATATTCGATGCACGCCCGCCGTACCGAAAACGCCGTCGTCACGGGCAAGCCGATCATGCTCGGCGGTTCCCACGGCCGCAAGGAGGCGACCGGCCGCGGCGTCATGACCGTCACGCTCGCCGCCATGGACCGGCTCGGGCTGCGCCCCTTCGAGTGCACCGTCGCCGTACAGGGATTCGGAAATGTGGGATCGATTGCCGGCAAACTGCTTCAAGAGCAGGGCTGCAAGATCGTCGCCGTCAGCGACATCTCCGGCGCCTACCACAACGAGGGCGGCCTCGACATTCCCGCGCTGATCGATTATGCATCTGCCAACAACAACTCGCTGGAAGGCTTCGCCGGTGCCGATCGCCTCACGAACGAAGAGCTCCTCACGCTAGACGTCGACATCCTGGTGCCCGCCGCAAAGGAAGACCAGATCAACGAACGCATCGCCGATCGCGTGAAGGCCAAGATCATCGCCGAAGGCGCAAACGGCCCCACGACGCCCGATGCCGACGATATCCTCAACGAGAAAGGCGTGCTCGTAATTCCGGATATTCTCGCGAATGCCGGCGGCGTCACCGTTTCTTATTTTGAATGGGTGCAGGACCGGCAGGGATACTTCTGGACGCTTGACCGCGTCAACCGTCGTCTGGATCGAATCATGCGTACCGCGTTCGACAATGTCTATGAGGCCGCCAGCAAATACGACGTCTCGATGCGCATCGGGGCGTACGTCCTCGCCATCGATAAGGTCGCGAGTGCACTCCGGCTGCGCGGCATCTATGCGTAGCGTCGCCGCGTGCGTCGCCTCTCTTCTCATCGCAACAGCAGCAGCCGGGCAATCCACGAACCTCGCGCTGTACCAGGAAATGGCCGTGGAATGCCTGGGCGACGTGCCTGCCTCCGTCGACACCCTGGCCCTGCAGGCCCCCGATCGTATGCCCTATGTCCGCTCCGCGCTCGTGACGCACTGGCAAGACGACGGTCGCACGATTTACCTTTCGGACTCCGCCGGCACACACCCCCTTCTAACCTTTGACGTCGAGGAGGCAGAGGTCTACTACACCCGCCGCAGCCGACAGGTCGAACGCAGCGTCGTTCTCGCTCTTCGCTACTCGTTGACGTCACCGGCCGGCCGCATACTGACTGACGACCGGTGCAGGGAGGAGCGCTCCGACCTGATCTCCAGAGCCGCTATCCAGAACGTTCAGGTGAATGCGTATCCGGAAACCCAGGCTGATCCCCCGGAAGGCGGCTGGATTCGGAGGTACCTCGAGCCGGTGGTCATCACGGCCGCTACGGCGGTCGCCGTGTACCTCTTCTTCACCCTGCGAAGCACCGAAGCCGACGACTCATGAGGCAGACCGTTCTTCTACCTCTCTGCCTCAGCTTTGGCCTTCTGATGAGTTGCGCAACGCCCGTACCCCCCTCCGGAGGACCGAGAGACGAAACGCCCCCTGACGTCGCGGAATCGATACCGCAGTCCGGGGCCGTCGACGTTGATCGTGAAACGCTTCAGCTTCGCTTTTCGGAAGACGTCGATGAACAGTCCTTTGTACAGGCCTTCTCCATCACACCGTCGTTCACAGGTCCGCCCGAATTCGCCTGGGGCCGCCGCTCGGTCGACGTCCGCTTCCCCGAACCTCTTCGCGAAAACACAACCTACGTCATCACACTCGACACGAACCTGCGAGACCTCCACGGCGTGGCCCTTTCCCGCCCCATCACGATCGCTTTTTCGACCGGACCGACCATCAGTGCAGGCACGATCGTCGGCCGTGTCGTTTCGGCCGCCGCCGGTGAACCCACCCCGAGCGTTGACGTGTTCGCATACACGCTCGACGACACCCTTGAGGGTTCTCGCGAGGACACCTTAGGCCGGACGTACCTGCCGGAACGACCGGCATACCGCACGCAGACGGATCAATCCGGCGCCTTTGCATTTGAGTACCTCACCGAACAGCCGTACTTCGTCGCCGCCCTCCGCGACCAGAACCGCAATCTGCTGCCCGACCAGCAGGAGTTCTTCGCCCCACCTCCGGTCCGATCCATACTCGCAGACACGACGCCCGTTGAGCTCGGGCTGCCGTGGGTCCTGACGACCGTCGACACCACACGCCCGCATCCCACGCGCGTTCAGTCGCTGTCGCGCACTCGCCACCGCCTTCGCTTCTCCGAGCCGGTGACATTCGTCGAGCGCGAACCGACGGTATGGACGCTGCGCGACTCGGCTGCAGCCCAGCCCGTGCCGATCCAATCTCTCTATACGCGCTCCTCCGAACCGCGTGACGTCTATTTCATGACGAATCCCCTCCCTGAATCGAGGCACATCGTGACGGCTGCGGCGCTCGCCGACACGGCTGGGAATCCAGTCGTATCCGAGCCGGTCTCCTTCACGCCGGCGGCCGCCGAGGATACGCTCGCACTTCGACTCCTCGCCCTGCTGCCTTCGGAAACGAACGTGTTAGCGGGAGGCATGCAGCCGCGCGTGCGCTTCAATACCCCCGTCAGCCAGGATCAGCTCGCCACCACCGTTTCGGTTCAGGATTCTACCGGCACGCCGCTCGCCTTCGCAGGCGTGACGGAAGACGGGACGGAGTATGCGATCCATCCAGAACCCGTTCTTACTCCCGGCATGCGGATCGAAGTGGCGGTCGAGGGCGACCTACTAGCGAATCTCGACTCTACGTTTGCCCGAGAGTACTCCCGTATTCCCCAGTCGGAGAC
>CAZQAS010000001.1:2867-32651 GCA_964591285.1 uncultured Rhodothermales bacterium
GAGCCGGTACGAGTCCGCGCCCGATGGGAAACATCGCTGCCCGATACGCTACGTATTCCAGCGCCATGAAAAACCACGAACCGGTCCTCACGGCGTCCGCTATGCGCTCGGCGGATGCCTTTACGATCGACGACTTCGGCATCTCCGGATTCACGCTCATGGAGTCGGCCGGGAGAGGAACCGCTCTCCGCATCGACGCGTGCTGCGGCCCCGTCGACGGTCAGCGCATCAACGTTTACTGTGGGAAAGGCAACAACGGCGGGGACGGATTTGTCGTCGCCCGGTACCTGTTTGATCGGGGAGCCATCCTGCGTGTCATCACCGTCGGAGACCCGGATGCCATGAGCGGCGATGCCGCGTCTCAGTTTCGCCTGCTGCAGAAACTCAACGACCGTGACCCGGAAGATCGCTTAACCTTGGCGCACTACGAAGGCACCTCGCCGATCCCGGCGGCCGACATCCACGTGGATGCACTCCTCGGCACCGGACTGACCAGCGATCTGCGCGAGCCCATCCTATCGCTCGTCCGCAGCATAAACGGGATGGCCGGCATGAAGGTGGCCGTAGACGTTCCCACGGGGCTGCACACGGATCTCGGCCGGCCCCTCGGCGATGCGTTTCGCGCCTACTTCACCTTCACCATGGGCGCCCGAAAGACCGGACACTGCCTGAATGAAGGGAAAGACCTGTGCGGCCGTGTCGAGGTCATCGACATCGGAATACCGCACTTCGCACTGCATGAACCGGTCGAAACCGGCCGATCCGGCTGCGCCTGGCTCGCCACTGATGATGCGGTACGCTCGTGGCTACCCGAGCGATCGCACGATGCCAATAAGTATTCGGTAGGGCTTGCTCTGGTCATCGCGGGATCGGCCGGCATGACCGGCGCTCCCGTCATGGCGGCCACGAGCGCGGCGCGAGCCGGAGCGGGCTACGTCGTCTGCGCGTGCGACGAACGGATCGAGTCCGTCCTCTCCGTCAAGCTGACGGAGGTGACGACCATCCCGCTTCCGGCCTCTGTTGCAGGTCTTGATCCCGACGGCGCGATGCAGGCCGTCGGCGGTCGTCTCGACAAAGCCGCCGCCGGGCTGATCGGCTGCGGACTTGGCCGAGCCAAGGACACGCAGGAATTCGTCCGAAGCTTTCTATCGGACGTCGATCTCCCTATGGTCGTCGATGCCGACGGACTGAATGCGCTCGCCGGTCACACGGATTTGATCTCGAGGCGCGCTGACGGTCGGTGGATCCTCACCCCGCATATGGGCGAGTTTCGCCGGCTCGCCGGCGAGGAGCTCGAAGAGACCGGTTTAGACGCCGACGACCGCCTCGGCCTCGCCCAACATTTTGCGCGCGCCTGGAACTGCGTGCTCCTCTTGAAAGGACTCCCGAGCATCGTCGCCTCACCCCACGGTACCGCGTGGATCAATGCAACCGGAAATGCCGGACTCGCCGCCGCAGGCACCGGCGACGTGCTGGCCGGACTTTGCGCAGGGCTGCTCGCCCAGGGCATGGCGCCCGTGCATGCAGCGGTAGCCGCGCTGCACATCGGTGGCGCTGCCGCGGACCGGTTCGCCGAGCATCGCGCCGCGCGGTCCATGCAGGCGATGGATCTGGCCGATCAGGTGCCGTACGTAATGAAACAGCGATTTTCAGACCTGAAGGCCCACTGAACGAGCTATGAAGAAGGTGCTCGCTACCGCATGGACGATCGCCATTATCGCTCTCTGCACGATGCCCGGAGACAACTTGCCGGACGTCGACGTCTTCAGCGCGGATAAGATGGGCCACTTTATCCTGTTCACGGGCTTTGGGTGGCTGTGGACGTGGGTCTCGCCGCGATCTTTTCGGCAAGCCGCACCGATCGTGCTCGTTACCGGTCTCCTCTTCGCGGCAGGTACCGAGATTTACCAGGGCATCCTGCCATTCGGCCGCGAGCCAAGCATTGCCGATGTGATTGCGAATATCGCCGGGCTCCTCTTTGGCGTCTGGCTCTTCGGTCGCCTGACGGGGACGCGCTCGGATTCGGAGGGACGGCGCAGCGCCCGACCGTCCTGACCTGGGTTGACATTCGCGGCGGCTCCTCGGCGGAATTCATGGAACCGGGCGCATTTTACAAGGGTTTCCCGGGATGAACCTGTTCTTCGGCAGGATATTTGACTATATTCGCTCGAGCACAGAACCCGCCACGTAATGTAAACACCACCTAAGACATGGCATTACGGAAACAAGAGAAGTATGATCTGCGGAACCGCTATCCGCTCTACATCGAGATCGGCTTAGTACTGACACTGGGCATTTTGATCGTAGCGTTCCGCGTCGACTGGTCCCCGGACAACGATTTTGAGATCGTGATGCCGGAGCAGGAGCAGATCAATATGGAGGAGATCAAGCAGACGAAACAGATCGAACAGCCCCCTCCTCCCCCCAAACCCCCGGTGCCTATTGAGGTCCCGAACGACGAGATTCTTGAGGACGACGAGCTGGATCTCGACGCATCGCTCGATCTAGACGCGCCTGTAGCCGATACACCGCCTCCTCCCCCGCCCGCAGAAGAAGAGGAAGACGAAGAGCCGGAGATTTTCGTAATCGTGGAGCAGATGCCGGAGCTCATCGGCGGTCTGGCTGCCATTCAGAAGAAGATCAAATACCCGGAAATCGCCAAGAAGGCAGGCGTTGAGGGCCGTGTCATCGTTCAGTTTGTGGTCGATGAGGAGGGCAGCGTTCAGGATCCGCAGGTTGTCCGCGGCATCGGCGCCGGCTGCGACGAGGAAGCGATTCGCGCCGTCAAGCAGGCTAAGTTTGAGCCGGGCAAGCAGCGCGGCAAGTCCGTAAAGGTCAAGATGTCGCTGCCGATTACGTTCAAGCTGCGATAGCTACCGACTAGTCGAGTCCCAGCGCCCAGTATTTGCGAACCCCGCTGCACGGTTGGTGCGGCGGGGTTTTTTGCGTCCAAGAGTTCAGGTCCGGTGATTGGGCGCAACGGATGAGGAAAGGTCCCTTTCCAGGCGCCGCACGGATCCGTCGTCCCGGCCGACGAGCACGTCCGTGGCCATTCCGATAAATATCCCGTGATCGAGCACCCCCGGAATTTGCTTGATTGCCCTGTCGAGGGCTCCGGGCTCCTCTATGGATTCAAAGCGAGCATCGAGCACCCAAAAGCCCTGGTCGGTCACGACGGGACCGTCCTTGCTGCGACCCATCCGCAGCTCGACCTTCGCACCCAGGCGCTCGAGTGCGGTCTCCACCGGCCGTACCGCCATCGGGAGCACCTCCACTGGAACAGGCGCCTTAGTACCTAGTCGATCGACGATTTTCGACTCGTCGACAAGCACCACGAAGCGCTCCGCGAGTGATGCGACGACCTTCTCTCGCGAGTGCGCTGCGCCGCGTCCCTTGATGAGGTTGAAATCCGGATCCACTTCGTCGGCGCCATCTATGGCGATGTCGACATGCTCGATCTCGTCCAGCGTTACGAGCGGAATCCCGAGCCGCCGTGCGAGCCGCTCCGATGAAGATGAGGTGGCCGTGCCGAGGATGCGGAGCCCGTCCTGCCGAACTCTGCGTGCGAGCTCCTCGATGGCATACCGCGTAGTGGAGCCGGTCCCGAGACCGACGCACGTGCCGTCCTCCACGAGGGAAGCCGCCCGCAAACCTGCGGCCTGCTTCGCCGCTTCTTTATCGGACATACCGGATGTTTTCTTGCTCGAAAGGTCTGAAAATTCGTACTTTAGGTCTGCTCCATTGGATTCAGCAGCGTACTTAACGCGTCAACATTCCGATCGATGTCGAAGACGGCCATTCTACGCGAGTTCTGGACATTCCTCCGCGTGCGCAAAAAGTATTGGCTCGCGCCCATCGTCTTCGTGCTCGTGATGCTCAGTCTCCTGATCGTCCTGACGCAAGGCTCGGCGCTCGCGCCCTTTGTCTACGCCCTCTTCTAGAATCGAGCGCCAAGCCGTCGCTCGCAGAGGTCAGAGGTCAGGGGTCGGACTTCCGACTTCCGCCTTGGTAACGTCGGAGGCATCCACCCTCAGCCTCGATCCATCAGTCTTTTCTCGAGCCTGAGTCGCCAGTCCTTATACGTCTTATTAAAATCCGCCTTCACGACGCGAAATCCTTCGTTAAGCCCGAGAATCGTCATCCCCTGGTCCCGATTGGGAAAGGTGTCGTAGGCGAACCGGACATATCCGCGCGCACGTGCCTCATCCATCATGTAGTAGAGCATCCTCGTCGCAAGGCCCTGACGCCGAAATTCCGGCAGCACCCCTCCCTTTGCGCTGTAGAAAACGAAGCGGTTCTCTCGGTAGCCGATCTTGAAGCCGGCCGGGCGCTCGTCGATCAGCGTCAACATCATCAATAGGTCGTCACGCTCAAACGTATTGATGATGCGCTCCTCGCCGAATATCTCCACGTTCAATTCCTTGATCACGTCGAGTGACGTCAGATCGACCTCAACGATCCGGGCGTGCGGCGCCCGCTCGACAGGCGTTGATTCGAAGTTCGGTTGTGCGCTCATCATCCCTCGGTTCAGAACGGCAGGCCGTCGCCGGGCCTCCCATCCGTATTCGCTGTTTCCTCCGCACGACCCGTCGCCGGTTGGTCCGCACGCTCCTCCCTACGATCATCCGACTCGGTCTTCACCGCTCCCGCTGCTCCGTCGCCGCCTTCCGCCGACGATTCTGCGGACTCCGGCAGCTGCGCAGCCTCGCCGCTTGGAAGTGCGCGTGAGGATGCCTCTTCCTCCACGAGCTGCATCTCCTCGAGGAGCCGTTCCGGTACTCCCTGGATGAATCGACTCGGCTCCGGCATGTACTGGCCCTGGAAACGACGGTACTGCAAAATAGGATACGAGATGAAGAGATTCTCCTCGGCCCGCGTGACCGCTACGTAGAGCAGACGGAGCTCCTCGTCGATCGCGTCCGGATCCTTCAGCGCATATCCGGACGGCAGAACACCATCGAGGGCGTGGATAATAAACACCGTCTGAAATTCGAGCCCCTTCGCGGAGTGGATGGTGGAAAGGATCAGCGGCGCCTCGTCCTCCTCCGTGGGAGCGGCATCGAGTGCAGTCATCTCGATGGGATCGAGCGCCATCGACGTCAGAAACTCACCACGCGCGGCGAAATTGCCGGCGAGCGAAACGAAGTGATCCAGGTCCTGAAGCCGCTTCGGATAGTCTTCGTAATACTTGCGCTTGAGAATCGGCTCATAATACGAAATCACCGCCTCCACCTGATCGGCCAGCGACATCTCCCCGCTGCGGATCTTCCGAAGCATCGCGAAGAGCTTCTTTAGTTCGTCGACGTACCGCGGCGAGAACGGGCGCTCCTCGAGATAAAAGGGATCGTCCGCCGCCGTCGTGATCCACTCGATGAGATCGTGGGCGGTCTTCGGACCGATGCCGTCGAGCAGCTGCAGGATGCGGTTCCAGGACACGGCATCCATCGGATTCTCGGCGACCTTCAGATGTGCGGCCGCGTCCTTGATGTGTGCCGCCTCACTCAGCTTGAGCCCGCCATACTTCACAAAGGGGATGTTGTGACGATTGAGCTCGATCTCCAGATCGTACGAGTTGAAGCTGCTTCGAAAAAGGACGGCCATGCGGTTCAAGGCGACGCCCTCTTCGCGTAGCTGAAGGATCATCTGGGAGACGAACCGGCTTTCGTATCGGTCGTCGGGCGCAGGTACGACGGCCGGCCGCTCACCGTCCTCGATGTCGCTGTGTAGCTTTTTGTCGTATTTTCGCGATGCCTGCTGGATCAGGTGGTTGGCCAGATCCAGGATCGGCTGGTTCGAGCGGTAATTCTTCTCCAGCTTCAGGATCTGCGTGCCGGTGAATGTCTTCGGGAAATCGAAGATGTTACGGAAGTCGGCGCCCCGAAAGCGGTAAATGCTCTGCGCATCGTCCCCGACGACCATCACGTTTCCGTGCACGGAAGCGAACCGGCGGACGAGTTCGGCCTGCAGGCGATTCGTGTCCTGGTATTCATCCACCAGCACGTGGCGGCACCCGGCACTGACCTGCCGTTCAACGTGTTCGTCGGCATCAAAGAGCTCGAGCGTGCGGAGCAGGAGATCGTCGTAATCCATCAAACCGTGATCCCGCTTGTACTCGCCGTACGCTTTTCGGAGGTCGGTCAGCTCCTCGACGAATTCGAAAAACTGCGGGTACTTCGACTCGAGGATTTCCTCGAGCGGTTTGCCGCGGTTCGTGGCGGCGGAAAACATCGAGTAGAGAGTCTTCTTTCGGGGAAACCGCTTGTCGAGCTTGTTATACCCCTTCGATGTGCGCAGCACGTCCAGCACGTCGGCGGCGTCGGCGCCGTCCAAAATATTGAAATGGTTCGGATAGCCGATCTTCGGCCCGAAACGGCGAAGAATTCCGAGGCAAAACGAATGAAACGTGCCGCCGGCGACCCGGTCACAGCGACCATCCAGAAGGGTTGACGCCCGTACGAGCATCTCGCGCGCGGCGCGCCGCGTGAACGTCAGCAGTACGATTTGATCCGGCTCGACGCCGGTCTCCACGAGGTAGGCGACGCGGTACACGAGCGTTCGAGTCTTCCCCGTCCCCGCGCCCGCGATTACGAGCACCGGACCACCCGGGGCCGTCGCGGCGGCATACTGCTGCTCGTTGAGGGCGGACTCATAATCGATCGACAGCCGCTCGTCGGAAGGTCGGCCCTGATAGGGTGTAAGAACGAATCGGCGGGTCACGAGACGGCTGCTGCTACAGTGACGAGAGTACGCACGCGGTATACTACACGTTAAGCATGCGGTCGCTCCGAAATAAATGCAGAATTCCTCGCACCGTACACATCTCTGAGGACAAGGTGTTGTTTATCCACAAGTTGCAGGGCATGTGAAACCCATCCCCGCCTCGCGGATACGAAATCGCGGAGCCGCCGTAGAATTGGCGTACCACAGCGTTTCTTCATAGATTGGGCGCGCTCGCCGGCGCTCGTCAGTAAGACAGGTAGTCCATGGGAAAAGTCATCTCGGTTGCCAACCAGAAAGGCGGCGTAGGAAAGACGACAACGTCGATCAACCTGGCTGCTTCGCTGGCTGCTACAGAGCATTCGACCCTTCTCATAGACGTCGACCCGCAAGCGAATTGCACCTCCGGCATCGGGATCGACCACAAGTCGGCGGGCAACTCGATTTACGAGGTGCTGATCGGCGATCATCCCATCGAGGAGACCATACGATCGACCGAGATGCCGTATCTCGACGTCGTGCCGAGCCATATCAATCTCGTCGGAGCCGAGATCGAGATGGTGGACGTGCCGGAGCGCGAGCGAATCCTGAAGCGCGCCGTCTCTCGGGCGCGCCGTGGGTACGATTACGTGGTCGTCGATTGCCCACCGTCACTGGGCCTGCTTACGGTTAACGCGCTCACGGCCTCCGATTCGGTGCTGATTCCCGTCCAGGCCGAGTATTTTGCGCTGGAAGGCCTCGGACAACTTCTCAATACGATTAAAATCGTAAGACAGCACTTGAATCCTACGCTCGAGATCGAGGGGGTGCTGCTCACGATGTTCGATACGCGCCTGCGGCTCTCCAATCAGGTGGCCGACGAAGTTCGTCGGTACTTCGGCGAAAAGGTTTTCAAGACGATTATCCAGCGAAACGTGCGCCTCTCAGAGGCCCCCAGTTTCGGTAAGCCGGTCGTACTCTATGATGCGACCTGCGTCGGCGCGCGCAATTACATCGCGCTGGCGCGGGAGATCATCAAACATACTGGATCCGGAGAGGGTCGTCGGTCTTCCGAGAAGGCAACGGCACGTTCAACCGTCGGCTCAGGTGAGTCACGCGATGACGGCGGATCTATTTCCCATCCGTCGGCGGCGGCCAACGGTTACGCAAGTTAGGCGCACCATTCCGCACGATTATGCCATCGAAGAAGGCAGCGCTGGGCCGAGGTCTGAGCGCGATTCTACCCTCGCAGGAAGAGGACGACGAGCAGCGCGAACGCACCTCCGTGCGCACGGAGCGCCGTCAGCTAGCAGGCCGTGTGGCTGAGGTGGACGTAGAGATCGTTCGTCCCAATCCGTATCAGCCGCGGAAGAATTTCGACGACGAGGCGCTCGACGAGCTGGCCGCTTCGATGCGGGAACTCGGTGTCATCCAGCCCATCACCGTCCGCGCGACCGACGACGGGTTCGAGATTATCTCCGGCGAGCGAAGGCTCCGCGCCGCACGCCGGGCGGGATTGGCGCGCATCCCGGCCTATATCCGCGAGGCGGATACGGAGGCGATGCTCGAGATGGCCATCGTGGAGAACATCCAGCGCGAAGAGCTAAATCCGGTCGAGGTTGCGCTCGGATATCAGCGCCTCATAGACGAATGCAACCTTACGCAGGAGCAGGTAGCTCAGAAGGTCGGCAAAGGCCGGGCGACGATCGCCAATTTTCTGCGGCTGCTCAGGCTGCCGCCGCGCATTCAGGCAAGCCTGCGCGACGGAATCGTGTCGGTGGGCCACGCCCGAGCCCTCATCAACGTCGACGACGACGACGTTCAACTTCGGCTCATCAACGACATCGAGGATAACGACCTTTCGGTACGTGACGTCGAGCGACGCGTCCGAAAATGGCGTGAATCCCTCGAAAAGGCGGCAAAACGCACGCCAGCCACGTCGGCCACCGATGTCGTGGCATCTACGGATCGCGAATCGCTGCAGGTTCGCGAATACACCTCACGCCTGCGGAATCACCTGAGCACACAGGTCAAGGTCAAACACAAGGGCAGCGGCGGGCAGATCGAGATCGAGTACTATTCGGACGAAGATCTGGAGCGGCTCCTCGAGCTCATCCTCTCGTGATGAACAAGCCTCCGACGCAGTCGCATGGCCGGCGAGTCGCGACGCTACGGGACGCGGTTGTCGGTCTTACTTTTTTGATTGGCCTCTCGAGTTTGGCGCTACCGGCTGCCGCGCAGAGCGGTTCGGGCGACTTCGCCGGGGACCATTCGCCGCGTGGTGCGCTCTGGCGGGCGGCGGCCGTGCCCGGATGGGGGCAGCTCTACAATCGGCAGTACTATAAGATACCCGTCGTGTGGGCAGGTTTGGGCGGCCTTACGGCGACGGCCCTGTACGTGAACCATCGGTATCTGCTTTATCGACACGCCTATCACTACGTATCCGGTACGAACACATCCCCCGAGTACGAGCAGGACTACCATCGCCTTCTGGACGATCTGAATCTGAGCGAGGAGCGCGGCGAGCAGCTGGAGGGCGCCTTTCGGCAGACTCGGGACAATCTCCGCCGCAACCGTGACCTTTTGTACATTGGGATCGGCTTATTCTACGGGCTGAGCATCCTGGATGCGTACGTAAACGCCCATTTGCTCGATTTCGACGTAGGTGAGGACCTCACGCTTTCGTTCGAGGCCGCCCCCAGGGGTCTCACGGCGTCGATTCACCTTCGCCAGTAACGATCCGCTTACGAACCTTTGGTAAATGGAAACCGTACGAGCGTGATCATGTACGGCGGGAGGCTCGAAAGGTATGCCCGAACGGCATTGAGCGGCATTTACACGAAATCGCGTAGCTCAGATGGAGTCGACCGCGCATTAGGCGCTCCAGGTCAATTATGGCGAGGATCATTTACGCATTAAGTGGGCAGGGACGCGGCCACGCGTCTCGTGTCATGGCGGTCTCCGACGAGTTGCGCGCGCGCGGGCACGAGATTGTTTTCTGCTGCGGCGGTACGGCTCGTGAGATCCTGGCCATGAAGGAGGAGCCGGTCATCCCCGTCCCGCCGCTTCGCCAGGTGATGGAAGGGAACGAGGTCCGCATCCTCCAGACGCTGCGGAGCAACTGGGAATCGATCGTTAATCTCGATCGAATCGTGGACGATCTTTCCCACGAGTTTGACACGTTCGAGCCCGATCTGGTCATCACGGATTTCGAAGCCTTCTCGCATCGTGCAGCCGACCGCCTCGGCATCCCTGTCGTCTCATTCAACCACCAGCAAATCGTCACCGAGACGCGGTACAGCCTTCCACTGAAGTACCGATTTGATGCCATGATGACGGCACTGGCCGTCCGGCTGATCGCTCCGGAAGACCCGGAGCACGTACTCATCACCTCTTTCTATTATCCTGAGCTACGGGATCCGGCTAACGCGACGCTCGTCCCACCGATCATCAGACCGGCCGTGCAGCGCCTGGACCCCACCCCTGGAGACCACGTTCTCGTTTACTACAACAGTACTGAGGGGGCCGAGCACGTCCTCCAAACCCTTCGGGCCGTCGACGCCGAGTTCATCGTCTACAACTTCACGCCCCCGGATGACGCCCGCGTGTATCCCAACGTCAAATTCAAAGAACCCTGCATCGAGGAATTCTTAGAAGACCTCGCTTCAAGCCGTGCAGTACTGTCGACGGCCGGATTCACGCTTACGAGCGAAGCCCTCTACCTGGGCAAGCCGTTACTGGTGGTGCCGAACCGCGGCGTCTTCGAACAGACGCTAAATGCGCTTTTCCTTGAACGAGACGGCCTCGGCGCCGCCGTATTGGACCGATCACTTACTCCCAATGACATCGCAACCTTCCTCGACAACAGGGCAACATACGAGTCCCGACTCCACGGGCGTGCTTCCTGTGGAAACGATCAGGCCGTTGCCTGTATCGAGGGCATGCTCACGCGCCTCTCGAACGTCACCGTGAGCCAATCGGACCGGTTCGATGCCGTCCCGTCCCCTACTACCGCCCCACCGGTGGGTAGTCTTGACTAAGATGTAACCATTTTATTGCGTATTTTGCCGACGACCTGGTCGGAATCAGCGTTGTGGAGCGGGTCATCCAGAGTCGTACCGCTTCATCTTCATCTGTACGCTATACCCTCCATTCCATCGAGTCGAATATGACGACGCCCGACTTCCATAAGAACGAAAGCGTGTCGCAGTCGGAGGAGACCGTCTCAACGGTCCGAGACGAACCGACCCTTTTCGGAAAGTGTCATCGCTTCTTTGAGGACACGGGCGCATACGCACAGGCCAAGCAGGCAGATCTTTATCCCTACTTTCGTCCGATCGAGCGGAATGAAGGCTCGCGCGCCATCATGAACGGCCGCGAAATCATCATGGCGGGCTCGAACAATTATCTGGGCCTTACCTCCGACCCCCGCGTCCAGGAGGCCGCTGCCAACGCCATCAAACAGTACGGGACCGGCTGTACGGGCAGTCGCTTTCTAAACGGTACCCTCGATCTTCATATCGAGCTGGAGCACCGTCTCGCCGAGTTCATGCAGGCGGAGTCCTGCGTACTGTTCTCGACCGGGTATATGACGAACGAAGGCGTCATTCAGGCCATCAGCGGCAAGGGTGACTACATTTTTTCGGATAAGGACAACCATGCGTGCATCGTCGCAGGCACGCAGGTCAGCTTGGCTGAAACACTCCGGTACCGCCACAACGATCTCAACCATCTCCGCAAGCTGCTGGAGAAGACCCACGCCGAGCATCCGACAGCCGGCAAGCTCATCGTGACCGATGGTGTCTTTTCGATGAGCGGCGTGATTGCGAAAGTACCCGAACTCGTGGATCTCGCCGAGGAGTTCGGTGCGGCTTTGATGCTGGATGACGCACACGCGTGCGGCGTCATCGGTCCGGGAGGACGTGGCTCGGCCGCTTACTTCGACCTCGCCGATCGCGTGCACCTGACGACCGGCACCTTCTCGAAGAGCTTCGCTTCCCTAGGCGGGTTCTGCGCCGGAGATCCCGACGTCATCGAGTATATCCGGCACAGCAGCTCGACGCACATCTTTAGCGCCTCGATGCCGCCGGCCAACGTGGCGACGGTCCTCAAGTGTCTCGACATCCTCGAGTCGGAGCCGGAACGCCTGGAAAGACTCTGGGAGATATCGGACTACATGCGCGAAGGTTTCCGCCGAGAGGGCTTCAACGTTTGGACCAGTCAATCGCCGATCATCCCAGTCGTCATCGGCGACATGACGACCTGCTTCAAGTTCTGGCGCGATCTCCTCGATGAGGGCGTATTCGTCAATGCGGTCGTTCCACCGGCCGTGCCGCAGGGGCAGGCCCTCATGCGCACTTCCTACATGGCCACACACACCGACGAGGAGCTCGACTTCATCCTGGAGGCATTCCGGCGGGTCGGCCAGAGGCACGGCGTAGTCAGTAAGAACGGCGCAGCCGTATAGGCGGTGATGCACGCGGTGCAGGTCCATCCGGTAACGTCGCGTGCAGACCTCAAGAGGTTCGTCGACTTCCAGTACGACCACTACCGCGGGAACGAGGTCTGGATTCCACCGCTGCGGCGGGACGTCCACCATACCCTGAACCCGAAGAAGAACGCCTTCTTCGAGCACGGCTCCATCCAACCCTTTCTCGCCGTCGATCAGGAGGGCAGCGTGGTCGGCCGCATCGCCGGCATCGTAAACGGCATGCATCTCCGGAAGTACGACGACGGCACCGGATTCTTCGGATTTTTTGAGTCGATCGACGACTTCGACGTCGCGTCCGCGCTGCTCGAAGCAGTCCGCAGCTGGAGTTCGGAGCAGGGTTTGACCGGCCTTCGAGGTCCGACGAATCCCTCGATGAACGACACCGCCGGGCTGCTGACGGACGGGTTTGATCGCGAACCGGCTGTTTTGATGCCGTACAATCCGCCGTATTACGAAGCCTTCCTCCTTCGATTCGGCTTCGAGCGTGCGATGACGATGTGGGCGTATTACATCCACAAGAAGTACGTGCACCTCGAAAAGCTGCGCCGCGGAGTCGAGATTGTGAAGCGTCGGAATCCGGGCTTGCGTCTGCGCACGGTCGATATGGACCGCTTCGACGAGGAGGCGAAGAGCATTCTCCACATCTACAACGATGCATGGTCCGACAATTGGGGCCACGTACCGATGACCGATGCGGAGTTCGCACAGATGGCGAAGGAGATGAAGCAGATTGTTGATCCGAACATCGTTTTTCTGCTGGAGGACGACGGTCGGCCGGTAGCGTTTTCGATCTCGCTTCCGAACGTGAATCAGCTGCTGCGACACGTGGACGACGGACGCCTTCTTCCGCTTGGCCTGCCTAAGATGCTCACCTATGCAAAGTTCGGGGGACTCTACGAGTGCCGTACCCCGCTCATGGGAGTACTCCGCAACTACCAGGGCCGCGGCCTGGATGCAATTCTCAATCTGGCCATTATCGAGAAGGGTCCGGAGCACGGATATGACGCCAGTGAGATGAGCTGGGTGCTCGATTCGAACATGCGCCTTCGAAATGCGCTGGAATCCTTCGGCGGGGTCGTGGATAAGCAGTACGCGATGTTCGAAATGACCCTGTGAGTTGACCGCAAGCGCTTCATAAACGTGGAGGAAGGACGTATCCGCGGGCGGCCGACACGCTTCCCTGCCCATGGCTGGGTCGGTGTGGCGTTGGCGCTCGTGTTCTGGGTGCTCAACTGGACGCTCGATGGGCTCCGAACGCACGTCTACTTCTTCCCGATGTGGCTGGGCTACGTACTCGCCGTCGATGGTCTCGTGTTCGCACGACGCGGACGCTCTCCTCTCCGCCGCTCGCCGCGCGAATTCATCCTGCTTTTCGCCGCCTCCGTCCCCGCCTGGTGGATTTTCGAGGCGTTCAACTGGCGCACGAACAACTGGACCTACGTAGGGACTGAGCTGTTCAGCGGCCTCGAATATGCCGTCCTCGCCTCGTTGGCCTTCTCGACGGTCATGCCCGCCGTCTTCGTTACGGCTGAACTGGTGAGATCCTTCAGATGGGTTGAGCGGCTACGGGAGGGTCCACGCGTCCCCCGTTCCGCCGCCACTGCCGCCGGGTTCTTCGCAGCCGGATGGCTCGTCGTGGGCCTCATCGTGTTGTGGCCGAATGCGTTCTACCCCTTCATTTGGGGTTCTATGTTCTGCCTGATCGAGCCGGTCAACATCTGGCTCGGCCGGCCGTCCCTTTTTGACCATCTGCACGTGCGGGATTGGCGACCGGCCGTTTCGGTTGCGCTAGGAGCCCTGATATGCGGCTTTTTCTGGGAGCTGTGGAATGTCTTTTCGTACCCAAAGTGGACGTATCGCACCCCTGGAGTTGAGTTTCTTCACGTCTTCGAAATGCCTCTGCTGGGCTACATCGGCTACCTCCCGTTCGGACTCGAGCTCCTGGCGCTGGGCTACCTCCTCAGGGGCACTGCACTGAACGTGAAGCTCTGACAACGTAATCCTCTCATGACGCGTCGAACGCCGCTGCTGCAGCGAACGTTGGCACCGTGCTGGGGTCCTCGCATATTCCGGATACTGAAAACGTACGAGATCGATGCGGACGACAACCATCAATCAGACGGATCTCACCGTGAGCGCGATCGGCTTAGGCGCGATGCTGCTGTCCATAGACGGGCGGCCCTCACGCGAGGATGCGATAGGCGTTATTCATCATGCGCTGGATATCGGCGTGCGATTTATCGACGGTGCTGACGCATACTGTCTGGACGAAGGCGATAAGCATCACAACGAGGCGCTCATACGCGAAGCCATCGACCGCTACGAGGGCGACGCAGCGGATCTCGTCGTCGCCACCAAGGGTGGTTTGATGCGGACGGGCGGTGGATGGCCGCGCAACGGCGATCCCGATCACCTTCGGCAAACGATTCGAGAGAGCGTACAGGCGCTTGGCGGCGAGCCGATTCAGCTATGGCAGCATCACGCCCCGGATCCGGACGTGCCGGTTGCCACGTCGCTTGCTCCCGTTCGGGAAGCCGTCGAGGAGGGGCTGATCCAGCACGTCGGCGTATCCAACTATTCGGTTGAGGAAATTGAGCGCGCCCGAGAGGTCGTCGACGTGGTATCCGTGCAGAACAAGCTCTCGCTCTGGCATCGCAAGCCGCTGGAGGACGGGGTACTCGAATACTGCGATCGGGAAGGGCTTACGTTCCTACCCTATAGCCCGCTCGGAGGTCGGCGACGTGCGAAGGATGTGCCTAGTTACGACGTCCTTGTAGAGATCGGCGATGAGAAGGACGCGTCACCATATCAGATCGCTCTCGCGTGGCTGATGGCGAAATCGCCGGTCGTCCTCCCAATTCCGGGAGCCTCCCGGAAGGAAAGTATCGAGGATTCGAGTCGTGCCGCGGACGTCGCGCTCTCTGGACGCGAGGTGCAGCGGCTGGAACGGGCAATCCGGACGTAAGCACGCCGGCAATGGACGAGCCGATCGAGACGCACGTCGTGACCGTCTTCCTGCGATGTGAAGGCGACGTGCTGCTGCTTCGCCGCAGCTCAGACGTCGGCACGTACAGTGGGGCATGGGGTGCCGTGGCGGGCCACGTCGAAGGAGATCCCGACGAGTCCGCACGTCGGGAGATTTCGGAGGAGACCGGAATTCAGGACGCCGACTTGACGCGTCGCGGCCGAGCCTTTGCCGTCGACGACTCCGAGTTGGGTAAGAGATGGATCGTACATCCCTATTTGTTTGACACGGATCAGCGCGATGTGCGCCTTAACTGGGAATCATCGAACTACGAGTGGGCCTCGCCGACCGACATCCTCATGCGGGATGCCGTCCCGCAGCTCTGGACGTCCTATAAGGCCGTGGCCCCGACGCTCGAGTCGATCCGTGGGGATCGTGAGCACGGCTCCGCTTACATTTCGCACCGCGCGCTGGAGGTACTTCGCGATGCAGCGATCCTGGATCGTGACATGGAGGACCTGAGGACCCTCGCCGTCGAAATTCTCGAGGCACGGCCCTCGATGGCGGTCGTACGGAATCGCATCAACCGCGTGATGTATCAAGCGTCGGATCCCGGAGATATTGCGCGGTTGGCACACGAGGCCATTGGAACGGCCGTCAACAATGACCGCCGTGCAGCCCGGAACGCCTCTGAGATGATACAGGGCAAGACGGTGCTAACACTATCACGCTCAGGCACGGTGTCGGATGCGATCCTGAGAGCGCGACCGCACGTCTTCATCGCCGAATCGCGACCCGGTGGTGAGGGAATCGAGGAGGCGGCGCGGATGGATGAAGCGGGCATCGATGTCACCCTCGTGCCGGATGCGGGCGTGGCTTCGCTGCCGGTGTTCGACCTTGTTCTCGTCGGCGCGGACACCATCCTCCCAGCCGGCGATGTCGTAAACAAGTTGGGGACGCATCTTCTTGGACTTCTCGCTGCAGCCAGGAAGGTCCCGATGTACGTGGCGAGCTCTGCCGATAAAATCCTGGCGGACGGTGAGGTTGAACTCGAATCCGAGCACGTCTCCTCCGAGGTCAAGACGTGGTCGCCCCTTTTCGAACGCACGCCCGCCGCGCTAATCCGCGGATATCTCACCGAGGACGGGCTGTTGTCGCCGGAGGACGTCAGCCGACAGTCCGAGCACCTGCGAAAGCTGGAGAGCTGGCGCGGAAGGCGCTAGAGGCCCAGGCGCCGAAGCAGATAGTCGATGCGGCTCTTTAGCCCGAGACCGTAACCGTACCGTTCGGCGGTCCCTCGGCCCAGGTGTGTGATGTAATCATCGATCTTGAATGGCTCGAGTCGATAGCCTTCTCGCGCCGCTGCTTCGAAATTTCGTAGCGCCGGTAGACCGTGGTGCACGAATGGCGGAAACTCGTGATACAAGGCCCGCTTCAGCAGCATAAAAGCACTGACGAGCACTGGAATTCCATCCGACGCCGCGAAGCCTCGCCGGTCCACGTGGACAACCTTTCCGGCTCCGTAGACATCCTCCGGCTCGGCCAGATCGATCATGCGTTCCAGAAATCCGCCCTTCTTCGTGATGGTGTCGCTATCCAATAGAAACACGAACGGCGTCCGGAGCCGGTTCATCGCCAGATCCATGGCGGGTCCATGATATCGGTTTTCGTCCAGGTAGATGGGCGTGATGCGTAGGTCGTCCGACAGTTGCGTAATGACGTCGGGCGAGTCGTCCTGCGAACCGTTGTCGATGACGAGCAGCCGGACGGCTGGATAGAACCGCCGAAAGGATCGCACGGCCGTTTCGGTGAGATCCGGGGTTTGATAATTAACTACGACGGCCGAGACACGGTCGCGGAGGGACACTTTGCGCTCGGACATATCGGAGAGGTTGCATGGGGGCGAGACGGCTGCCGCACGCAGCCGCCACGTATGGGAGAGGCAAAAAATAAAAAACGCCGACTGAGTTACCAGCCGACGTCGTCTCAAAATAGAATCCCCTAACGCAACTGGCCTCGCCTGATCTCGAGTGCCTGCCGGGGCAGGTTCGGGAACGAGGCAGAGGCCAAACTCTCTTGCCGGTGCGAGTCCGGCAGGTGGCATATCGTACGGCAGTCGGAAAACCGACTGTGGTACGTCTAAACCGCATGGGCAGACGGTTTAGGAGTCCACGGACCTTCGATTGCCTGTGTTCGGGATCTCACGTACTCTCCACATCGGCCGGTTCGTCACGACAGCTTGCGTCATCGCGCTGCGTCTCTCCGCGTCGGCATTTCTGCCGGCGCATCAGCGAGCACAGGGCTCGGCAAGCGGCCTATGTCGGCCCCTGCTTCATCGAGCGGAGATGCGATGCAGTGGCTCTGTCGCTGCCTGCGTCAACGAGCGACCCGCTCGTCAGTCTGTGGTTAGACAAACTGCTTCATCACGGGTTACTCTCGGCAAGCTGCGCTACGATACAGGGCTTCAACGAGCGAACACGATCCACAGCGCTTCTTGCGAGGCGCTGCTTCATCTCGGTTGCTCTCGGCGGTGCATCGTCAGGTCACTGCTGCAATCACCACTCTCCACAGGCGGCTGGTCGGCCGGCTGTTTCATCGAGTGCGTGGGACATGTGCAGCGTAACTGCTCTTGTGGGTGGCGCTCCGAAGAGCGAACCCAATTTCGGATCATGCCGGCCGAAGCCGGTCACCGAGGGCAGTCAAAGCTCGACGATGTCGCCATCGTCGGCTCGAGCAGTAGTCTGAGCAGGCGAACCTGCCGGGGGCTACGCTCGATCGCTGCATCCCTGCTGATCTTTCGACCAGCACACGGGCATCCTCATGCAGCCCAGAGTTTTCAGTCGCGTCAAGGAACAGTGCCGTCAGGCACTGAGCCCATTATAGGATGAGGGCCGGGCGAGGTCAAGCAAATCTGCTTGCTACTATTCCACATTTGATTAACACGATATCCACAGAACGTCGATATCCTTGGGTAACCAATAGAAGAGAAGACTCCTGGCCGGGTCTAGAGATCAAAAAGCCCGGCTTGCCCACCAAGCCGAGCTCTTTGTGCCCACTCCACGCGACTGAATCAACCCGGAAAGGGCCCCTAGGCGCATGAGGTATTTGGAAGATAGGCGCGCCTCGCGTGAGATGCAAATGCAATAACGGCCCCATCCGCGGGATTCTGCACCGGCCGCACGAAATCACCTTAGCGCAATAACGGAGCTAAAGCCCGACCTGGTTGAGAAAAATGTCGACCGCCGCCGGCTCCAGAAGGATCGTCAGCAACAGCCCACCCAACGCACCACCCAGATGTGCCTCATGCGCAATCCCGCCGGTCATTCCCTCCTCCCCACCCTGCCGCATCGCGTACATCGACAATGCCACGTACCCTATTGCAAAAAGCCAGGCCGGAATTCCGATCGGAACAAAGAAGAGGAAAATCCTGGAGAAGGGCTCGAAAAGGCAGAATCCAAACAGTACTCCGGATATCGCACCGGACGCGCCGACGGCCGCATAGCCCTCGGTCTTGCGGTGCAGCACCAAAGAAAGGCCGTGCGCCGCAAGCTCGGCACCGACATAGAGCAGCAAAAACCTTCCCGGCCCGAGCATTCGCTCCATGTACGGCCCGAAGAAGTACAACGTGATCATGTTGAAGGCGAGGTGAGACAGGCTCACGTGCACGAACCCCGCCGTGATCAGCCGCTGATACTCCCCGTTCTCAAGGATCTGCTTCGGCTTGAACGAGAGTCGATCGACCAGCGAGTGATCGAAGTAAAGCGCATACCCGCTCACCAGGACGTTGACGAGCAGCAGGAGCAGCGTGACCGGCGTTTCAGAAAAATCCATCAACAGGTTCTTCCTAGGCCGCCACCGCCTCAAAATGCTGGAGGATGGACTCGAACATCGGCGCACCATCGCTGCGCCCCAACACCGGCTCGGCGCACCGGTCGGGATGGGGCATCATGCCGAGCACGTTACGACCGCGACTCGTGATCCCCGCGATGTTGCGAGCGGACCCGTTGGGATTCGCCTCCTCCGTGATGTGCCCCTCCTCGTCGCAATAGCGAAAGACGACCTGGTCGTTCTGCTCGAGCTCATCCAACTCCTCTTCACTCGCATAGTAGTTGCCTTCCCCGTGCGAGATCGGTATCTGAAGAACGTCGCCCCTCGTGAAGGCCGTTGTATACGGCGTCTCCGCATTCTCGACGAGAAGATGGGTCTGCTTGCAGGCGAACCGCAGCGACGCGTTGCGCATCAACGCTCCCGGCAGCAGCCCAATCTCGCAAAGTATCTGAAAGCCGTTGCAGATTCCGAAGACGAGTCCGCCACGTTCGGCGAAGCGAACGACTTCGCGCATGATCGGCGAGAGCCGGGCAATCGCACCGGAGCGAAGATAGTCGCCGTACGAAAAGCCGCCCGGAACGACCACGACATCGACGTCGTGCAGCGACGTCTCCTTGTGCCAGATAAACCGCGCGTCTTGATCGAATACGTGCTTCGCGACGTGATAGGCGTCGTGGTCGCAGTTCGAACCCGGAAACACGATGATTCCGAACGTAATGGCCATTTCGGATCTTCAGAAAGTTGGAACTGGTACTGAAGGCACCCGCGAATCCCGTATCGACTGCGGACGCCGGATATTACGATCCCGCGCGCTGAAGTGCCGGGCTTGGTACCTTGCGCGTCCGTGCTGAGATCCGAAGGCCGGCGTGTTCCCGGAAGCTTCGTACGCATCCGATGCCCCAGCCTGCCGTTATCGTCTGCTATTAGCCAACACTGGACACTATGAATTACCGCCGCTTCGGCAGAACCAACTGGGAAGTCAGCGAGATCGGATATGGAATGTGGGGAATGGGTGGATGGAAAGGATCTGACGACGAAGAGTCGCTCCAATCGCTTCAACGGGCCGTTGACCTTGGGTGCAACTTCTTCGACACGGCCCTAGCATACGGAAACGGCCACAGCGAGAAGCTGCTCGGCACACTCGCGCGATCCAATCCTGACACGAAGCTGTACGCGGCCAGCAAGATCCCCCCAAAGAACGAGCAGTGGCCGAGCCGGCGGGATTACACGCTGGACGAGGTCTTCCCACCGGAGTACATCAAACAGAGCGTGGAGCAGAGTCTCGAGAATACCGGTCTCGATCAGATCGATCTGATGCAGTTTCACGTCTGGGAGGACGCCTGGGTTGACGACGACCGCTGGTTCGGCGCCCTCGACGACTTGCGCCGGGAAGGACTGATCCGAGCCATCGGGATCAGTATCAATCGATGGGAGCCGTGGAACGGTGTTCGTACGGTGCGAAGCGGCCTGATCGACGCCGTCCAGGTGATCTATAACATTTTCGACCAGGCTCCGGAGGATGAACTCTTCCCGGCCTGTGAGGAGATGGACGTGGCGATCATCGCGCGCGTGCCGTTCGATGAAGGGACGCTGACCGGAAAACTCACGAAGGATACGTCCTGGCCGGAAGGTGACTGGCGAAACACGTACTTCGTACCGGAAAATCTCATTCCTAGCGTCGAGCGAGCCGATGCCTTGAAGCCCCTGGTCCCAAACGGCATGACCTTGCCGGAGATGGCGCTTCGATTCATCCTCTCGAACGATTCCGTCGCCACAACCATTCCCGGAATGCGGCAACTCCGCCACGTTGAAGCGAATATGTCGACTAGTGATCGAGGACCGCTGCCGGACGACCTGATCGAAACGCTGCGGGAGCACCGTTGGGATCGCGAGCCTACCGAATGGTCGCAGTAGACTCAATATGATCCCCAAGGAACTATTCAAGAAAATCCGCCGAATCGAGATCCGCACGAAGGGTCTCGTCAACAACGTCTTCGGCGGTGAATACCATTCGGCCTTCAAAGGACGCGGCATCGAATTCTCGGAAGTCCGTCCGTATCAGATCGGCGACGACATTCGAAGCATCGACTGGAACGTCTCGGCGCGGACCGGCGAGACGTACGTCAAGGTCTTCGAGGAGGAGCGCGAGCAAACGCTGATGCTCGTCGTCGATGTCTCCGGCTCGGAGGATTTTGGATCGAGCACGAAGTTCAAGCGCGAGATCGCCGCGGAGATCTGCGGCGTGATCGCGTTCAGCGCGGTGTCGAACAACGACAAGGTAGGCCTGCTTCTCGTCTCCGATCAGATCGAGCTCTTCGTCCCGCCGAAGAAGGGCCGCAAGCACGTGCTTCGATTGCTCAGAGACCTGTTCGCGCACGAGCGGCAGTCCAGCGGAACGGATCTGTCCGTGGCCCTAAATCACGTCCTTCACGTGATCAATCGTCGATCCATCGTGCTGCTCATCAGCGATTTTTTTGACGAGGGTTTCGTCAAGCCGCTCCGCGTGGTCGCGCGCCGGCACGACACGATCGCCGTGCACCTGATTGACCCCCGGGAAAAGGAACTGCCACCAATGGGCCTGGTTGATCTGACTGATGCGGAGACGGGCGAAACGGTCGTCGTGGATACGTCGAATCGTCGTGCCCGCCGGCTCTTCGCGATGCACGCCGGTGCGCGTCAGGCGGCGACGGCCGATCTCTTCAAGCGCATCAAAATGGATTACGTCCCCATCCAGACCGACGAGGGCTACGTCGAGCCGCTCATCCAATTCTTCCGACATCGAAATAAGTCAACTCGATGAGACCGATCTGCACGGGGGCCGCCGTGGCCATGCTGCTGATACTGCTCCCGCGATGGGCGATGGCGCAGGAGCTGCGCGTCGACGTATCCGCCGATACGGTCACCGTCGGCGAGCGCTTCCGCATCACCGTGGCGGCCGACCATGATTTTGCGGCGCCGGCGACCTTTCCGGACCCGACCGTCAGTGACTCACTCACCTTCGGAGACCTCGAGGTCATTCAACGGATCGGAAGCGGGACGGCATCCATCGGAGGCGGACGCGTCGACAGTGTGATCTACGAAGTCACCACGTTTGCACTGGATACGGCCGTCGTAGCGCCCGTTCCGGTACTCTTCACGGCAGGGGAAGACACGTTCACGGTTCGCACGGATTCGGCCTTCGTCCCGGTGGCCAGCCTCGTCCCGCCCGACGCCGAGGACGTCCGCGATCTCGCGCCGCTCGTTGAGTTTCCTGTGTCGATCTGGCGATATGCGTTGGCGGCCGCCGCTATCCTTCTTCTCGCCGCCGTGATCGCTTTCCTCCTGTGGCGGCACCGGCGGCGCAAGCGCGAGTCGGCACCTCCCCCGCCGCCGGAGCCGCCGATCCCACC
The DNA here is from genome assembly GCA_964591285.1 of uncultured Rhodothermales bacterium. Classification (GTDB taxonomy): domain Bacteria; phylum Bacteroidota; class Rhodothermia; order Rhodothermales; family VXPQ01; genus CAZQAS01. Next base: position 25,237 of record CAZQAS010000001.1, read on the forward strand.
GGACGTAGAGGCCTTACAACGGCTGGATGCGCTCGAAACCATGGATATCAGCACGCGAGACGCCGTGAAGCCCTTCTACGTCGAGCTGTCCGACACGCTTCGGACGTACGTCTCCCGCCGTCTGGACGTCCATGCCCTGGAGCGCACGACCGGAGAGCTCGTGTCCGATCTTTACGGACGATCGATTCCAGACGAGGAAACCACGGGCCGGATTCGCAACATTCTCGTGCAGTCGGACTACGTGAAATTTGCGGATGCCGAGCCCCCCACCGAGGAGAGCCGACGGCTTTTGAGCTCGACGCGGAGCGTCGTCGAGACGATCGAGCGGCAGTCCCGACCGGCGGCCGACCCGGAGGCGGTCCTGGCGCATGGGCCGCAATCTCCGGAATCGGATCCGGACCCACATCGACCGCGCACCGAGCATGAGGCCTCCTAGGCATGTCTTTCTCTGAGGAGCTAATTGAACGGCTCGCCTCGGCGCGGCACGTCGGTGCGCTCACTGGTGCAGGCATCAGCGCGGAAAGCGGAATTCCGACGTTCCGAGATCCGGGCGGACTGTGGGATCGGTTTCGACCGGAAGAGCTTGCAAACGTCGAGGCCTTCCTTCGGAATCCGGAGCTCGTCCAAAAGTGGTACGAACATAGACGCTCGGTCGCTTCCGAAAAAGCGCCGAATTCGGGTCACCGTGCGCTCGCCGATCTGGAGCGATTAGTCGCCGATTTCACGCTCATCACGCAGAATGTGGATGACTTGCACCGCCGGGCAGGAAGTGAGAACGTGGTCGAGCTGCACGGCAACATCATGCGGGCTTACTGTATCGATTGCCGGCGCGCGCCATCGTCGGAGGAATTGCACCCGCTCGGCGACGGAGAACGGGCGGTTTGCTCCGATTGCGGAGGCCTGATTCGGCCGGATGTGGTGTGGTTCGGGGAGATGCTGCCAGAAGACGCCGTCGAGGCGGCGCATCGATCCGCCGCGAATGCGGACGTGTTTCTCAGCATCGGCACCTCGGCCATCGTCTATCCGGCGGCCGGCATTCCCATCCTCGCGAAGCAATCGGGAGCCTACGTTGCCGAGGTGAACATCGAACCGAGTGCGATCGCCGATGAGGTCGACGAGGTCGTCCTGGGCAAGGCGGGTGAAATTCTGCCCGAGATCGTCGCGGCCGTTCAGCGGATCTCTGAACAGGATCCCTCCGGCTCGACATCCGGTTAGCAACCGGCCGAGCACGGCTTAAGTAGCAACAAATGAAGCGCCCGGCTGTAGAGAAACCCTGCTCCGCCGGTTGTCATTTCCCGCTCCCAACGGCTGTCGGGCGCTCCTCCCACCAATTCGTTCCCACATGCAATTCGCACAACCGGAATGGCTCTGGCTGCTTGCATTGCTTCCCGCGGTGCTCGCCGTTGAATGGTGGCGGACGCGTCATCGAAGTGTCGGCATGACCTTCAGCAGCGTGCTCCCGGCCAAAGAAGCGCCGCCGTCTATGTGGGCCAGAATTCGGCGCCTGCCGACGGCACTTAGAATGGGCGCCCTCGTGCTGGGAATACTGGCGCTCGCGCGTCCTCAGGATCAGAACGTCGTGCAGGAACGCTATGCGGAGGGCGTCGACATCATGCTGGTGCTCGACACGTCGACCTCGATGCGCGCGCAGGATTTCAGCCCCAACCGCTTCGAGGCCGCCCGGGACGTCGCCGCAGAATTCATCCGCGGCCGCGCCTCCGACCGTGTGGGGTTGGTCGTCTTCGCTGCGAAGGCGTACACGCAGACTCCTCTCACGCTCGATTACGAGTTTCTCCTTCGGATGCTGGATGAGGTGGAGGTCGGCGTCATCGAAGACGGCACAGCGATCGGCACGGCCATCGCCATGGCGACCAACCGCCTGCGAGAGAGCACCGCAACCAGTAAGGTGCTCATCCTCTTGACCGATGGTCAGAATAACCGGGGCGAGATCGACCCCGTGACCGCATCCGAGGTCGCCGAAACGATGGACGTGCGCATTTACTCGATCGGAGTCGGCGCCCATGGCGAGGCGCCCTTCCTCTTCGACGATCCGTTCGGTGGGCAGAGGCGGCGCATGGTGCCGGTCGAAATCGATGAGGAGATGCTCACGACGGTCGCCCAAAATACGGGCGGAAGATATTTCCGAGCGACCAACAAACAGGCGCTCCGCAACATCTATGAAGAGATCGGCGAACTGGAGACCACGAAGATTGAGGAGCACGTCTACACAGACTACACCGAGCGGTACGCCTTTTTTCTCTGGCCGGCTTTTGGACTTCTTCTCCTGGAGGTTCTCCTCTCAAGCACACGCCTCCGACGAATACCGTAACGTATGGAGTGGCTGAATCCGACATATCTCTGGGCCCTCGCCGCCGTGCCGGCGGTAATCGGACTTTTTTTGTGGGCGGCCTGGCGCCGGCGCGTCGCATTGGAGCGGTTCGGCGACCTTTCGATCGTCTCTCGGCTTACGGGGTCGGTGAGCGCGCGCAGGCGGCGCTGGAAAGCGGCGGCTACAGTGGCGGGCGTGCTGTTCATCGCCGTCGCTCTGGCAGGACCACGCCTCGGCACAGAAGTACGTGACGTTCGGCGGGAGGGCATCGACCTGGTGATCGCGCTCGACGTTTCGGCATCAATGACCGCCGAAGACGTCGCGCCGAATCGCCTCGATCGTGCGAAAAACGAGATCAGGAAGCTATTAAGCGAGCTGCACGGGGATCGCGTTGGTCTGGTGATCTTCGCGGGAGATGCGTTCATCCAGTGCCCCCTTACGACGGACTACTCGGCGCTTCGACTCTTTCTCGATGTGGCGAATCCGTCCCTGATTCCGACGCCGGGCACGGATTTTGGTGCAGCTCTCAGGATGGCGATCCAGGCTTTCGATGCCCCCACGGACGGGGAGAATCAGGCGCCGACGCGCGCGCTGCTTTTCGTTTCCGACGGCGAGAATCACGTGGCTGACATCGACGAGATCGTCCGATCGGCCCGAAATGAGGGAATCGTCATGTTCGGGGCGGGGGTCGGCGAGACCGCCGGAGCCCCGATACCGGAGTACCAGAACGGGCGACGCGTTGGGTACAAGCGAGATTCCGGAGGAAATATCGTGAACACGCGGTTAGAGGAGGATGCCTTGCAGGAGCTGGCATCCGAAGGCGCATACTTTCGAATCGCGCGTACGTCAAGCTCGCTTCAGAAAATAACGAGCTCGCTCGATCGTTTGGAGAAGCAAGAGTTTGCGCAGAGCGAATTCGAGTCGTTCGAAGAACGTTATCAGTGGCCGCTTGCGGTAGCACTGCTCTTCCTGGTGATCGAACGATTAGTAACCGATCGGCGTAAAACGCGAGCTACAACAACGGCCGCCTAACGTATGCGAATACTGCTTGTCACACTGCTGATTGCCGGAGCCGGCCTTCTGGCCAATGACGGAGAGAAGGAAGGCCGCCGCGGCAACGAACTCTACCAGCAGGGGAGCTACGGTCCGGCCGTCGAGGCGTACCGGCGCGGCCTTGCGGCGCTGGATGAAGACGCCTCGATCGAGCTGCGCTACGGACTCCAGAACAATCTCGGTGCTGCCCTGCTGAAGAGTGAGGATCCGGAAGCCGCCGGCGAGGTCTTCTCTCGCGCCTTAGCGGCGGCCCCGACGACGGCCGATATCGCGCGTACCGCCTACAATGCCGGAAACGCCTCCTACTCCTCTGAGGAACTCGAAACGTCGCTGGCCTACTACCGGCAAAGCCTCCTTCGCGAGCCGGACAACGAGGATGCCAAGTTCAACTACGAATTCGTAAAGCGCCGGCTTCAACAGCAGCAGGAGCAACAACAACAGCAGCAAGATCAACAGCAAGACGGCGACGATTCTCAGCAGGAGAACCAGGATCAGAACCAGAGCCAGGGCGATCAGGAACAGGATCAGCAGCAAACTGATCGTGAAAACGAGCAGCAGCAAGACGGCGGAAACGAGCAGCAGCAGGGCGAGCAGCCCAATGAAGAACAGCCCGAACAACCGCAGTCCGGAGAGGCCGGCGAGAAGATGAGCGACGAGCAGGCGCAGCGCATTCTGCAGGCCCTCCAGAACGAAGAGGAACAGCTGTTGCGAGAGGTGCAGCGAAAGGACGCACGTCCGCGCAGGGTCGAGAAGGACTGGTAGGATGATGACGCGGCTTGTTCTCATACTGGGTGTGCTGGCCGTTTTGTCCGGCTTGCGACCCGGCTCCTCGCTCGGGCAAGCCGTGCAGGTTCGCGCGGTCGTCAACGAGACCACCATCGGCGACCAGGAGACGCTCAGCTATTCGATTCAGGTCAAGGGCGCCTCGCTCGATGATCTGCAGACGCCGCAGGCCCCATCGGCACAGGGGCTCACCCTGCTGCAGAGGAGCCCGAGCACGCAACGCAACATGACGATCATCAACGGGCGGCTGGAGCAGAGCGTCGGATTCGAGTGGAGCTACCGGCCCGTCCGCAGGGGGAACGCGAAAATCGATGCCGCAGAAGTGACGATCGGCGGGGATACCTACACGACGGATCCCATCAATGTCACGGTCGTCGACCAGGCCCAGCGCCCCCGCCGTTCTTCTCCGAGCGGACGCCGTCAATTTCCGTTCACGATGCCGTCACGGCCGCAGGCCGACAGCGATGCGGATCGCACTCTGGATCCCCAGGACCTGTTCATCCGCGCCGTCGCCAGCACGACGGAAGCTCGGCAGAATGAACAGGTGACCATCGAATATCAACTCTTCTTCCGCGACGGTATTCAGCTGCGCCACAGCCGTCTTTCGGGCTCATGGGATGCGGAGGGATTCTGGCGCGAGGAGTTCGACGTCGATACCCGCCCGGTGCCCAGCACGATCGTAGAAAATGGCCTGCTGTACCATATGATCGTACTGAAGCGGGTGGCCGTCTTCCCGACTCGGACGGGCCAATTGACCGTGGACCCGCTCGAGATAGAAACGGAAGCGTATTTCCCGAGCAATTCCGGCGATCCTTTCGAGCGATTTTTCTCGCTGCGCAATCGATTCGATACCGTTGAACTGTCTTCCGATTCGATTCGTCTCAACGTGCGGCCCCTTCCTCGTGACGCGCCACCATCATTCACCGGCGCCGTGGGGCAGTATCAGATGAATGCCTCACTCAGCTCCACTTCCATCGAGGTGGGCGAACCCGTCGAGGTCGAGATCACACTGCGCGGTAGCGGGAATGTGGCGACCCTGGATGCGCCGGGATTCGATCCCGCGGGCATTTTTGAGCAGTACGACCCGGACATTCGGACCTCCGTCAACCGCGAAGGCGACGTGATCCGGGGATCTAAAACGTTCACGTATGTCCTCGTCCCACGATCGAACGGCGAATTCGAGATGCCGCCCGTGCGGTTCACGTATTTCAATCCTGCGAGCGGAGAGTTCACGATGCTGGAGTCGGAGCTTCCGACGGTGACGGTTACGGGAACGGCCGCCCCTCTGGCTGCGGGCACCACGGCCGAAGGACTACCCGTGGACGACATTGCCGGCATCATGACGAGCGCGGCCGGATGGACGGAGCTCGGTGATCGCCCGCTGCACCGCAGCGTCTGGCCGTACGCCGCACTCGCAACGCCGCTGCTAGTGCTCCTCGCGCTCTACGGTTATCAGCGTCGCGCCGAACGCATCGCGACCGACACCCGCTATGCGCGCAATCGCATGGCCCACCCGCTTGCAAAGAAACACCTGCGCCAGGCAGAAACGCTGCTGAAAGAAAAGAAGGCACGGGCGTTCTATGAAGAGATCGATCGCGCCGTCATTGGATTTGCGGGGAACAGGCTCAACATCGCGGAACTGGGTCTGACGCGCGATCAGCTGGATGGACGCCTCGCTGCCGCGGGCCTGAGCGCCGATGATCGTCGGATGCTCCGGGCGCTCCTTGAAGAATGTGATCGCGCGCGATTCGGTCCCATACTTCCGGATCGTGCCGTTATGGAAAGCGCCCAGGACCGGGCCGCACACGTCATTGTCGCACTGGATCAGGCCGTCCGCCAATCCACGAGAGCGGCTGCATAGCCATGCTGATCGCACACCTGACATCGCGACCATCCGCGCTCGAGGGCCGGCACGGGATTATGGTCCCTTGGATCGTCCTCCTTCTTCTCGCGCTCGTACCCCACGATCCCGTCCTCGCACAGGAGATCGGCCCCGCCGTCGACGATTTTGACGAGGGCAACCGGCGCTACAGCATGGGAGACTTCGAAGGCGCCCTCGACAGCTATCAGCGGGCGATCAACCGCGGCGTTGCGAGCGGCGCGTTGTATTACAACATGGGCAATGCCTATTATCGTCTCGACGACATCGGACAGGCCATCCGATACTTCGAAAAGGCGCGTCGGATCGGACCGGATCGACCCGAGCTTCGGCACAACTTGTCCATCGCGCGTGAGCAGACGATCGATAACTTTTCCCGATTGCCCGAACCCTTCTGGATGCCTATGTGGACGGCGCTTGTGCAGTCGATAGGGCCCACCGGCATCTTCCTTGCCGGGCTCTTCTGCTATCTAGTCGCATGCTTAGCACTATTCCTGTGGATACGGGATGGGCAGAAGCCCTGGCGTCGGCGTTTGGCAACGCTCGGCCTGATCGCCGCCGTCTGCTTTGTTTCGGCTGGATTCGCTGCATCCGCAGAGCAGATGCGCGCCGCGAGCGCCGTCGTGCTTGCGGCCGAGAGCGCGCTCTACGAGACGCCGTCCGGGGATTCGTCGGACCTTTCCGTCCACGAGGGACTCGTCGTAGAAATCGTGTCCGGCTCCGGTGACTGGACGCAGGTCAGATTACCGAACGGCACACGTGGATGGCTCCGGTCAGAGGATCTCGGTGAGATCTAATCGGATGGAGCCACTCGTACTTCACACGGCAGGACGACCGGGCTGGATCGAGGTGATCTGCGGCTCGATGTTCAGCGGAAAGACCGAGGAGCTGATCCGCCGGCTTAAGCGTGCGAAGATCGCGCGACAGCATGTCGAGATCTTCAAGCCATCCGTCGAAGTACGCTACAGCGAGGAATCGGTGGTCTCGCACGACGAGAATGCGATCCTCTCGACGCCCGTCGACACGGCGTCGCAGATCATGCTGCTCGTGGGTCGGGCCGACGTCGTCGGCATCGACGAGGGGCAGTTTTTCGATCCGGATCTCATCGACGTCTGTCAGAAATTGGCCTCCTCCGGAAAGCGAGTCATCGTCGCGGGACTGGATCAGGACTATCTGGGGCGGCCGTTCGAGCCCATCCCACAGCTGATGGCGGTTGCCGAGCACGTCACGAAGCTGCACGCAGTCTGCATGGTGTGCGGTGCTCCGGCCAATCATTCGCAGCGCATCACGCCGAGCGATAAGCGCGTCATGATCGGCGCCGCCAGCGCTTACGAACCGCGCTGCCGATTTTGTTTTGATCCGGCGTCTTCG
>CAZQAS010000001.1:32751-34060 GCA_964591285.1 uncultured Rhodothermales bacterium
CGGACGGCCGCGTCCCGTCGGTGACTCGTACCGACGACTGAAAGGCCTCGAATCCGCTCGGCGTACTGGGATCTTGCGTGCCATCCAGTCGTCTGCTAAGTTGACGCCATTCTCCCTTCGCCGAAACGCGTTTCCCGATGTCCGTTCAGAGGTATCTCGTCACCGCTCGCAAGTATCGACCACAGACGTTCGGCGAGCTGGTGGCGCAGGAGCACGTCTCTGAGACGCTCAAGAACGCGATTCGGCTAGATCGGCTCGCACACGCTTACCTCTTCAGCGGGCCTCGCGGCGTCGGCAAGACGACGGCCGCCCGCATTCTCGCGAAGGCCATCAACTGCACGACGCCGGTAGAGGAGCGTGAGGATGGTGTGGAGCCTTGCCGCAGGTGTGAATCGTGCCGCACGTTAGAGGAGGGTCGCAGTCTTAACATCATCGAAATCGACGCCGCATCGAACAACCGCGTCGACGACATTCGCGAGCTCCGGGACACGGTGCGCGTTCCCCCGCAGGGTGGTCGGAAGAAAGTGTACATCGTCGATGAGGTACACATGCTCTCGGCGTCGGCCTTCAACGCGCTGTTGAAGACGCTGGAGGAGCCGCCACCGCACGTGCTCTTCATCTTTGCGACGACCGAGCCGCACAAGGTCCTCCCCACGATTCTGTCCCGCTGTCAACGCTTCGACTTCCGGCGTATCGCGGTTCCGGAGATCGTCGACAGGCTCAATGCGATCTGCGCCGAAGAGGATATTTCCGCGGACGAAGCCTCTCTGATGCTCATCGCCCGGAAGGGGGACGGTGCGCTTCGAGATGCGCTCTCGGTATTCGATCAAGCCGTGTCGGTCTGCGGGTCGGACATTCACTATGACGAACTCGCTCAGGCGCTCGGCGTCGTGAAGGTCGACCTCTACTTCGACGTCAGCGATCGCATCAGCGAACAGGATTCGGCCGGGATGCTGCGCCTGGTCGAGCGAACGGTACGATCCGGCCACGATCTGCAGGAATTTCTTACGGGGCTGGCCGAGCATTTTCGGAACCTGCTCGTCGCACGGACGATGGAGGATCCGACGCTGATCGAAGCCCCTGAAGACACACGAAGAAGATACGCGGAGGCCGCGCGAGACTTCACGGAAGTGGATCTGCTGCGACTGCTAACGCTCGCCGAAGCCGCCGAGGAGCGTCTCAAAGACAGCTCGCAGCCCAGGCTGAAGCTCGAGACGGCCCTATTGAAAATGGCCTCGATCACGCTGGCGGCCGACCTGCGGGCGGCGCTCGAGAAGATCGACCGGTTGGAAGAGCTCGCACGGGAAGG
>CAZQAS010000001.1:34160-40781 GCA_964591285.1 uncultured Rhodothermales bacterium
CGGACACGTCCGACGTGGGGCCCATCGAATCCGTCTGGCCTGAGGTGCTGGAGCGAGTGAAAAACGACAAGATTCAGGTCTGGTCCTTGCTCCATCACGCTCGGCCGGACGGGTATCGAGACGAGCAAGGTGTGATCGCCGTACCGAATGACTTCCACCGGCGCGTTCTGTCCAGCCAGCAGGAGTACGTACTAGAGCACTTGCGCGCCGTGAGTGATGCCCCCCTGCAGTCGCTCCAGTTCGTCGTACGTGACGACATGGAATCGGACGACGAGCAGGAAACGAGCTCAGAATTCGATCCGCACGAATACATGCAGCGTAAGCGGAAAGAGAATCCCGTCATTCGTGCTATCTTCGACCAGTTCGGTGGGGAACTGGTCTGGTAAGCGCTCGCTGTCGCCGACGTATGCTACGCCCGCGCCCGTGATCGTCCACCCCGCTCCACAGACGCGGACGGCACCTCGACTCGACTCGTTCGTTAGCGGACCTACTCAATTCCACGAAATTAGCTCAGGACACTCCTATGTCGAACGGTGGAAATATGGCCGACATGTTCGGTAAGATCATGGAGATGCAGAAGAAGATGAACGAGGTGCAGGAGTCGCTCGCCTCGAAGTCCGTGACGGCGGAAGCCGGCGGTGGGATGGTCAAGGTGACCGCCAGCGGCGCGCAGCGCGTGACGAGCATCAAGGTCGAGCCGGAAGCGGTCGATCCCGACGACCTCGAACTGCTGGAAGATCTCATCATTGCGGGCGTAAACAAGGCACTCGATGAAGCTCAGGAAATGGCTCGACAGGAGATGTCGGGTGCAGCCGGGGGCATGCTCCCACCGGGAATGGATCTTTCTTCGCTTGGGCTATAACGCCCTCGACCAGGGAGGTCAGAAGTCGGAGGTCAGAAGTCAGACCTTCTGTCTTGCCTCTGACATCTGACCTCTGACTTCCGCTTTACCGGCGTTCCCCTCTCTCACGATGCATTATTCCTCCGAAAGCGTCGAGGCGCTCGTCGAGCAGTTCGCGAAGCTGCCGACTATCGGCCGCAAGACGGCCCAGCGGCTCGCGTCGTACATCTTGAAGATGTCGCGCGCGGAGGTCGTCGAACTCGCGAATGCCCTCGTGGCGGTCAAGGACCGCGTTAAGCACTGCTCGATCTGTTTTAACGTCACCGACACGGACCCCTGCCCGATCTGCACGTCGCATCGGCGGGACCACTCGATCATCTGCGTCGTCGAGGATGCCAATGACGTCATGGCGCTGGAGCGTACCAACGAGTACCGGGGCGTCTACCACGTGCTCGGCGGGGTCATCTCGCCCCTAGATGGCATCGGACCCGAGGACCTCACCATCCGCGCGCTCGTGTCACGCATCGATCCGGATTTCGAGAAGATGTCGACCGAAGACCGCCAGGAGAAAGCGGATGGGAGAGATGTGGACGAGACGACCGACAATGGACAGGACGACTCCGCCAGGAACGGACGGACGGTTGCCGAGAGCGCGCTCCCGTACGACGAGCGCCCGCAAGTCGAGGAGATCATCCTTGCCCTGAATCCCAACGTGGAAGGTGACACGACGGCATATTACATCTCACAGCTTCTGAAGCCGCAGGGCATCCGGCTGACCCGCATCGCACGAGGGTTGCCGATCGGCGGCGACCTGGAGTATGCCGATGAAGCAACCCTGTCTCGCGCGCTGGAAGGCCGCAGCTCGCTCTAGCCGATGTCCACGAGCCGATGCTGACGCGCCGCGGTACGGCCCTGATCGCCCTGCCGGTTCTGTTCCTTCTCGCTGCGTACGTCGTTTATCCGAGCCTCCGCACGTTCGCGCTGGGACTTTCGCCGGAGGTATTCGGAGATCTCTTCGCAAACTGGACGTCCGCAAACGTCCGCGCGCTGATCAATTCGGTATCCATCTCCATCGCCAGCGTGCTTGGTGCCGGCATTCTTGGAACCGCGCTTGCGTATTTCTTCTACCGCTTCAACTTCCCGCTTCGAGGCGTGCTCGTCGCGGTCGCCGCTCTACCGCTCGCGCTCCCGCCCCTGGTGGGGGTGCTCGCCTTCCTCTTCCTGTACGGAGAGAGCGGCATCCTCCCGCGAGGCATTCAGGCCATCTTCGGCCTCGCCAAGGTGCCGTTCTCGTTCGAGGGCCTTTGGGCCGTATGGCTCGTCCACGTCTACACGATGTACGTGTATTTCTATCTCTTCGTGATGTCCGCGCTCGGCAGTATCGATCGCAGCCTGTTTGAGGCGTCGGCGGGTCTCGGAGCATCAGGAGTGACGACGTTTCGGCGGGTCATCCTGCCACAGCTGAAGCCGGCGCTCGTGGGCGCCTCGCTGCTCGTGTTCATGATATCGATGGCCTCCTTCACGGCACCGCTGCTCTTTGCCGGCACCGAGCACTTCCTGACGTTGCAGATCTACAACTACAAGACAAACGGCGACCTCGCCCTCTCGGCGGGAGTCTCGACCGTGCTTACCGCGATCTGTATCATCTTTCTGCTCCTGTTGGAATTGGGCCATCGACGAACCCCCAGCGGTGCCACCGGCAAAGGGGTGGCAGCGGCTCCCCAGCAGGTGACCGGTGGCACGGCTCGCCTGGCGGCCGTCTCCGTTGCCGTGTTGATTCTGCTGTTCCTTCTTCTTCCCATCGCCACCGTCGTTCTCATCAGCTTGGCTCGGGAAGGCAGCTGGACGTTTCAAATCCTCCCCACCGACTACACATTCGAGAACTACACCACGCTCTTTCGCGACCCCGACGTCCTGCAGCCGATCGGAAACAGCCTCCGCATGGCGACCGCGGCCACGGTGGCGAACATCATTTTCGGAGTCGCGGCCGCGCTCTATATCGCGAAGGGCAAGCTTCCGGGTCGCGGCCTTGCGCGCCTCCTCACCGCGCTTCCGTTCGCCATCCCCGGGACGGTCATCGCCGTAAATTTGATCGTGACCTTCAACACACCGAGCGCTCTGGCGCTCAACACGGTGTTGATCGGAAGTTTCTGGGTGCTGCCGCTCGCGTACTTCATCCGCAACATCCCGTTGATCGTACGATCGACCACGGCGGCACTGGAGCGCTTCGACGATCGGCTCGTCGAGGCATCATCGGACCTCGGTGCGCGCTTCGTGACGACCTTCCGACGCATCGTTCTGCCCGCCATTTTGCCGGGCATCGCCGCAGGAACGCTCCTCACCTTCGTAGCTGCCCTCGGAGAGTTCGTTTCCTCCATCATGCTGTATGTCTTCAACAACCGGCCGATAAGCGTCGAAATTCTCGCGCAGCTCCGCCTCTACGACTTCGGTGCGGCGGCGGCATACAGCGTCTTTTTGATGATCATGATCGCGGCGTCGACGCTGCTCGTGCGGCTCGTCGGCCGTGAAGGCTCCGCCCTCGGACAGGCGTTCTGAGAAGGTTTCATCTTATCTTCGTGGACCTGCCGCGTAAATTCGTATCGTCGGCACGGAAAGCGACATCGGCCATGCCAGTCTCCAACACGACGTCGAAACGCGCATGAGGATTACCGTCATCGGGGCAGGTCTGATCGGCTCTGCGGTCGCCCGAGAGTTGAACGAGCACGAGGCCGTCGAGCAGATCCAGGTCTGTGACGCACGTGCACGATCGCTCCAGGATCTTCATGATGAAGTGAAGAGCGCAAAGCTTCGTTCGTTTCAGGTCGACGTCCGAGACATCAACGTGCTCGAACCGATCCTGCGCGGAAGCCAGTGCGTCGTGGGATGTGCATCGCCGGAGGTGAACCCCCTGCTGGCGCAAGCATGCCTCGACCAGGCCATTCATTTCTGCGATCTCGGTGGCAATGATGCAATCGTCGAGAAGGAGTTGAAGCTGAATGAGCTCGCACAGCAGAAGTCTATCTGGATCGTTCCGAACTGCGGATTGGCACCAGGTCTTGTGAACGTTCTCTGCCTGGAAGGCATTAAGCAGTTCGATGAGGTCGAAGCCGCTCACCTGCGCGTTGGCGACGTCCCGCTCCACCCGGAACCCCCGTTCAATTTTCGAATCTCCTGGTCGGCAGAAAAAATCCTCGACGACTACACGCTCCCGGTTCAACTCATTGAGGACGGTAAGGTCAAGCACATCGAGCCGCTCACGATGGACGAGCCGATCAGCTTCCCGGAGCCCTTCAGCGAGATGGAGTCTTTCTGCACCGCCGGCGGTCTCTCGACGCTCACTCAGCAACTCGCCGGTACGGTAAAGACGCTCGATCACAAGACGATCCGCTGGCCGGGCCATGCCGACCAGATGCGCGCACTTCTCAGCTTGGGCTTCGGAGAGGCGCGCAACATCGACGTGCGGACGCATCTCACCTATCGCGACGTACTCGTGCGTCGCATGCGGCAGCGCCTAGGAGGAGTACACGAGGACGCCGTCTTGCTTCGCGTCGTCGTGAAAGGCGTGCGCGAAGGCCGGAAGCGAACGCTCGTGTACCAGATGGTCGAGCGGTACAACCCGGAGTTCAAAATGTCCGCGATGAAGCGCTGTACGAGCATACCGGCAGCCGTCGCGACCGTGTTGATCGCCGGCGGTAAGGTGAAAGGAGGTGGCGCCGGACCACCCGAAAACGTGCTGCCGCGCAGCAAATACCTCAACATGCTCTCCGAGCGTGGACTCACCGTCTCCACGGAATGGCACGACGGATGGGTGGACGTCTCGAATCCAACCAACGGCCTCTAGAGAGCAGGCTTCAACCCGTGCCGTATGCACGAATCGTTGAGCCGGATACGGCTCGACCGGCCTTTCCCACGACCGCGCGACACACATCGATCAGATCGTTTACGTCGACGCCCTCGGAGCCGTCCTCATACAGAATCAGCGACGGTGCGACGGCATGCGCGGTGATGCCGCGGTCGCGGTACTCGGCCGAGATCGACTCGACGAGCCGAACCACGCCGGCTTTCGCGGCGGAATACCCGCCCTGCTCTGCAGCACCGGCATCCGCACCCTGACGCGACGTGAACGCGATCAGTCGTCCCGGACCATCCATTACGCGAATCGCCTCGCGGAAACAGAGGAAGGTCGACGTGAGGTTCACGTCCATGACACGCTTCCACTCTTCCGTCGACGTCTCCGCAATCGGCCGGGCTTCCCAAGCTCCAACCGTATGGATTACGGCATCAATCCGATCAAAATGGCGGCGAATCTGTTGGAAGCCGGCCCTGACGAGCTTCTCGTCCGTGAGATCGATGGGGAAGGCCCACCCTTCGCCCGACTCCGGGAATGGCAGTGATCGTGCCTCGTCCTCGGTCCGGACGACTGCCGCGATGGAAGCCCCCTCATCGGCGAATTGCTGCACGATGCGCCGTCCAAGGCGCCCGGATGCTCCCGTTACGACGACAACCTTATTGCTGAGCATGATCCTATTGCGCGTCTGCTGTATCGGCTCTCTCTGATTCGATGGTTTGCCGGCTAGACGTGTGATCGTGCACGATCCGCCATCCATCGGGGCGCTTCTCAAATACGAGCGTAAATAGGCCCCCGATGTTCTCGTACATCTCCGATCTCGTGAGTTCCCAGCGTCCGAACGCCACGGCGTGTTCTTCCCGTATCGGCCATACTTCAAGGTCGCTGAAGCTGAGCTGCCCCATCATGCCCTCATCCGGATACGATTCGAGATATCGCTGCAGCGTAGGCTCCCAGCCCCTCCACACGTTCCCGCCCGAGGCAAACCGCAGCGTGTCGGTTCGTGCATAGCCGGCCATGTACCCGCGGATGTCGCCCCCATTCCAAGCATCCGCCTGCTGCTGCATGACCTCACGGATCTCAGTGGCCGCGTTGGACTCGTCTGACGGATCGGTTCCGCTATCGGTCTCGGCACAGCCGACGAGCACGAACGTGAAGAGTACCGCCAGAGCGAGATGCACACTTCTGCCGGCCGGTATCATCTTGCGTTTCACGGATTCAGTCTCCCGAGAGTAAGGGCGGTGAAAGCCCCATAATAAAATCCGTACAGGTGCAGAACAAAAGGATATGCCTCCGGTACTAGCACGGCATCCGAAGCGGGACCATCTCGCACAACGTAAACGCTGCTTTTTCAGCACTTTGGGATGGACTCTAGAGGATGGCATTCCGGCTTGAACGACAGCGGGAAACCAATTACTTTTGTCGCGTCATCCCGAACACCGGATCGTCGTCACCATCGCGTCGGCCCGCCCGCGCCGACTTCGACGTCAATTCTACGACCGCCAGCCCGTTCTTAGACTAATCGAGAGATCGCATTATCCGCACTTCTTGCTACTGATTTTCTCGTGAGTGAGCGGTATGCGGATGGGCAGCAGATCCATCGCATACGCCACCTAGTCATCAACAAGCAGTTAACGAGCAGGTCTTCGTGCAAGAAGAGTCTGTCGGAATAGCGGGCAACGCACGTCTGCGCGTCCTTAATGTCCATCCCGTGCGTACGCTTGCGACGCTCGTGATGGGCGCGTGCGCGGCCGTCGGACTGCTGCTCTTGAACAGCGCGGCCGATGGACGATCCGTTCAGCGGCACCCGGGGCTCAGCACCTGGTTTGCGCACGTCGTCTCCGATTCGGACAGTCTCGCCCTGGATATGTCCGTGCTTGCAGATACGGACAGCGTCGCCTTGTCCGTGCCGGCACTGGCCGATACCGACAGC
>CAZQAS010000001.1:40881-49774 GCA_964591285.1 uncultured Rhodothermales bacterium
TCGGCGACACCCTGCAGACGCCGCGCGCCGACTTTTACCTTCCGCGCCGCAAGCGAGATCAGTGGCTCGCCTCACCCGTTCAGCGCCGGCAGCGGCCCCTCACTCCCGGCCTCGGCAGCTACTGGCGCCACGAAGCCTCCCTCGATTCGACCGAACAGTCGTTCGTCATCAGAGAGTCGGTCGGTGACATCCCGGTTCGCGATCCGCTCTCGCTCACGTACGACGAATACCGCCGGCACCGACTGGAGTCGTCACTCGATTACGGCTGGCGCGACGTCATGGAGCAACGTGCGCGCCAGCGCGAACGTGATGGCCGCGGCGGGCTCGGCTTCAATATCGTCGTGCCCGGCGGACAGCAAAGCGCGTTCACGACGATCTTCGGCCAGCCGACGGTGGATCTCCGGGTGAACGGGCAGGCAGACATCAAGGCCGGCTTCAACTATCGAAAAAGCGATCAGCAGGTGGCGGTCACCGGCCGAGCGGCGCAGGTAGATCCCGACTTCAAGCAGGATCTGCGACTTGGGATTACGGGAACGATCGGTGACAAGCTCCGCGTGGACGTCAACTGGGATACGAACAACCAGTTTGATTTCCAGAATCAGCTTCGACTGCAATATCAGGGCTACGAGGATGAGATCATCCAGAACGTCGAGGCGGGTAACGTTAACCTGAGCACGCCTTCCCGACTGATCCGAGGCGGTCAGAGCCTCTTCGGGATCAAGAGCCAGTTTCGGCTCGGCGGCCTTCAGCTTACGACGGTCGCCAGCCAGCAGGAAGGCCAGTCGAATAGTCTCTCTATCGACGGCGGATCGCAGACGACAGAGATCGATCTGCAGCCGACCGACTACGACGAGAACGTTCATTATTTCTTGGGCTATTACTTCCGAAATCGTTGGGAGGACGCCCTCGCTCAACCGCCGACGGTGGTGGTGAGCAACGGCTTTGAGACGATCACGGACATCGAGGTCTGGAAGCTTACGCAGCACAGTCCGGAGGACGAGGACCTTCGAAACGTCGTGGCGATGGTGGACCTCGCAGAGGAGCCGGAAGTCGTGGAGCAGGCGAGTGACTATACGCGAGAGGTGCTTCCGAGCGAGGATATCGACCGCTATGATGAAGCGCAGATTGAAACGGAGCTGCGCCGCGGCGATTTGCCGCAGGAACATCTAGAGTCCCTCGGTCTGACGGACAAAGATTATCAACCCGGTCAGTTCAAGAAGCTGCGGCAGGGAGACGATTACGAGTTCGACAGTGTGCTCGGATACATTTCTCTGAACCAACGGCTGCAGGATAATGAAGCGCTTGCGGTCGCCTTCGAATATCGGGCAGGTGGAGTGACCTACAGGATCGGGGACTTTGCCAGTGAAACCGGAGGATCCGAAAGCGGTCAGAACTCCGATCGTATCGTGCTAAAGCTGCTCAAGCCTGTTCAGCTTCGGCAGCCCGCACCCGAGCAGGGCGAGCAGGGCTACAATCCGGCTGCGTGGTATCTGGAGCTCCGCAATATCTACCGCCTTCCCGGCCGCGGGCTGAATCCGAATGATTTCGAACTGCAGATCGAACATCAACCACCCGGGCGACCCGGATCGAAGGTCGTGTCAGACCTCGCCGGAGGCGGGCAGGCGACACTCCTGCAGCTTCTCGGCCTCGACAGGCTAAATGTCGATGAAGCTCCGCGCCCCGACGACCGGTTTGACTATCTCGGCGGATTCACGATCGATCCTCAGGACGGCGAGCTCATCTTCCCTTACCTCCAGCCCTTCGGGTCTCGTATTAGCGATGTCATCGACAACCTCGATGAGCCCGAAGCAGAGAAGCAGCAGAAGAAGGAACGCTATGTCTTCAACAGCCTGTACACGAAGAAGAAGGAGCTCGCTCAAAAGGAGACGCAGTACGACGTCTACTTCATCCGTGGATCGTACAAGGGTTCGGCTCAGGACTTCTACGACCTACGCGCCTTTGCCGGCCTCATTGAAGGATCCGTCGTCGTAACCTCGGGAGGGAGTCGACTAACCGAGGGCGCCGACTACACGGTGGACTACCAGGGCGGCACCGTCCAGATCACGAATCCGGCCTATCTGACCTCCGGACGCGACATCGAGATCAGCTACGAGCAGAACTCGTTCTTCAACTTGCAGAAGAAGACGCTGCTCGGTGCCCGGGCCGACTACGTCTTCAGCGATCAGGTCGCGCTCGGGGGCACGCTGTTCAACCTGAATCAGAAGTCGCCGATCGACAAATTCCGGATCGGTGAGGAGCCCATATCAAACACGATCTGGGGCGTGGATGGGGCCGTCGACCTCCAGCCTCAGTGGCTGACAAGGGCGATCGACTTACTCCCATTCATCCAAACGAAGGCGCCGAGCTCGATTCAGGTATCGGGGGAGTTTGCCCAATTGCGACCTGGAGCGAGTCACACGGTGGCGTTCGACCGATCCCGGCGAGAGCTGCAGGACAACAACCGCGACTTCAAGTCAGACGAGCTGCAGGGCATTTCCTATCTCGACGACTTTGAGGGCTTCGAGAATACGTTTTCGCTGAGACAGCCGGGAGCATGGCGTCTGGCCTCCGCTCCGGATTCGATCGGACGCGTCGACGCCGCCAACGGTCCACAGTTTGGTGCCGCTTCCGACTCGCTTCGTACGAACTGGCGGGGTCTCTTCGGCTGGTACTCGCTGAATGAAAACGTCCTCGCCGAGTTGAGCGGCGGCACCATCGACGACGCGGCTGTGGCACCAGTCCCGATCACTGAAGTGTTCCCAAACCGGGACACCCGCGGCGACACGCACCCGTTTATTCAGCCGCTTGACGTCTATTTTACGCCCCATCAACGCGGGCCGTATAACTACACCAGAGACCTCAAAGGATTCCTTGACGCACCCAAGGACGTATGGGGCGGTATGATGCAGCGCCTGCCGGAGGGGTATACCGACTTTACGCTAAAGAACGTCGAATTCGTCGAGTTCGTGGTTAAGGTATTTCCCGAGGGCGGTGGGGATGTCGGACGGGATGCGAAATTGTATGTCGATCTGGGATCGATCTCCGAGGATGTCATACCGAACGGGGACATCAATACGGAGGACGGCCTCTCAATGTCGGACGTGAGTGAGCGGAATCTTGATCGATGGAGCCGGGTCACGAGCGGCAAGCTCAATTCCACGATCGACGTGGATGACGATACGCGGCGCACGGAAGACCTCGGCCTTGACGGACTGGCGTCGTATTCGACGGGGGAATATGATGAAGCGATGACCGAGCAGCACCATTTCCGAGACTTTCTGAACTCCCTCGACCCCGGCGATTCGGATCCGCGCTATCGGGCGGAGGTCAACAAAGCGCTTCGAGATCCTTCCGGCGACGATTTCTTTTACTTCGAAGCCGACCAGTACTTCACCGATCCCCAGTACTATCCGAACGGTGCGTCCATTCAGGAGCGGTTCTCCAAATACTTCCCCGGCACGGAGATCAACTCGTTTGAGGCGCAGAATAAGCTCGCCCCGTCGCTCCACGGTCAGCGAGGGAATTCCCGGACTCCCGATACCGAGGATCTCAATTCGAATTCGGCGCCGGACCTCTCGAATGACTATTACCAGTACGAGCTTCCGCTCTCAAGGGCCGTCATGGATTCGATGGCAGCGCCCGAGAAAGTCGATGACTACGTCGTCACCGAGATCACCGAAGGAGGCGGATGGTATCAGGTGCGCGTCCCCGTGCGTGACTTCACCCGCCGCGTCGGAGACATCCAGGATTTTAGCCAAATCGAAACGATTCGCCTTTGGGCGACCGGCTTTGACGGCCCGGTCACGGTCCGCTTCGCCACGCTCGAACTCGTCGGATCGCAGTGGCAGAAGTCGGAGCGGATTACGCTCGAGCGCGAAGTGCCCGCCGACACCGCGCGCGACGACACCCGCCTCTCGATATCAAGCATCAACAACGAGGAGAACACGGACACCTACGAGACGCCGCGCGGGACCATCATCAGCCAGAATCGGCTCGCTACCGGATCGGTCCAGAATGCGAGAGAGCAGGCGATGGTCCTTCGCGTGGAGAATCTGATGCCCGGCAAGCAGCGAGCCATCTTCAAGACCTACAACCAGGGCATGGATCTGCTCAAGTACTCCAATCTTCGCATGTTCTCCCACATGCACGGACAGCTCGGTTCGGGAGCGCCTATCGAGTCTCGCGAGAAAGTGCGCCTCTTCCTTCGGCTCGGCGCTAACGAAACGAACGATTACTACGAGTACGAAATGCCGCTCACCCCGAGTTCGGGAACGTCGAACGATCCGGACGAGATATGGCAGACCTTCCAGGAAGTGAGCGGTCAGAGGATGGACCTTAACTCGGTGAACCTCCTGCTCGGAGCGCTGAATCAGCTCAAAGTCGCACGTGACGAAGCGGCGGCGCCATCCGACACCGTCTATTGGACCGACGAGCACCAGGTGCCGCTCAGCCCCACATTGGAAGATTTTGCGCCGCCCGGCACACGTCTCGGCATCAAAGGCTCACCATCGCTCGGTCGCATTAATACCGTCGTCATCGGCGTCCGCAACCCCGCTGACTCCACGATCAGCGGAGCGCCGAACCGCAACCCGGATGAGATTCTCGACGACGTGACCGTTTGGGTGAACGAGATGCGCGTCTCCGGCTATGACGAAACGAACGGATGGGCGGCCATGGCAAACGCCGACATCCGGCTGGCCGATCTCGGCACCATCCGCGCAAGCTGGCGCAGCCAAACCGACGGCTTCGGCGGACTCGAGAGCACGCTCGGCGAGCGGGATCAAAACAATATCTCCAACTGGAGCATCACCACGGACGTAAATCTCGACAAGTTCATCCCTGCGCGATTTGGCTGGACGATCCCGTTCTCGATCCAGATCCAATCCAATACGTCCACACCCAGATTTGCGCCGAATCGCGGCGACATCCGGCTGGAGGAGCTCATTTCGCAGATCGACGAGGATGAGACGCTGACCGAGGCCGAACGTGCGCAGCGGCGCCAGGAGGCCGTCGAATCGGCGCAGACGGCCAGCCGCACCCAGTCGTTCAATACGCGCATCCAGAAGTCCGGATCGGATTCCAGGCTCCTTCGCAATACCCTCGACGGGATCTCGTTCAACTACTCGTTTTCGAACAGCGAGGCGAGCCGCCCGTCCCAGCGGATGAACGACAATTGGCGCTGGAATACCACGCTCAACTATCGACTCAATATTCGTCGTCCCCGCACGTTTCAGCCGTTCTGGTTTCTGGAGAATATTCCGATTCTTGGGGTCCTCGGCGGTCTGGATTTCAACTACGTGCCGCAGTCACTCTCGGCCGGCGCTACGGCCGCTCGAAACTTCACGGCATCGCAAGATCGGCCGCGGCTGACGCCCGGCCTCGAGGAAGAGCTGCCTGAAGCCGTGCAGTATCCGCTTCGGGAGACGCACGCGCTCTCGCACCGCCGCAACATGACCATGCAGTACAATCCGTTCCAGTTCCTCAATCTCTCGTTCGATGCAAATACGAATCAGAGCCTGAATGCAATGGGGATCGACACGTTGTTCACCGTCGTCGTGCGGGACGTGGACGATGGCTCGCAGTCCACCCATCCGAACATGCGTGTGGAGGATGCTCGCGACGCCCTGGGGCTCGACTCCACACAGACGCCTTATCAGGTGACCGAGCTGAGGGTCGTACCGACCGGACAGATCGTCAATCGGCTCTATAACGGAGCCGACGGTCTCAGGACCGAACAGCACAACGAGCGGTTCACGGCCAGCTTTCGGCCGAACCTATCCCAGATAGACTGGCTGAACTGGCTGAGCCTCCAGGATATCGTCTTCGGCTCGCAGTACTCCTGGCGCAACGGCGCCGCCTCGCGGAACACAGGTGCAAGCATCGGGAATTCTCTCGAGGTTCGCGGTGGCGTAACGCTACGTCCTCAGGAGCTCTTCCGCAAGATTCCGTTCTACAGCAACCTGGAAGACGCCCAGGAGGCGTACAAGGCCGAGCGCGACGCCGCGAAACAAGAACGTGAGCGCCGGCGCGAAGCGGCCGAGCGCGAACGAGAAGCTCGCGAACAAGCACGAGCAGAAGCGCTCGAACGCGGGGACGATCCCCCCGAGGAAGAGCCCGCCCCGGTCGATACGACCGCCGCGTCGGATGGTGGTGGGGGGCTGCCGAGCTTCCTGCCGAATCCCGTATCGCTGCTCCGCCGCGTCGTCCTTGCGGTCACCGGCGTTCGAGATCTATCGATCACCTACAGCCAGAATCAGAGCGCCAATTCAAGCAATGTGGGGCTCGGAACCTACAACACGGACGGCCGCCTCGTCGATGTGGAGACACCGTACAGCCTGTTCGACGCCATTCGCGGCAGCGGTCCGCCGGTTTCCTACCGATTCGGGCTGGATCGCCACATTCCGTTGGAGCAGCGCGTGATCGATGACCAGCTGCAGGTCACGGACGTTCTCCAGGATGGCCACACGCTCCAGGGTCGCACTTCGCTGAATCCCTCGCAGGCCCTGCAGATCAATCTCAACTGGAGCGCGAACTGGGACGACGCCACGAACATGACCTATCGCCGCAACGGCGGCATATTGACGACCGAGACGACGACCGGACAGAATCGTGCCTCCATCTGGGCATTCAGGGCAAACTATCTCGACCTGTTCGAACGTCAGCTCGAAACCTTCCAGCAGGATGCCGCCGCCGATCAGAATCCCAACGACGGCCAGATCGGCGACGAGAACGGTGACGGCCGGGTCGCCCTGACGAACCAGTCGATCGTAGAGGACTTCCATCAGACCTACCTTTCAGGTCTCGGAACGGTGGATGCGGACGGACTTCTCCCCTTCCCCATGCCGAACTGGCAGGTCACTTATTCCGGGATCGGCAACTGGCCACTCGTGCGCAATCTCGTCGCCAGCGCGACGTTGCGCCACGGTTACAGCTCAGACTACGGCACGAACTACCGAGTGCAGCCCGCATCCGCCGATTCGATGCGAGCATTCAACATCGGCGGGCAGAACATCATTTTCTCTGTCCCACGAAACGACGTCGGCAACATTCGAGTCAACGAGCGCTTTCAGCCGTTGATCGGCGTGGACTTTAGCTTTACCGGACGGCTTCAGACGAGCGTCGCATGGAACAAGAGCACGTCCTATTCGCTCAGCACGACGAATTTCGAAGTGGCGGAGAACGGCACCACTGAGATGACCTTCACGGCCAGCTATCAACGCCAGGGAATGAAACTGCCGTTCTTCAAAAAGCTCAACAACCGCATCAACGTAAGCCTGACGGTATCGCGTGCATCGTTGAGTGACGAACGGTTCTCCATCCGGCGTGGAATGGTTGACTATCTCAGCCGCCCGGACCAATTCGAACTGGGCGAGGCGCTGGAAGGCGACAACATATCCGTCGTTAGCGCGTCGACGCGTGTCACGGTCGTGCCGCGAGTCTCTTATCAGTTTAGCAATCGCGTGAGCGCCGACTTTACACTCCGCTATGAAAACTTCTCGAGCGAGGATAGTCGGCAGCCGTCGTCCACCACGATGAACGGCGGGTTCAACGTACGCGTTAGCATTGCGAACTAGACCAACATTCCGCACCGAAACGGCACAGCTTCAGCCATGAGTGGACCCCGGGACGTCGTGGTCTGTGATCTCGGGCGCATGGACTATGAGCCCGCCTGGGATCTTCAAAAGCGGCTTCAAGCCCGCTTGATAGAAGCGAAACGGCGCGAGCCGCCGCAGATCATTCCGCATGTGATGCTCTTCGTGGAGCATCCACCGGTGTACACGCTCGGCAAGAGCGGGGACGCCGGCAATCTGCTAGCGTCCGAGGAGCTCCTGAGGCAGCGGGGCGCAGCGTTCTATCACATCGACCGGGGCGGCGACATCACCTTCCACGGCCCAGGGCAGCTGGTCGGCTATCCCATTCTCGATCTGGACCGCTTCTTCACGGACGTTCACCGTTACCTGCGCGAGCTGGAAGGCGCGATCATCGATACGTGCGCAGGATACGGGATCACGGGCAGCCGCTTCGAGGGTCGCACCGGCGTGTGGGTGGGGCCGGACGATCGCGGGCTCGAGCGAAAAATCTGCGCGATGGGTATTCGCTGCAGTCGCTGGGTCACGATGCATGGATTTGCATTCAATGTGTCGACGGACCTGGATTTCTTCGACCTGATCGTGCCCTGCGGGATTAGCGATCGTTCGGCGACGTCGCTGGAGGAGGAACTGGGACGTGCCGTTGATCGGACGCAAGTTCAGGATCGTTTCGCATCGCACTTCGCACGACGCTTCGATGCCTCGCTGTCGCATCTCGCGGGTGCCGAGGCGCACGAGTACGTCGACGCTATGTTGGTCTCGGAGCACGCCGAGGACACTCGTCCGGCACGTCGCTCACCCGCGAGCCGGTCGTAACAAATCACAGCCGAAGACGCGCCGTCCCGCTCCGTGGGATCATCTTAGACCGATCGGATTTACAGATATCCCAAAAATGTCCGATGAACGACGCGACTATTTTCCTTCATGGCCACGATCAAAGCCTTTAATATCGAGCATTTCACCCGCACATTGCTCGCCGAGACGCTCTTCTACGACGAGGAATACGGTGCCATTGGGAGCGTTAGCCTGGTCGATACGAATATTGAGAAAGAGCGATTCATCGCCTCTTTCATGCCTGAGGACGGCTCCTTCGTGATCGAGGAGGCCACCGAATGGGAGGATGAGGCGGCGGACGAAGACGAAATCGGCTACGCACTCGCCGTCGACAGCACCGAGCATGCGGCGTTCGACACGCCGGAAGAGGCTGCCGAAGCTTTGCTTGGTCTTGCGACGCAGCACAATCTGATGCCAAGCATCACACTCCTGTTCGAGGAAGACGAGATCGCCTAACTGGCGCGGCGAAC
>CAZQAS010000001.1:49874-70304 GCA_964591285.1 uncultured Rhodothermales bacterium
CAAGCATCACACTCCTGTTCGAGGAAGACGAGATCGCCTAACTGGCGCGGCGAACGCGGCGGATCGGATTCGACTATCCCGCGAGGGCAGCCCAGAAGAGCAGTATCCAACCGACGATAAAGGAGAGCCCTCCGATCGGCGTAATCGCTCCGAGCCAGGGCGTGTTGGTGATGACGAGGAGATAGAGACTGCCGGAGAAGATGATCATTCCGGCGATGAAGAGATACCCGGCGACCGTGATCTGCCAGGTCGGCCACTGCTGCGCGGCCCACGCCAGAAAGAGCAGCGCAATCGCGTGATACATCTGATATCGCACGCCGGTCTCGAACACCGCCAGTCGCTCTGCAGTAACTCGCGTCTCCAGCGTATGAGCTCCGAAGGCGCCGAGGATTACGGCCAGGCCTGCCGTCAGTGCCCCCATAGCAAGAAAGAACCGCGTCATCCCGTCTGCCTCTCCCGTACCGAGAACGGGATGTTCTTGTTGTTGAGCTTCAGCGTGTAGGAGCCCGGCCCATAAAGGCCCTGAAGCTTTAAGTAGAAACGGAAAGGCCGGATCACGGTAGCGCAAACCGCGCCCTGAGGCCGCCGCGTCTGCAGCTTCACTTCAATAATATGCCCGAATCGCTCCTGAGTAGTATCGTGCAGCTCCGTGCATGCGTCGGGCAGCGAGCCCTTCACGAGCACGTCCACGGGCACCTGGTCATCCACGGCGAGATCGGAGTCGAACGGCGCCGGCCGAACGTGTACCGTGTCCAGAACGGCAGGATAATAGAAATAGCGCTGATCGGATTCGGGAGGAGTCACGTCAATGGTCCGGCGCCCACCGGGTCCTTCCTCCTCTGCGCGATGACCGTAGGTCTCATCCGGTGGCACCGGCACGTTGCTCGAGCCCACGCACGAGGCAAGCGCTAGGGCGAGAAGGGGGATGAGAGCCGAACGCATCGGCGAGTACGTGCCGCTCATCGGCCACGATTTATTTTCAGAGGTGCACGGAGGGCGGGTATTTCGCGCACTCACCCGTCGGCCCCCGCCTTCTTTCGATGGGCAGCGCTGGTTTCCGCCGCCTTCTGGAGCAATTCTACGTCGATCGAGCTCGCATCGTCTGCGACGTCCTCGCTCGGCGCATCTCCCCAGAGTCGCTCCAGATCGTAGAACTGTCGTTTGTCCTGAGTGAAGATGTGCGCGACGACGTCCACGTAATCGAGAAGCACCCACTGCCGATGATTCGTTCCTTCCGTGTGCCAGGGCCGCTCGTCACACTGCTCTCGGATGCGCTCCCGAATTGCGTCTGCGACCGCCTTGATCTGAAGATCGGAATCGCCGGTGCAGATGACGAAATAATCGGCCACACCGCTCACCTGACGCATGTCCATCACCGTGATGTCATGCGCCTTCTTGTCAATCATGGCATCCACCGCATGTGCCGCAAGAACGTGCGCGGGATTCTGGGACGATCGTTTTCTGGATTTACGATTGGAAGAAATCTGCTTCTCGAGTGCGTTCATGTAATCCTATCACTATCCCGAATGATATGAAGGTGCATGCTCTCTTGTCCGTTTTCGCAAAATCTCCGGAGGGCAACCGGGCCGCGCCGCCGCCGGCACACCTCTCTCCTTGCACGCACAAGCTTCGTCGATGTTACCAATACGTGGCCCGTGCTCTGTGACTATTCGGCTTCGAACGGACGAAGCGTTTCGTAGTCACTGCCCAGAATAATTGTGGCGTCGAGATAGTACTCCTGCCCAATATCCTGCTCGACGCGATCCTCGGAAATTCCAAGCACGGAGGCCACCTTTTTGGCGGATTCCAAATCGCCGACGCGGTCAACGACGCGTGAGTGAGCCTCGTCGAAGCGGTGGAAATCCCCCACCTCCACCACATCGAAGCCGTGCTGGCGGAGAAACATCGTGGTTTCGGCGGCCAGACCGGCTACCCCGCATCCGTTGCGCACCTCTACCTGAATGATGTCCCCGACGAGGTGTCCGGACCCATTCTCTCGAACCGGATCCACGCGCGGCGTCAGTGCGCGGGTCACTAGGCTGTAGGTCAAGACGATGGCGAGGGCGCCGAGGATGAGCAGCGCTGCGTTCATCGCCGCGCCGGGCCACCTGGAGCGACTGCTTCCCATGGCAGCGAATTATTTCGTTCCGGGCGGTAGTTCCACGACGGCGCGGTGCGGAGCGGGCGTCAACAAAAACGCGGCATGACGGAGCACCGCCTGCCGCGCTTGAACGTTTTCGATAACGATCGGGTCAATGCGGCCGGTCTCTCCAGAACAGGTCGTCGATCCGGCTGCCGACATTCGCCTGAAAGGCCGCTCCGGGGTGCCGGTCGTAATAGCCGTATCCATACGGACTCATGTAGCTTCCGTACGGGCTCTGACGCACCTGCAAATGAAGCTGTACGTTCTCGGCGGGCTTATAGGCGATCTCTGCATTGCGGAGAAAGACTCGTCCCTGATCGGCATTCTCGCCCAGCAGGTTGTTCGATCCGAACGGCGAGAACGCATAGGCCATATCCACGCGCGCGGCGAGCTGGTCGTTAAACTGAAAGCTCATCGTGTTCGTGTACATACCGAGCGACGACGAATTCCCGCCGAACGAACCGAATGACATTTCGTATGAATGGCTCATTTTGAAATGGTCGGGACTGAACAGCCGATTGAGCGAAAAAGCCGTGCCGTCCTGTCCATAGAGTTGCGCACGCGCTTCCTGATTGCGCACGTCCTGGCGCAGCTGAGCTTCGGCCGGGAAAGCAACTCCGAGGAAGACGATAAGACAGAAAAGGGAAAGCAGCTTCCGCATGGGTTCGAACGTCAAAATGAGTGCGATCTTCAGGATCAAGTATAGAACGCGACCTGAGCTTTGTCAATAACCATCCGCGTACCCTAAAGTTCTGCCTGCCGGCAGGATTCCCGGATGGATCGAGAGCGGCGTATCCTGTTATAAAAACAGTATTTCAGTCCGGGATGAATCCCGTAATCCTCGGAATCGAGAGCTCGTGCGACGATACGGCTGCCGCCGTGGTCGCCGATGGCCGACTACGTTCGTCGGTAATCTCCTCGCAACGGATACACACGGAGTTCGGCGGTGTGGTACCGGAACTGGCCTCCCGTGCCCATCAGCGGCTCATCGTCCCTGTGGTGGAGAAGGCCCTCGAAGAAGCCGGCATCGATCGGCGTGATCTGGATGCTGTGGCCGTTACGTACGGACCTGGTTTGGCCGGCTCACTTCTCGTGGGGCTCAGTTTCGCGAAGGCGTTTGCTCTCGGACTCGGTCTGCCCGTCATCGGCATCAACCACCTAGAGGGCCACATCTATTCGGTATTTCTGGAAGATGAACATCCGCCCTTTCCCTACCTCTGCCTCGTCGTTTCCGGTGGACACACGCAGCTCGTTCGCGTCGAGCGGGCGTTTTCGCACACCGTGCTGGGCACGACGCTCGACGACGCCGCCGGCGAGGCGTTCGACAAGGTGGCGAAACTGCTTGACCTGGGCTATCCTGGAGGCCCCGCCATAGACCGCCTGGCTGCCGACGGCGATCCTACCTTCCACACCTTCCCACGGTCGCGACCGGGTGACTATGATTTCTCGTTCAGTGGATTGAAGACGTCCGTGCTGTATTACCTGAATAATTTTGACGAGTCGGCTAGAACGGCACTGTTAGAGGAGCACCTCCACGACGTTTGCGCATCGTTCCAGCAGGCGGTGGTGGACGTGCTGATAGACGCTCTGCGAAGGGCCCTCGACGAGACGGGTATTCGATGCGCGGCCATCGTCGGCGGCGTTTCGGCCAATTCAACCCTCCGTCAAGCGGCCGATCTCCTGGCACGAGAAACGGGTGCACGCCTCTTCATCCCGTCCGTTGAACACTCAGTGGACAATGCCGCGATGATTGCCATTACGGCCCAATTCAAGCTCGCCGAAGGTCTTACCAGCCCATCTACACTTACGGCGCAGCCCAGCCTCGCGCTCTAACCGGCGTACCATCCCCCTCCTCCGCAGACCATCCCTCACTGAAATGAAAAACGAAGAGACGCCCCCCAACCGATTGGAAACGCCTCCGGACCTTCTGATCGCAGCCGTCAAGGATCTCCTGGACCGCTTCGAAGCCGACCTGCCTTCGACGCCGGAGAATCCGACCGAAGCCGACATGGATCCATGGCGGGAACGAATTGACATCTTGGATCGGGCCCTGCTTCAGATCATGAATGAACGCGTGAAGTGCGCGAACGTAATCGGTTCGGTAAAGAAGAAATTAGGTATGCCGGTCTACGTCCCGAGCCGCGAAGAAGACGTTCTTCGAAATGCGATGGCGGGCAATGACGGGCCGCTCTCCGACGACGCGGTCCGACGATTATTCGAACGTATCATCGACGAAACCCGCTCGCTCGAACGGCATCGATATCAGGATCCCGACCACGACGCGTAGGGCCGGCGCAGCCATTAACAAGACCTTCCCAAGACCGCCGCGCCGCGTCGTCTTCGAGAGAGTACAATCTAATCCATGCGCAAAAAATTACTCATCACACTAGCGGCCCTCCTGGGGCTCGGCCTGATCGTGGGTCTGGGAATCGGATGGCTAACCTTCGGACCGAATACACCGGTGTATACCGGCACGCGAAGCGTCAAAATTCCACCCGGGTCGGATTTCGAGTCGGTGGTCGATTCGCTGGATGCCGCCGGCATCGTCCAGTGGGACGCGTCTTTTCGATGGATTGCCCGGGCGACGGGATGGGGCGGACAGATCAAGGCGGGCCACTACGTCTTTGGCGGCGGACTTTCGAATTATCGGATTCTAAACAAGCTGCGCCGCGGACTTCAGGAGCCCGTCCGCGTAACGATCCCGCCGGGGACACGCCCGGAAGTCGTCGCCGCCGTGGCCGGGCGAGACATGTACTTCACCCGGGCTGAACTCGACAGCGTACTGAACGATTCCGCGCTCGCCGCCGAGCTCGATACCGATACGTCGCATCTCTTCGGCTTCATGCTTCCGGAAACCTACTTTTTTTACTGGCTGACGAGTGCAGAAAACACCGTCCGGAAGATTAAGTCCGAGTTCGACGGCTACTACGACCGCGAACTTAGGGCCGGCGCCGAACGTCTCGGACTGTCCAAGGAGGATATAGTGACACTCGCGAGCAT
Organism: uncultured Rhodothermales bacterium; assembly: GCA_964591285.1. Taxonomy (GTDB): domain Bacteria; phylum Bacteroidota; class Rhodothermia; order Rhodothermales; family VXPQ01; genus CAZQAS01. The sequence goes on from CAZQAS010000001.1 coordinate 55,018, forward strand.
CGTCGAGTGGGAGACGGCCGTCGCGGAGGAGAAGCCGAAGGTTGCCGGCGTTTACCACAACCGGCTTCGGATCGGGATGAAGCTCGACGCCGATCCGACGGTTCAGTATGCCGTGATGCAGGAGGAGGGCAGGAAGCGCCGGCTCTTCTATGCCGATTACGACATCCAGCACCCGTACAACACATATCTGCGTGCCGGTCTTCCCCCCGGCCCGCTCAACAATCCATCCACATCCTCTCTTCGAGCGGCCGCCGCTCCGGCCCAACACGATTTTCTATACTTCGTCGCGACGGGGGACGGCTCTCATCATTTCAGCACAACGCTCGCGGAACACAACCGGGCAGCTCGACGCTATCACGATCTGATGCGTGAACGTCGTCGCGCGGCGCAGCAAGAGGATCGTCAGGAGAATGCAGACTGACAAGGTCGGCCCGGACGGTCTACAGATGTATCGCCGCACGGCCGACCGCCGCAACCGGGATTAGAAGTGCACCCGGACACCAACGGAGAAGCGGTTACGTACGACCTCCTCTTCTACCACGGGAGGCTCGGCCACGTCCCGATACGGGACGTACTGATCGTTGAAGCGCTCCTGCATCCACCCCACGTCGACGGCAAACTGGTCGGCGAAGTGATATCCAAGGCCGGCTGAAAAGAATTTTTTGGCCCGATCGGTGGTTTCACCCGCATTTTGGATCTCGACCGAGCGCGGATCGGGCTGCCACGCGAAACCACCGCGCACGGCGAGGCTGCCGAAACGATACTCCGCGCCAAGACGGGTATTCCACACCGGATCGAGATTCTCCCGGATGTTTCGGTTCTGATCGTCGAAGCCGCCGTCTTCGGAATCGAATTCCATCTGCGACCAGTCCACGTACTCCGCGTCACCGGCGATGAATAGATTTCCAGTGGTCCAGGCGGCACCGGCCCCCATGCGCCAGGGGGTGCGGAGGCTGTACTCGTAATCGCCTTCCTCGCTCGCGGTCATTACACGATTCTGATTGACGCCCTCGACCTCGTCGAATCCCGTGACGAGATCCCGGAAGTACTGCTCGCTGACGTCGTAGAAGGTCGGCGTCTCGAGCACGAGTCCAAGCCGCACGCCGTTTGTGACCTCCCCAGATACGCCTGCCCGAAGATTGAAGCCCGTGAGATCCGACTCGAATCCCTGTTCGTACTCGAGATAATCGAACCCGCGAAGCTCCCGATCCGCAAGGATCACGATGTAGTCTTCGGGCGCGTTCTCATTCTGCGCATCGTCCTCGGCATAGAAGCTGTTGAACTGGTAGCTGCCGATCGCAAAGTTACCGGACAGTCCGACCATGACGTCCGGCGCGGCCTCCCAGGCGCCTCCGAAGCTCAGTTCGTTCATCCGGCCGTCTTCGAGCACGTTGCCACTCTGATCGATGGTGGTTCCAGGCACGACGGCCTGGTAGAACAGCGGCTGATTGCTGCCTACGTTTTCGGAGAGAAACTCGATCGCTCCGGCGTTATAGGCGAGTTCAGGAACGACGTGGAAGAACTGGGGAAACGGATTGCCGTCGTCGTCCTCGAGCACCTCAAACTCTCCGCTGTACGGGAGGAAGGAGTCACTGATGGAGCTCCCCGAGTTGGCGCCGGCGTACATCACGCTGCGGTCGAATGAATTGATCTGATTGTAGGCGGCTCCAAGTACGAGCGATCCCTGCGCGGTCGGCACCTTGTACATGTAAGACAGGTTTCCGAGCCGAGTCGCACGGATGTCGCCCTCCGACAGCGAAGTTCGCCCGGTTGTCTGATACCGGGTCTCATCGACGGCGGACACCGTATTGAGAGATCCGCCGAATAGCGACGATCCGAGATAGCCAAGGCCGGCCGGATTCGAGTAAAGCGCACCATAGTCGCCGATGCCGGCGATACCTACACCGGCCATGCCCATCATCCGTGGACCGGTTGCGGGGGCACGGTCGGTGAAGCGAAGCGCATCTTCTGCGGTCTGGGCGTAAAGAACGGACGGCGCGAAAGCCCCCAGTAAGAGCGCGCTGGCAAGAATATGGAAACGGCGTAGCATATCTATCGGAGGAATATAGTTTCTAGGAACGGAGCCTTCGGCTCGTGCCGCACCTGTCGCAAGTACGGAGCCTGCCGCTACTTAATTGTCTCGTCCGCTGCTTCTGGATCGGCTCGATCGGCCCGAGCTTCGCGACGAGGACGACGAGCGAGATGACGACCGCACGCCGCTGCTTCGAGAACTGCTTCGGGACGGCGTGCTTCTCACTCCACGACTTCCGGAGCTGCGCCCTGAGGAACGGCTGCGGACGTTACTTCCGCTTGAGCTCGGACGGCTGTAACCTTGATTATTGCTTGGTTTGCTGCGCACCGAGCGGCTCGGCGGCGCGGATTCTGAGCGGCGAGAGGGAGTGTAGCCGGAGCGACGATTGTCCTCTCCGGAGCTCCGAGGAGGCGTGTACGTGCGTCGCCGATCGTCGTCATAGGAACGCGACGTGCGCGTGCTTCCAGTCGTTCGTGCGCCCCGTTCCGAACCGGTATAGGCATCCGACGGTGTCGTCGTCTTCGTGCTGGAGCCGCTTCGCGACCGCTCGGAACGAACGCGATCGGAGTCGCGCCAGTAGGTGCCGAAGGTGCTTCGGCTGCGATCATAGGCCGGGTCGTCGCCCCGCGTCGGGCCCGTCTCTGAGCTGCCTCGCGTCTCTGAGCTGCCTCGCGTGGTTCCGACGGCGCTCGATCCTCGATCCGAGGAACGATTGTCGCCGCGCTCGCGCGTCGTTCCGCGCGAGGACGAACCGTCACGTGTGGAGCCGCGGGTTGTGCCTGGCGAAGACGTGTCTCTCGTGGAACCTTGGGTCGTGCCGGATGAACGGCTTGAGCCTCGCGTAGCTCCGTTCGTATCGCGGCTGGAGCCACGAGTCGTACCGCGTGCGTTTCCATTCGTGTCGCGCGTGGTTCCGCGTGCGGATTCGCCGCGATTACTATCGCGAGTCGTGCCGCTTCCGCGACCGACGGCATCGCGGGTCGTATCCGAGCCCCGCCCGACGGCATCCCGCGTTGTACCGCGTCCGCTCTCTCCCCGGGTCGTTCCGCTGTCGCGACCGACGCCGTCACGTGTGGTGCCACTATCGCGGCCGACCGCATCGCGACCCGTATCACGCACGGTGTCCCGTCCGGTGCCGCGGCCCACGCCATCCCTGCTTCCACCCGAAGACCGGCCATCGGACCTCACGCCGCGTGATCCTCTCTCGTCCACCGTTCCGCGTCCAATACCATCACGTCCACCTCCTGTGTTGCGTCCGCGACCGACGTCAGTCAATCCGCCGCGCCCGACGGTGGCGCCTCTCGGCTCGAAATTCTCGCCACGCCGGATCGTGTACGGGTAATCGTATCGCCATCCGCCGTAGAACGGGGCATAGACATGCGTGTAGCTCGGATAGTAACGATGCGGACGGTAGTAGTAGGGATTATAGTAGTGATGACCTCCCCATCCGATGGAGAAGCTAAAGCGGAAGCCGTCGTAGTAGTATGGGTCGTAGAACGGATCATGGTACCAGCCGCCATAATAGCGCGGATGGTGATAGCCGGACCAGTACGGATCCCGGTAATGCCAGCCGTCATAGAAGCCGTAGTGGAAACGATCGAAGTAGCGCCGGTAGCTGTACGGCTGGCTGTACAGGTAGCGGTCGCTGTAGTAGTGCTCGGTCACGAGAGTCTCTTCACCATCGCGTACCACTTCGACGTGGTCCGGACCTCTTTCACCCTCCACCGTCGTGAGCTGCGTGTAGCAGCCCGATAAGGTAAACAGAATGATGCCGGCAGCGATGAACGTCGACGACGCGTTCCACCGAAGGATTGACGGGGCGTATGGTTGCGATCGTTCCATGACCAAGGGGCTTTATGTTTCAGCCTTAATACTAGCTAGTAGGTCCGTCGACTCGCCAGCCGTCAAGATGTTCGCCGCGTGTACCACCAACGCGGTGCGGAACGCAGCGGCCGCGGCATCTTAATCGATGCTTCAACACCCCAACTGGCTGAGATTCAGCAGTCCGGATATATAGCTTATACAAACATCGGGCCGGATTGGCGGAGTACACCGTGCATCCGGCATTCCGGAGATGATCACCGGCTTTTGTATCCCATAGACATCACCAACTGTACACTATGGCCGACGTTATCACAAAACGCGAGACGGACTACTCACAGTGGTACCTGGATGTCGTCCAGCACGCCAAGCTGGCCGACTACTCGCCCGTCCGCGGCTGCATGGTGATTCGGCCGAACGGCTATGCCCTGTGGGAGAACATGCGCGACGTGCTGGACGGCATGTTCAAGGAGACCGGGCACCAGAACGCCTACTTTCCCCTGTTCATCCCCCAATCTTTTCTTGCGCGAGAGGCCGAGCACGTCGAAGGCTTTGCGAAAGAGTGTGCGATCGTCACACATTCGAGGCTCACGGAAGATCCGGACGGCGGCGGCCTTATCGCCGATCCGGAATCCCGACTCGAGGAGAACCTCGTCATCCGCCCCACGAGCGAGACGATTATCTGGGACTCGTATCGAAATTGGATCCAGTCGTGGCGCGATCTCCCCATTCTGATCAATCAGTGGGCAAACGTCGTCCGATGGGAGATGCGAACGCGCCTGTTTCTTCGAACGATGGAGTTCCTCTGGCAGGAAGGCCATACGGCCCATGAAACGAAAGAAGAGGCCGTCGAGGAGACGAAGCGTATGCTCGGAGTCTACACGACATTCGCGCAGGATTTCATGGCGATGCCGGTCATCCGCGGCGTCAAAACGAGGAGCGAGCGGTTTGCCGGTGCCGTCGACACCTATTGTATCGAGGCATTGATGCAGGATGGCAAAGCGCTGCAGGCCGGCACCAGCCACTTCCTGGGTCAGAATTTCGCGAAGGCTTTCGACTGCCGGTTCCAAAATCGGAACAACGAGCTCGAGTACGTTTGGGCGACGTCCTGGGGGGTTTCAACCCGGCTCATCGGCGCGATGATCATGAGCCACTCCGACGACCAGGGGCTCGTCATGCCTCCTCGGCTTGCACCGACGCAGGTGGTGATTGTGCCGATCTATCGAAAAGACGACGAGAAGACGATCGTATTGGAGAAGGCTCGCGAAATCGAGCAAGATCTTCGCGTGGCCGGTATACGAGTTCTCCTCGATGCAAGCGAGGCGCAGCGACCCGGATGGAAGTTTAACGAGTACGAGGTCCAGGGCGTCCCGATTCGCCTGGCCATCGGCCCGCGCGATGTCCGCAACGACAACGTCGAACTGGCTCGCCGTGATACCCAATCGAAGGACGTCGTTCCTCAGGCCGGGCTCGTCGATCGAATCGAGCAGCTGCTGGAAGAGATCCAGCAGCATTTGTTTGATCGCGCCGCTCGCTTTCGAGAGGAGCACACCACGAGCGTCGATTCCTACGACGAATTCAAGGCGGTTCTTGACGAAAAAGGGGGATTCGTACTCGCCCACTGGGACGGCACCGACGAAACGGAAGCGCAGATCAAGAACGAGACGAAGGCTACGATCCGCTGCATCCCCCTCGATCAAGAGCATGAGGACGGCGAAGACATGCTGACGGGTAGACCGTCGACTGGACGGGTCGTGTTCGCAAGGGCGTACTAGTGCGATGCATCGAGCGCTGTCGGACGTCCCGTCTCAATCTATATCGCAGCGTGTAGCCGTCGCGGTAGGATACGCGGTAAATCCGCTGATCTTACCGCCCGCCCTCTTCGGTGCGGTACTCTGGTGGAGCGGCGCGCCGTTCTCGGAAACGGCGCTGGCGGTCGGTATCGTGTTCATCCTCATGACACTCCTGCCGCTGGCGAGTCTCTGGTGGATGGTCAGGACCGGGCGGTCTGAAAGTCTGGCGAAGGTTTCGCAGAGGGAGCGGCCGCGCTTGTACGGCTTCGGGATACTCTGCACGACGGCGGCCGTCGCGGCACTTAGCGCTTTTGTGAAGACGGCGGCTTCATTCGTTTTTGGACTGGGTCTAGCCATTGCCGGGACGGCTGCACTGTTGGCGCTGGCTAATCTTCGGTGGAAGATCTCCATTCATGCGGCGGCTGTGGCTGGCTTCGTGGCTGTTCCGGCCTCCCTTCCACTCTTCATCCCCGATACGGCGCCCGTGTCGGCGGTCGTCTGGCTCCTTCCATTCATTCCGCTCGTTATGTGGGCGCGCGTGCGCACCGGCTCGCATAGCGTCGGAGAGGTCGCCGCGGGCGCCGCGCTCGGTGGCAGCGCGCCGGTCCTAATGCTGTGGGCACTCTCCGCCGGCGGCGTTTAATAGAGGCTGTGGCGACCAGGCCACTCGTGATCGGCGGCATGAGCGAGTGGAACGCCTCCAAAGGTTCGTCGTTGGTCTTGACTCGGCTCCTCTCAACCCACTCCAGTTTGCCATACAAAGACCGATACTACGTTCACATCTCCTACTCAACCGACGTAGTTCGTTCATATGCGCGCAAGTTTCGCGCTTATCCTGGTCGTCGTACTGGCCTTCGATGCGCGCGCCCAGAACTGGGGGCGTGTGGCGGGTGACGTCCTCCACGCCGACACTGAAACGCCTGTCGTGGGCGCCAGCGTGGTGGTGGCCGGTACCGAATTTGGAACGGCTACCAATGCCGACGGAAGCTACGTCCTGAATCTGCCGGAAGGCACGTATGCGCTCCGGATTACGGCGATCGGGTACACCGCCTTCCGCGACACGGTGTCCGTTCGCGCCGGCCAAACGACCCATCTGAACGCATCTCTCGAGACGGCACTTTTCGAGATGGAAGGGATCACCGTCGAAGAATCACCGATGGGGTCCGATCCCGGTGTGTACGACCTGAGCCCCGAGGAGGTCAGGAACATCCCGTCGCCATTCAAGGGCTTCCAGTCGCTGAAGGTGCTGCCCGGCGTCGCCACCAATAATGAGATGTCGAACCAGTATTCGGTTCGTGGAGGCGGATTCAATGAGAATCTGATCTTCATCAACGGATTCGAGGTCCACATGCCGTTTCGTCCGAAGCAGGGCGAGCAGGAAGGTCTGGGGCTCCTGAATCCGGAGCTGGCAGATCGCATCACGCTGTACACGGGCGGCTTTCCCGCACGCTACGGCGGCAAGCTCTCCTCCGCACTGGAGACGAGCTACGCACTTCCACACGGCGGCTCAATGAGTGGATCCGCGTCGCTGTCGCTTCTCGATGCCGGCGTCACGCATCGCGGTTCGACCGGTCGTCTGGCCTGGAACGCCGGGCTCCGGAAGGCACGCGCCCAGCACTTCTTCAGCACGCAAGAGCTCAAGGGGGAGTACCGGCCGGACTACACCGACCTGCAGGGGCTGCTCGGCTACCGATTCGCGCCGGGGCATCGCGTCGAGGCGCTCGGCATCTGGGCTAATCATCGGTTCAATCTGGATCCGCAGAGTCGCAAGACATACTTCGGAATCGTCAGCACGAGCCCGGACGTGCCGTCGGACCTTCGTTCCTTCTGGGTCCGCTATCACGGCAACGAGAGTGACGGTTACCTCACCCGTTTCGGAGGCGTTCGGCTTTCGAATCGGCTGAGCCACTACCTCACGATGCAACACGACGTGGCGTACTTCTCGACGGATGAGGAGGAGACGTTCGATATCAGCGGAACCGCCGTCATCTATCAGGTGGATCCGGAAGGTGGAAATCCGGACAGCGGTGAGGGCCACTTCCCGACGGGCAGTGCCTCTCAGGAAGAGGTCGCCGACAATCGGATTACGGTCGATACCTGGACGGGACGAGGACGGTACGTACTGTCGCTCGCGAACCATGCTCTGGAGGCCGGATGGTATGCCCGCGACCTGCGATTCACGGATCGAATCCGAGAGCAAACGAGCATCACCGGCAAAAACACCGAAGGCGATTTCGTACGCATCGTCGTCGACAGCCTCTCGGATGCAGCGTCCGTGCAAACCGCACAAGCGGGATTCTATCTACAGGATGCAATAGCAGCCGGCCCGGTACTGGTCACGGGTGGGATGCGCACGGATTATTTCGAACTCAACGGTGAGTGGACCGTCTCTCCTCGCCTCTCGGCGCGCTACGACGCGAACGACAATCTCGTCTTGAGCGGATCCTGGGGATTCTACCATCAGACGCCTACGTACCGGGAGCTCCGCGGCAAACCGCGTCCGGGCGAAACCATTCTGGGTGCAATTAACAGGGACGTGCGCGCCCAGCGCTCGATCCAGTATGTGGCGGGCGCGGAGTATTTCATTCCATCGCGCCGTTTGCACGTCCGCGCGGAGGCGTTCTATAAGGACCTTGATCGGCTAATCTCGTACGACATCCAGAACGTGCGCGTGCTCTACTCCGGTGAAAACGACGCGCACGGCCATTCCTACGGCCTCGATCTCCGTGTCCGCGGGGAGCTCGTTCCCGGATTGGAGAGCTGGCTGAACTACAGTTACCTGAACTCGAAGGAGGACTTCCTCGCCGTCTACGAGGACGAGTACACCGAGGGTGTGATGCCACGGCCGTCGGATCAGCGCCATACCGTTTCGCTCTTCGTGCAGGACTACATTCCCGGCGATCCGACGTGGAAGCTGCACATGCGCGGGCTTTTCGGCAGCGGTCTGCCGTACACGCCGCCGGTTCCCGGTCCGAAGGTCGGCATCTACGAAGCCCAGGTCCCGGGTCCGCGGAATGCAGGACGATACCCCGAGTATCGCCGTGTCGACATGGGAATCACGAAGTTGATCGAATTCAGCGGTGTCGTCGGGCTGGAAATGACGGCCGAGCTGCTGAACGTGTTCGACATGACGAACACCGTCGCCTTCTCCTGGGTGCCCAATGACGAGGGCATCTGGCAGCGCATTCCCACGCGCCTTACGCCGCGCACGTTCAACGTCCGAGCGCGGTTGGAATTTTAGCCTGCACCCACCAACGTCCCGCCTTGAGGCGCTAGGCTACTCGAACGTCGGAAACAGCGTCTTCAACTCGTCGATGGATGGGCGCCGGCCGTACTGGCAAATTTCGAATGCCTCGGCGTATTGAATTGCGTTGCCTCTCTCTTCACCGTACAGCTCCACCAGTCGATCGCGGTACGTTTCGGCAACCGACGCAAACCGACTGCGCATTCTGTCCAGGATGAAATCCGCACGCTCGTCGGGGTCGTCCGGTACGTTTGCCGAGTACATCGCCTGCCACGAACCGGCATCCGCGAACTGCGACGGCATGGCGCGAACGCAGTCGAGCTTTCGCTCGATGGCGTCGTCGATTCCCACGACGAGGTCCGGCTCGAACGGATAGGGCTTCTCAAAGCCGTCCGAATAGTGGAGCACGATGGGGTTCTGTTCCAGGCGGGGTGAGTAGGGGTCGAAGAATTCAGCGACCACGATCACGGCCGCATCTTCGACGAGGACGCCGGTATAGCGGTGATCGGCGTGGTAATCGTAGCGGCGGTGCGACATCACGATATCCGCCTGCCAGTCGCGTATCAAACGTGCGACGGTCCGCCGGTTTTCCAGCGTCGGCATCAGTTCGCCGTCGTGGATGTTGAGCACTTCAGTGGTGATGCCGAAGATCTCGGCGCACTCCTGTACTTCGGCCTGGCGCCGCTGGGCAAGCGGCCCGCCGGCCATCTCGAAGTGGCCGATGTCGCCGTTCGTCATCGAGACGAACTTCACGTCGGAGCCTTCGTCCGCCCACAGGGACGCGACGCCGGCCGCCTTGAGCTCGGCATCGTCCGGATGCGCACCAAAGGCGATTACGCGAACGTCGTTCTGCTGCGCCGTTGCGGACGCGGCAACCAATAGGGCGATGGCGCAGAGCCCTGCGGCACGGGCGATGCATTGAATCATAATGTACCTGAACGTTGATGAGGGATGTATGGATGACCGGCTCACAAACCCGACTCGCTCACCTGGGCGCGACCAATCGTGTTCGTGTCGGCGCCGAACCAGACGGCGCCGGTCGGCTCGTGATAGTACATGTGTCGCACGGTTCCACCGCCGCTCGGAATCTCCGTTCGGCTAAAGAACTCCTCTGAGGACGGATCGAAGCCCACGAACATATTCGGGGATGGACCCGTCTCGACGAACCAGATTCGATCCCGGTCGTCAATGGCCATTCCGTAGGGGCGCGAATCCGATCCGGCAGGCATCGGCCACTCCTTGAACTCGCCCGAATCCGGGTCGTATCGGCCGAGATATCCTTCCGCGTAGTCGACGTACCAGACGGCGCCGTCGGACGTGACGCCGAGCCGGCGCGGATGCGCACCCTCACGCGGGAGTTCGACCTCCTGTATCTCCATCGACTGCGGATCGACCGTCGCAAGTTTGTTGGTGCCGAGCAGCGCGATCCACGGACGGTCGTTGGCGTCAACCTTCAGGCCGTACGGCCGGGCCCCGCCCGTCTCGACCGGCAGGATCTCGAACTCGTTCGTTTCGACATCGAGTTTTCCGATTCGGTTGCTCACCTGGAGCGTGAACCACAGGTCCCCATCGGAGGCGAAGTCTATCGTGTGCGGGTCCGTCGCCTGGGGATCGGTTAGCTCAATCTTCTCGATATCGGTCGATCCCGGCGACATCTTCCCGATGTAGGCCATCATGTTGCCGGCGATCCAAACCGTTCCATCCTCCCCGACGACGACCGTGTGAGGGCCGGTGCCGTCTTCGAGATCGAACCGGCTGAACTCACCGGTGTCGGGGTCAAGATGTGCGACGTAGTCATCCTTCTGGCCGACGAACCAGACCTTGCCGTCGGGTGCGACGTACGGGTCGCGCGGACGCGAGTCGGCGTAGGGCACCTCCCACTCCTGAATGTCGACAGTGTTGGTGTCTGGATGGAGTGCCGGTTGAGCGGTGGCATGAGGTCCGTCCGTGAGCAGCGCCGCAAGCGGCGGAGAGTGATCCACACCGACGGCCGGAGATGAGAATGGAGCGAATCCGATGAGGGAGGCAAGTAAGCTGAGAAGCAGAGCCATGGGTTCGTCCGGTAATTGTAAACGATGGATGGTCTAATGTACGCGCTCGGCCGCGACCGCTCAAGGCACGGATGCGCGGCTGAGGCGATGAGCGACCCGGGTCGGTTCGGGAATCTTGAAGCGCGGCGAGCAGGCCAGCGTAAACCGAACGGCCTCATCCAGCGTGATGCGGTGGCCCACGCTCACGAAAACAGGATTGACGCGCGATCGCGTGCGCACCACCATGCCGATCAATTCCTCGCCGTCGAGCAGAGGCGTGGCCGATCCTTTCTCCGCATCCGGCTCTTCATAGGCGCCGACAAGCCGTTTCTTCGCGACGCCGAAGGTCGGGATATCCAGCGCGACGCCCAGATGACAGGCAAGCCCGAGCCGCCGAGGATGGGCATAGCCCTGTCCGTCCGTCATGATGAGATCAGGCCAAACGCGCAGCCGCTCGAGGGCTTCGAGCACGGACGGGATTTCGCGAAAGCTCAGGAGTCCAGGTACGTACGGGAACGTCACCTTTCCTCGCCGCTGAACGCGATCGACCACGTCCAATTCCGGCAAAGACAGCACGGCGATCCCGCACTGTGCATCGTACTGCTTATAGCCGGTGCGGCGAAAGCTGACGTCGACGCCGGCGATCGTTTCGGGAGTCTTCGCGAGCGGTTCGAAGGCGACCCGCTCGGCGATCTCCTGCTGGATTCGGATGGCCTCCGTCGTCGAAACATCCCAATCATGGCCGTGGTAAAGCTCGAACTCCATTCACCGCGTCGCAATTGCCCTTCCTTCGATGAAGTACACCATCTCGCCGGCCGTATTGTTCTTCGCGGCCGTGATCCTCGCGACGTTCCCCGTCGGCGACAGCGTTGCGCAGGTGAGCTGGGAGGACGATCAGGCGCGTACAGGCACGGAAGTCTCCGGTGGGAAAGCGCTGGCGCTCAGCCTGCTTCTCCCGGGGCTCGGCCATCGATACGTACGTGGCGGGGATTGGGATGGATGGGCTTCTGCTTTCGCGATCGCAGACGTGTCGCTCTGGGCCGGCCTTCTTGGCTCCGAATGGCACAGAAACCATATGGTCGAATCGTACACGTCGTTCGCGTCCGCTCACGCCGATGCAGACGTCGACGGGAAGGGGCGCGACTTCTTCTTGAATCTCGCCTCGTACGAATCCTCGGAGGAGTATACGGAGGTTCAGCTCCGCAATCGGAACTGGGCTCAAATCGGCTACACCGAAGATCCGTCGTACCAGTGGCAGTGGGACTCGGAAGAGAATTTCGCGGAGTATCGCCGTATCCGGGAGGATGCCGAAAGCCTTCGCCGCCGCCGCACCGTCATCATTGCTACGCTGGTTGCGAACCGACTCATCTCCGGTTTCACGGCGCTTCGAGCGGCGGGCCGTGCGCGCGAGGCGCAGATGGAATTTTCCGTCGGGGTGCCGCCCGCGGGAGCCTCCGTTCCCATGGCACACTTCAAGTATGCATTTTAGGGCGGGTGCTGTTTGCACGGTTTCCCCGCCCGCTTTGCTGAAGAATTACGGGCGGAGTTCGAGGATCTCCTTCACCGGCTTGCGAGGCGGCCGCGGCACGTCGGCGGGATATCCGTACCAGAGCATCGCCACCAGGCGCTCTACCGATGGATCGATCCCTACGACCTCATAGAATGGATCGGTGCGGGTCACCGCGCCGGTCGTCCATTTTACGCCGATGCCTCGACTCCACAGATAGAGTTGGAAATTCTGTATCGCGCAGCAGCAAGCAGCGTAATCTTCGCGCTCACGCAGCGCGTCGGACGATCGCCGGCACGTCACGACCAGCCATCCGGGAATGCCGAGCCACCGCTCGAGCTTGGCGCGGCCGGCAGCCTCGCCGCGGTGCTCGGTCACCTGGCCGGCGTTCAGGCGCGCGATGGCTTCGGCCGTCTCCCTCCCGAGTAGATAGAATCGCCAGGGCTCGGTAAGGTGGTGATTGGGAGCCCAGCGCGCAAGATCGATGGCGGCGAGGATCTCATCGCGCGGCGGTACGGGATCCTGTTCGAACAGGTGGATAGTCCGGCGAGTACGAATGACGTCGGCCATTCGGTCGGCTTCTGCTTCAGTGAACTCTGGAATCATCTGCGCTGCGTTTGCGGAATCACTGGTGCTCCGCGCCAAAACTACGCAATGCGTGAAAGGGAATGGCTTCCGTTCAACTTTCGATGAATCGGGATCAGGATCGGCCGCGGAGAGTGGAAGGCGCCGATCTCTTGCCCGCCGTGTGCGTATGGCCTTCTTGAACGGCGCAGAGTGGGTCGGTATATTTCCGGCCGCGCACTCCATTGGGCCGCGCGGCGTAATGGGTCCTTAGCTCAGCTGGTTAGAGCGCTACGTTGACATCGTAGAGGTCGGTGGTTCGAGTCCACTAGGACCCACACAACATAGGTAGAACAATCTTGACCGCGCGGAGGTATTTAGCGCCTCACTGGTTTCCTGCGGCCCCGCCGGATTTACCTCCTCGACCTCTGGGTGACTGTCGGGCGTCGCTGTTCGTAGCCAGCTTACCTGGTCGAGACGGCCTACTTATCCGATTCCTGTTCGTCGGGCCCGCATTTTTCCTCCGGCTCCTTCAGATCCCGCCTCGCGGCGAACACCCTTGCCTTCAGCTAATGGTTCCGGTCAGTACGGTCCATAAGAGACATTTCACACTATTAGAAGCACGCCATGTCCGGCGTATTACCAAGGGCGCCAGAAATGGCGCCTTTTTTGTTCGTTCATCGTTTTCGCTTTTGTAGAAGTGGTTTCATACCCTGCATCTAACCCTTCCCGTTCATCAACAGCCACCGGAGGTTCGAAATGAGACGCCTCTCTCAGATTCTCGTCCTCTTGTTGGCCGTATCAGTGGCAAATGTCTATGGCCAGGAGAGCACCTCGAAAAATGCGAAATTAGCGGACGCTACTAGTGCCGCACCACCCTCTATATCGGCTGCGGCAACAGTGCTAGATTGGCCCTCAGAAGAAGGCGGAGACCTAGCGGTACTTCGCGAGGGCACAAATGAATGGACGTGCCTCCCTGATATGCCCGGCAAGCCCGGAACGGCGATGTGTCTCGATGAGCCCTGGATGAATTGGTTGCAAGCCTACGTCCAGAAGACGGAGCCAGAAATAAGAACCGTGGGGTTCGGTTACATGCTGCAAGACCCGAAAGGTGGCGAGAGCAACGTGGACCCCTTCGCGACTGGCCCGACGCCGGAAAACGAATGGATAGACGACGGCGTGCCCCACCTTATGCTTCTAGTTCCTAACGAAGAGGCCCTCGAAGACCTTCCCACGGATCCGGACAACGGCGGACCGTGGGTGATGTGGAAGGACACGCCGTACGTTCACATCATGGCCCCAATGCCCGAGTATGATCCGGGCAGCGGCAAGTCTTACTAGCTAGGATTTGGTTTCGGAAGGTAAGTTTGACGGAAAAGAGGGGCACCTGAGAGGGTGCCCCTTTTTTCGTCTTCGATTACCTGTTACGTAGCCTGTGTAACTGATATCTCCACCCTAACGCAGGTGGCTCAGCAATGCGATTTTCGTGCTCACAAAATCACGCACCCCCGCCCCTCCAAACCCGGAAATGGTCAATGCCACGAATGAGAAGCTGGACCAACACGAGCGGAGCGGAAAAATGGAGCAGTCCTGGTCATTTGCTGGCGCAACTACGAATAGGTCATACTAGACTGGTCCCATCCCTTTTTATTTCTTGTTGTTGACCTAGGAAATAACTATCGTCTGCACGCAGGCATTTCTGAGTGTGAGGCCCCTCTTGCCCTCCGGAGCGCAGAAAGCAAAGGGAGCCATTCCGATCCTTTCTCTCACCCTATCCTCAGCACAAAGGCTCCATCATGAAGAACGTTTACTATGTCTCATTTGCGTTCGCCGCATTCCTGCTCTTTTCTGACGCCCCTGCCTAGATTCTCTCACTGCGTTGTGCGCAGACAACATCGTCAAGAAGAACGAGCTGATAGTCAGCGGAAGACATATGCGGCATCTCATGGGAAGTGACCTCCGGGATTGGTCGCTCATCTTCATCACCCTCCTATTCCATTCTATTCGAGGCTAATCATGCGCATCACCCTAGTACTAATCAGTATAGTCCTCCTTTCGGCTTGTGGGTCCGACCGAGACCGAGACGAGTCGTCGACGGCTAACATCCAGGATATCACGTTGGCAGACTACGCGGGGACGTGGAGCACGACCAGCGAATTGACGGGTGTTGAGGATCCAGTGGAGTCGCAGTTAATTGGATCGGCTGACGGATCGTCGTGGACCATGAATTTTTCCGGTCGCGATCCCATCCCCATGCGCATGTCGATCGTTGGCGACAGCCTCATCGGCGTCTCTG
>CAZQAS010000002.1:0-29905 GCA_964591285.1 uncultured Rhodothermales bacterium
GTGGACCTTTACAGTATCTCCTTCGCACACCTGAAGCAGCTCGCCCACGACACGGGCGAAAGTGTCTTTCTCGGCGTGTTGGATGAGAGTGAGGTCATCTACATCCAGCGGATGGAAAGTCCGAAGTCGGTCACGGTCGTTCGTAAGCTGGAGCAGCGCGCACCGGCTCACTGTACGGCCACGGGAGAGGCGATCCTCGCCTTTCTCCCCACCAACGACCTCCACTGGATTCTTGAGAATCACGAATTGAGGGCTTTTAATCCCAAAACGGTTACCGATAGAGCTGAGCTCGAGCGCCGCTTGAAGACCGTACGCGACGAAGGAGTGGCCGTCGTAGACGGTGAATACAACGCCGAGGTCCTCTGCATCTCGGCCCCGATTTTTGACAGTGCCCACCACCCCTGCGCCTCCGTGACGGTCGCCATGCTGTCGGCACAGGTTGCAGATAACATCGAGCGGATTGAGGAGGTCCGCAGCATGGTCAAGACCACCGCGAACCGGATATCGACAGAACTTGGGTTTCTCCTTAGCGGGAAACCGGACGAGGCGATCGTCCACGCATAGACACGATCATCACAGGGCGGAACCGGACCGATTGACGGTGCGGTAGGGCCCATCACAGCGAATCTGATCCATCCAGCACGAAGGGGTCATTCCTATGAAGCGTAACGTTACTTCCTTTCTCGTGGTATTGATGCTGGCGGCATCGGGCCTGGCCGGAGGACCGGCCCTCGCCCAATCCGGCAAGGTGTCCGGTGAGATCACCGACGCGCAAACCGGCGAACCGCTGCCGGGCGCAACGGTGCAGATGATAGGCACCGACTACGGAACCGCAGCGGACCAGAACGGCCATTACGACTTAATTGGATTGCCGCCCGGTCAGCACGATTTCCGCTTTCAATTCGTCGGCTATACGGCGCAGGTCGTCACGGACGTTTTAGTAACGTCCGATCGAACGACGACGCTCGACATAGAGCTGAGCCAGGAGGTCGTCGAGGGTGAGGAGCTCGTCGTCGAGGCCGAGCGGCCGGTCGTCGACCCAAATCAGACGACGTCGCGTTCGCTCGTGACCGGTGAGGAGATGCAGCAGCTGCCCGTCACGACGCTCGACGACGTCATTTCGCGCACCGCGAATTCGTATCAGGGATTCATTCGCGGCAGCCAACGATTTGAATCCCGGACCGTCCTCGAGGGCATCGACATTTCAGATGCGTACTACTCCCTCTCGTTCGGATCGAATTACGAAGGGAGCACCTACAGCAGCGCGAACCGCACGGACGAAATCTCGCCGCGCCTCTTCAGCCTTGACCCGAATGCCGTCGCCGAGGTCGCCGTCAACAGCGGCGCCACGCCCGCGCAGTACTCCACGGGCTCCGGCGGCCTGGTCGCGGTCACCCTCAACGAAGGCCGCGGCCCAATCAGCGGCAACCTCTCCGTGCGCGTCGCGCCGCAAGTAAACCGCCCGGGACCCGACTCGCTCGCGTTCTATCACGATGCCGACGAATACCTCCAGGAGCGGCAGTCATTGATCGATCAGGGCGAGGAGGATCGGGCGGCACTCTACACCTGGGATCCTGGAAAATACGCCGCGGGCGAGGATCCGGAATTCGATATCTCCGGCTCCATCGGCGGAGCGGTCACGGACCGGTGGAATTTCTTCCTCTCCGGGCAGTGGTTCCAGTCCCACGGCTACGCACCCAACGATTTCGACCAGCGTGTCTCCGGCTTGCTGAAGACGTCCTATCAGCTCACAGATAAAGACCGGATCACGGCAATTGGCATGCTCGAAGACCGCGGTATGTGGTTCGGCTGGAATAACCGCGACTACCTCGAGTTCTGGCGATTCTACCTCGAAGGGGTCGCCCAGAACGACGGCGGCAGCTATCTCGGTTCGCTGAAGTGGACGCATATCATCAACGATGACAGTTACTTCGACGTGCAGGCCTACCGCACCTTTACACAGTCGCGCTATGGCTATCCCGACGACGACGGCAACGGCCTCACGGATCCCGGCGAGGACGGCGACTTCATCGACTTCTTCGATCCCGCCAACATCGAGACGTACATCGGCACGGGCAACACCCGCGACAAGATGTTCTACGCGATGATCGCCGATCCCTTCAGTGACACGGGGCTCTTCCTTCCCGACGGTCAGCGCTATAAGCTGACCAATCCGGTCGTCTATTCCGAAGACACACAGTCCATCCAGAACGCCATCAAGGTGGACTACGTCAACCAGGTCACGCCGAATCACTTCCTGCAGTTCGGCACGGAGGTGAAGCTCCGCGGCTTCGACTATCAGGAGGCTTACGGCGTAGACGGGATCGGCTTTACGCTGAACGCGGAGGACGAGCCGTTCATCCCGCGCGGCTACTCGCGCAATCCGATGGAGTTTGCCCTCTACGCATCCGACCGCATGGAATACGCCGGCCTGATCGTAAACGTCGGATTGCGGGCGGAATTCGTCGACAGGGACATGGAGGAGATCGAGGACTATTACTTCCCGTTCGAGCAGGTCACTGAGACGATCAACGGCCGCGAGCTGCTGCGCAACAACTTCGTGCGGGGCGATGACGTGCCGATGGACGTCTTCCTAAACCCGAGAATTGGGATCTCGCACCCGATCGGGACGACGGGCGCCATGTACTTCTCCTATGCTCGCAACGAGCAGCTCCCGCCGTACAGCCGGCTGTACCACCTCTATGGCGGAAATCATTCGCGGAGCCGCTTTTTCACGTTGCAGCATCCGAATCAGGATCCGATCACCTCGAATAATTTCGAGCTCGGCGTGCAGTGGGAATTCGCACCTGGATGGGGAGCGGACGTAAACGCGTACATGCGGGCGGTAGACAACTACTCAACCGTTACGCTGGATGCGAACAACCGCGTTCCGGAGGGGCAGGACGCGCTCCCCGGTCTTTCGATCTACACGTACCAGACGACGTTCGGCTATGCCGACGTCCGGGGCATCGAACTCACGATCCGACGGCGGCCGCTCTTGCTTAGCGAGGATGTTACGCTCGGCCTGACGGCGTCGTACACCTTCTCGTCCGTCGAGCGGGCGAACGTCGTCGGCGGTATCAACCAACGCGACTTCAACTCCGAGGGTGAAACCGACACACAGCTGCCCTTCGAACTCGTCGAGAATTATCGCCACTTTCCGCAGAACGTGCGAGGTGGGAATTCGGTGATCAACGAGGGCTACGATCGCCGTCATCGCGGTATCCTCCGGGCGGTTTCGTCGCTGCCGTTCAATACCTCGCTGGCGATCATGTTTTCGCTCGAGAGCGGCTTCCTGTATCCGCCGGCAGTCGGCGGCGATCCACGCGAGCGCGAGTTGCTGACCGGCCCGACCAACTACCAGCTGGACCTACGTGCCGAGAAGATGTTCAACATCTCGGGCTCAGCGGGTATCGGCGTGTTCGCCGACATCAAGAATCTGACGAACCACGAGAACGTGATTGCCTACGAAACCGATTCGGCCAGTGGGCCGGTTCGCTTCCAGGAAACGGGCGTACCGAGCAGCGTGCTCATACAGAGCGACGGCAGCCCCGTCTACGGGCAGGCCTTCCAGGTCTACATCGGCTCTCGCCTGCAATTTTGATGGAGCCAGCGATGAACGACCGTGCCATTGACCTCACCTTGATCTTCCGTCCCATCATGAGAACGACAGAAGCAAAGATCAGCGCGATAGCGGGGCTCTGCACCGCACTCCTCCTCCTGAGCTCCGGTGACGTGCTCGCCCAGGAGCGGCACGCGCCCTCATCCCTCCTCTCGTATACCAAGCCGACCATCGAGGATGTCGGCTACATGGTCGCGGGTGAGCTCTGGGAGGCGATTCGGCCTATGAACACCGCGACCGAGAACGGCGTCGAGGACCCACTCTCAAACATGGGCTTCCTGAAGTGGCTCACCATCGGTCCGGACGGATCGAACTGGCGCGAGCCCGCCGGCATGTGGCCGAACGACTACTATATCACGAACTCGTGGCGCGACGGGCGGCGGATGCTCTTTCCCGTCTACGAGGCCGACGGCTGGCCGGGCTATGGAGAGGAGAACCCGATTCGCGCCAACGGCGGCGACCAGACCGAAGACGATCGGTTCATGTTCGCCTATTACAGTCCCAATCTGGATGGTGCGGGAGACCCGGCGCGCGACTACGCCTCGCCTGCCGAATTTACGGACGTAACCCGCAAGCACCTGGTCTACGAAGCCGGATGGCCCACGACTGCGGGCATCGACTTCCAGGTTCGCGCACACCAGTACACGCTCAACGAGCAGAACCTGAATGATTTCGTCGCCATCGAGATCACCATGACCAACACGGGCGTCGTGGATACCGACGGAGACGGCACGCCGGAGGAGACGGATCACGTGATCGACGGGATTGGCGCCTTCATACAGGGATTGCCGACGACGGCTGTGCGGATCGGAGACAACGGCGACCGGAGCGCAAATCTCTTCGGCGCGGGACGGACCTTCGGATACGTAGCCACCCCCGATGAGACTGGTGCACCGTACGACCAGGTCGTCTGGTACGCGAACGTCCGTCCCGACCAGACGGAGGAACGCTCGACGCCGCCGGAAGGCGAGCGCGGATTCGGCATCAACAACTACCGATTCCTTGAGGGCTATACCGACGTCTGGAACAGCATGACCTTTCTCGGTGTGCGTCAGGGTGAGCAGGCTATCGGAACGGCACCGGACAAGAGTACGATCTTCGGGACGCATTCTATCGGCGAGGGTGCCCAGCGCGGATGGTACACGTCGACGCACTGGCAGCCCGGCCTGGTCGGCGAATTCCCTTCGGCCTCCGATCGCACCTTCCGTTCTGCCACGGCCACGTGGTACGAGGACTACGGCAAGCGGTCCGACGGGAGTGACATCCAGGTGAATCTCGCGCCGAATAGCAACTTTTTCTCCGGTGGTACGGCCGGTCAAATCGAGACCTTCGTCGTGGGCGACGCCGGTGCGCGTCCGAACGGCGACTTCAAGTACGCCAGCGAAGATCTTAGCCGGGAAGCCGGCATCACGCAGCCGATCTGGGAGGAAGCCTGGAATCCTGAGGCGAGTGCCGGCAATTTCTACGGCGGAGACGGTTTCAATCTCGAGTATACGTTTGGCCAGCGCATGTTCAAGGGCATCGGCCCGTATTCGCTGGAAGTCGGTGAATCGATTACGATGGTGGCCGTCGTAGCGGCCGGTTACCGCTTCGATGGCATCGACGACGCCACGCGAGCGGCCGAGTGGGCCTGGAACCGGGGCTGGACGATCGACGACGCCCTACCGGCTCCGGCAACGCCCGACGTCAACGTCGAAAGCACGACGGCCGGAACGGCCCGGGTCCGGTGGACGGACGTCTCTGACGCGGGACCTGCTCCGGATGGCTATAAGATCTGGCGCGCGTCCCAGTTCAAGCGGACGGAATTCCTCGACGAGGGCTTTCGGCTGCTGGATAACTACCATCACCAGATGGACCCCGGCGAAGACGTGGGTCCGTATCTCGATCCGGTGAATCCGCACTTCGATGCCGTGTCGCTCTTTCAAACGGATATCCAGGGTACCTATCAGCCCGAAGGCTGGGGAACCTATGAGCTCATCGAAACGATTCCGGCGGGTGAGGTCGGTTCGTTCGCCGACGCGACGAACGGATATGACTTCGTCTTCGAAGACGAGCAGGCGATTACCGGGTTTACGTACTGGTACTACGTCTCCGCGTATCGAAACGGCAGCTTCACCGGACCGCTTGGGGCGGTCGACGCCGGGCACATCGAAACGTCTAACATGAACCGCAACGGCCGGAACTCGCCGAATGCGGCTCCCGGAGAGATCGGGATGGTGGCGCCATGGGGAGGCACGTACACGTTCGCCGAGCTAAATGCGGACTTCCCACAGCCGGGGACGAACGAATACAACAACCACGGAGCACCCTTCACCGTCACGCCGCCCGCGGCGCCGGTCGATCGGGTCGCCGATCTGATCACCGTCACGCCGAACCCCTACAAGATTACGGGGCTTAACGACGTGCGGAACGATCCCTCGAGCCACAGCATCGACTTTCTTAACCTGCCGGAGTCCTTCACGCTGACGATCGTCGACGTGTCGGGCCAAATCATCCTTCAGGACGTCGTGGAGGGAGCTCCGGATGGAAAGTATACCTGGAATATGTTCTCCAAGGACGGAGTCGAGGTTGCCAGCGGGTTGTACATCTACCATGTATCGTATGGGGACGGCAATGAAGTCACCGGCCACTTCGCCATTCTACGCTGACGAGATGCTCACCACGCCGATGCGAGCTGCAAACCACGTACAAGGAGGAACGATTATGAGATCATCGATTCAAGTCACAGCACGACTCGTTCTGATCGCTCTTGTTGTGCTGCTTACGGCCGACACGGCGGATGCGCAGCGAAAGGCCGGCCGCAACGGCGGCGTCTTTCTGGAGATCGGCGTGGGAGCACGTGCCGTTGCCTTGGGCTCTGCCGTGACGGCGCTGGCGAACGACGCGAACCAGATCTTCTGGAATCCGGCGGGTACAGCGCTGTCGAATCAGCAGTCCTTTAGCGCGGCATTGTCGCACTCGCGCTGGATTGCCGACCTGAACTACACGGCCGCCGCAGCAGGGTACAACCTCGGTTTCGGCACGGCTACGATCGGCGTGCAGCACTTCGGCGTCTCGGATATTCCGGCCAATCGGCAGAATGGTTACACGGACCCGATCCTCCAGGACCTCGTCACCGACACCGAAACGTCGGAGACGTTTAGCTATTCGGATATCGCCGTCAGTGCCTCCTTCTCGCGCTACTTCTTCGATCGGCTCACGCTCGGCACCACTTTTAAGGTCGTCAACGAATCGATCGACGGCGTGAACGCTTCGGCAGTGGCCTTCGATTTCGGATCGATCTACCGCGTGGGCCTCGCCGGCTGGCAGATCGCCGCGCGTCTCAACAATCTGGGAACGGCCCTGAAGTTCTACAATCAGGACAATCCGCTGCCGCTGAATTTCTCGATCGGCACGCTGCTGTATCCGGTCAACAACGAAAGCGTGCGGCTGATGCTGGCCCTCGATGCGACGAAGCCGCAGGATTCGCAGCAGCTGCTCTTCGGCGGTGCCGAGCTCTCATTCTACGATCTTCTCTTCGTCCGCGGCGGATACCGGTTTAACTATGCCGGCGCTTCCGACGGGGGTACGGCCAACCGCCCGGCGGTCGACACGACCATCGAAAAGATGTCGCTCGGCGGCGGCTTGCAGTATGAGGTCGCGGGAAATCTCGTCAGCATCGACTATGCCTTTACGCAGATGGATCTGCTGAACAACGTCCATCAGTTCACGCTCCAGTTCGGCCGATAAGAAACTCACATTGTGCTATCCGTCGAAACAGGCAGCGGGCTGTGGGACGCTTTTCCAGAGAGAATCGCGGGCTTTCTCCAGGCCGATCTCTTTGAGCTCGTCATCGACGGAATGAACGTGCGGGGTTTTCGCACCCCGGACACACCGGCGCTGTGGATTCGCGACTACTCGGACATGCTCCGCGCCGGGCGCTACGTGGAGGCCGACGTCACCAGCGTGGTCGATGCGTTCGCGTCGAGCCAGGCGGCAAGCGGTCGCGTGTTCGACTACGTCACCACCGTCCCGGAAAAGGTGCCGTGCGAGCGCGAGAACTGGGAGAAGTGGGTGCGCGTGCCGGTAGAGGCGGATGTCGAATACCGCTTCGTGAAGGCCGCTTACCTGGCGTGGCAGGCCACCGGGAATGCGGCGTGGATCGAGCGCCGGCTCCCGGCCCTCGAGGCGGCCATGACCTACACCCGCACGCATCCGTGGCGATGGGATGAGAAGCACGGGCTCGTCAAGCGTCCCTATACGATCGACACGTGGGATTTCGACTACACGGCTGGGCGAAACGACTGGTTGAATTTCGCCGTCACCGACGACACGTATTGGGGCATCAGCCACTGCGACAACAGCGGCTTCTACGAATCGAGCCGCCTTCTTGCCGAGCTCTACCGGACGTTCGGCCGTGACGATGCGGCCGAGCGGTGGGAGCGCGAGGCCGACGGCGTGCGGCGGCGAGCCAACGAGCTGCTCTTCAATGGGCGATTCTACCGGCACTTCCACAAGCTGACGCCCGTCGACATTCCGGGCGTCGACGAGGAGGCGCAGCTCAGCCTGAGCACGCCCGCGGCCGTGAATCGCGGCCTCGCGGGCCACGACGAGGCGGTGGCGATCCTAGAAGAATATCGACGGCGCGGGCGCGAGTCAGATGCGTTCGCCGAGTGGTTTGCAATCGACCCGCCGTTTCCCGACGGGATCTTCGGCGACGAGAAGCTGAAGGCCGGCGCCTACGTCAACGGCGGCATCTTTCCGCTCGTGGGCGGCGAGTTGGCGCGCGCCGCCTTTGCCCACGGTTTCGAAGGCTACGGCCTGGAAACGATCGAGCGATACCGGCGCATGATCGAGGAGACCGGCGAGACCTACTTGTGGTACTTTCCAGATGGCACGCCATCTACGATCGAGACGAGCACGAGCCCGGATGCGCAGCCGACCGACGGCTGGGGGTCTTCGGCGATGCTAGTCGGATTTCTGGAGGGGCTGTGTGGCATTCACGACGCCGCGTACTCGTTCCGCCGCGTCGACCTCGCGCCGCGCTGGGTGGCCGCTGGCGAGCAGCGAGCGCGGGTTCACGTTTCGTACGAGGCGTCGGGCGCCGGCTTTGCCTACGAATATCAACATGACACCGCCGCCTCGAAAATTCGCCTGATGGTTGAGACGGCGGACTCCGAGGTGCGCCTGCACCTGCTGCTGCCCTCGGGCACCCGCGCGGCGGAAGGCCGCGTGGGCCACCGTGACGTCGACATTGATAACGTACAGATCGAGAACAGCACCTACGCCGAGGCGGGCGTTCGCGTGAAGGAGAAGGAGACGGTCGAGATCACCTATGTCCGCCACCACTAGACGGTTTTTCTCGCTGCCGTGGGGCGGAACAGACGACCAGTCTCGAACGGCCTACCAGCTTCTGCTGCCGGTACTGCTGTTCTTTCTCATCCTGCAGTACTACCCGATTCTGAAGAGCATCCTGATCAGCTTTCAGGAATACGGGCTGCTACTTCGCGAGACGCCGTGGCTCGGGCTCGAGAACTATATCCGCCAGTTTCAGGACCCGCTGTTCACGTCCTCGCTCGTGAACACACTCATTTTCGTCGGTGTCACCGTCGCGATCGGCGTCGTGCTGGCGCTGTTCCTCGCCGTGCTGATCGAGCGGACGGGCCGGTGGGCGGGACTCTACCGGACGATCTACTTTCTTCCGGTTGTGACCTCGCTCATGGCCGCCTCGATGATCTGGCGCTGGCTTTACGCGTCGAACGGGTTGCTCAACTTCCTGCTCACCGCCATCGGCCAGGATCCCATGGCGTGGCTGCGGAGCGAGGATCTGGCGCTTCCCAGCCTGATGGCGCTTCAGATCTGGAAGAATCTCGGGTTCGACCTGGTCCTGTTCGCCGCCGCCCTGCAGGCCATCCCGGAGGAACTCTACCAGGCCTCCAGCATCGAGGGAGCGACGCCGTGGCAAAACTTCCGCTTCATCACGCTGCCGCAGATTCGGCCGATTACGCTGCTGGTGCTCATCACGGCGGTGATCCGCTCGTTTCAGGTCTTCACGATCGTGCTGGCGATGACGCAGGGCGGGCCGGTTAACGCGACCCGAACCATCGTATATCACATCTACGAGCAGGGCATCCAGTACGACGAGATGGGATACGCATCGGCGGCCGCGGTCGTGCTGCTGATAATCATTGCCTTCGCGACGTTCGTTCAGCTCAAGATCGGTCGGGAGGATTGACCACGCCCGCCACGAAACGCATCAGTAACCGAAATCCATCCATCATGCCAAAAAGTCGCCGCCGGTTTTTGCGCGACGTTGCTGCGGGATCCGTCGTGGCTGCCGTCTTCCCAGACGGTCGGCGCGCGCGCCCTCCGTGGCCGCCCCCCGAGGACCTCGACGACGAGGCGTTCTGGAGAGCCGTGCGGGCAAACTTCCCGCTTACCTACGAGCGGACGTACATGAACGCGGGCGGGCTCGGCCCCGCACCGTACCCCGTGCTCGACGAGGAGCACCGGATGACGATGGAAATCCAGCGCGTCTCCGAGCATCATCACCGCCCAACCTTTGACGAGGCGCGTGAGCCTGCCGCGGCCTTCCTGGGTGCCGTGCCCTCCGAGATCGCCTTCACCCGTAATGCTACCGAAGGCAATGCCATCGTGGCGATGGGCATCCCGATGGAACCCGGGGATGAGGTCATCTTCGAGTCCCACGCGCACCCGGGCGGATCCTTTCCGTGGCTCAACCGGCAGAAGCTTCAGGGGATCGTCGTCAGGATCTTCGAGCCCGACCCGACCAGCGCCGCGGGAAACCTCGAACGCATCGAGGAACTCGTCACGCCTCGCACGCGCGCCATCCAGGTGAGCCACGTCACGGCCCCGACCGGAATCCGGATGCCGGTGCGGGAGATCGCCGCGCTGGCCCGCTCGCGCGGGCTCTACTTCCACGTCGACGGCGCCCAAACCGCCGGCATGTTTCCCGTAGACGTGGCTGGGATCGGTTGCGATTCGTACGCCACGAGCGGCCACAAGTGGATGGGCGCACCCATGGAGACCGGTATCCTGGTCGTCCGCGAGGCGGTGCAGGACCGCGTTCGGCCCGTCGAGGTGGGCTCGTACTCCGACGACGGCTACGAGCTGCCCGATCGTTTCGAATACAACCCCACCGCCGAGCGGTACGAATACGGCACCCGCGACGCGGCGAAAATCGTCGGCATCGTGGCGGCGATCGATTTCCTGAACCGCATTGGGATGCAGCGAATCGGCGGCTACGGCGCGGGCCTGGCGACTTACCTCCAGGACCGGCTGCGCCGGATCGACGGCGTGACCGTTCTCACGCCGCGAGACGCTGATCTTCGCGGCTCGATGACCACGTTCCGATCCGACCGCGTCCCGCACAGCGACCTCGTCTCCTACTTTATCGACAAATTTCACCTGCGCACGCGTCCGGTAACCGAGCAGGACCTGAATGCCGTCCGCGTCTCGACCCACATATACAATAGCCGCGACGACTGCGACCTGGTGGTCGAGGCGCTCATGGCGGCGCATGAGGAGCTGGGCTGATCGCGACGCCCTCGAGCCACCATACCGCCCGTACCGAATAGATGGAGACTGCGAGCCCCAAAACGCCATCGGTGGCCTCCGAGCGTCTGCCGACGCCGGCCGAGGAGAAGCGCGCGCGTCCCACACGGCCGCCGATCGACTGGTCGCCGGTGCTCGTCCATGGGATTCTGATCCTCGGTTCGATCGTCATGGTCGGGCCGCTGCTCTGGATGCTGCTGACCTCCCTCAAGACGCCGGCCGATGCGGAGGCCTTCTTCGAGACGCCGCGCCGCCTGCTGGCAATCCTGAGCAACATGATCCCGGATCCGCTGACCTGGGAGAACTATCAGGCCGTGTTCACCGAGCGCCCGATGGTGCGCTACTATCTGAACAGCACCATCTACACGGCGGCGAAAATGCTTCCAGCCCTCTTTTTCACGTCGTTGGCCGGGTTCGTCTTCGCGAAAATGGCGTTTCGGGGCCGCGAGGTGATCTTCGCCGCGATCATCATCACGATGATGGTGCCCTTTCAGGTCAAGATGCTGACGCTCTACGAGATGATGGTCGACGTGGGATGGGTCGACACCTACTGGGCCGTGATCGTGCCGGGCCTGATGGAGCCGTTCGGGATATTTCTCTTCCGCCAGACCATACAAAGCATTCCCGACGATCTGATCGATGCGGCGCAGATCGACGGATGCGGCCCGCTGCGGACCTACTTCAGCGTGATCTTGCCGTTGATCCGGCCGACCCTGGCCGCCTACAGCATCTTCATCTTCATGTGGTCCTGGAGCGACTTCCTCTGGCCGCTGATCGTCGTGAACTCCGAGCTGTTGAAGCCGCTCGAAGTCGGCATCCTCGGATTCTCCGACATCAACAATCCGAATTTTGTCAAGATGATGGCGGCCTCGACGGTCGCCGTCACGCCCATCATCATCTTCTTCCTTCTCATGCAGCGGCACTTCATCCGCGGCGTGACGATGACGGGAATCAAGGGATAGCGCCAAGCCGATGTCGAGACGAATACCCGAATGCCGCTATGGAGCCGAATAGTCGAATGTGGATGTGGAGACGAATAGACGACGTGCGATGTTAAGACGAAGTGTACGTGCCAAGCTCCGCTCAGGCGGACTCGTTCTGGGGCTGATTCTGCTGCTGACCGCGTGCGGCGGGAACGGCGGATCGTCGGACGGCCGCACCCCCATCCGCATCTTCCTGCTGCTCATCGCTTCCGAGCAAACGCAGTACTTCCAGTGGGCCGAGCAGGCCTACGAGGCTGAAAATCCGGACGTCAATATCATTTTCGAGCAGTTTCCGGGCACGTCCCTGAAGGATTACGAGATCAAGCTGCGCCTGCGGTTCCGCAGCGGGAAGTCGCCGGATATCTTTCATTTCCGCGAAAACGTACTCGTCGAGTTCCAGCGGAACGGGCTGATGGCGCCCGCGCCGGATTACATCGAGGAGATGGTCCGCGAGAACAGCCTCAACGATTTAATTCGCTCCGCGCCCTACTATGACGGCCGCTGTTACGGCATCGTACACGACGCCGACTGGACCGCCCTCTACTATAATAAGGACTTGTTCGAGGAGGCAGGGCTCGATCCGGAGCGGCCGCCGGAGACGTGGGAGGAGATGCTGGATTACGCCGAGAAACTGACGGTCCGGCGGCCGGACGGCTCGCTGGTCCGTGCCGGTCTCTCGCTGCGGAAAACGGGCTACAAGGCCGGCATCGGCGAGAAGTGGCTGACCTTCTTCTACTCGGCCGGCGGCATCGATTTCAACGAAGACGGCACGGAGGCGTACTTCGAGTCGCCCGCCGGCCGCCGCGCGACGGAGCTCTACCAGACCGTGCTCTTCGACAAGCGGCTCGACTCGGTGAATCTCGAAAGCGATCAGCAGGCCTTCGGGCAGGGCATCGCGGCGATGTTCATCCGCGAGATCCACGTCGTTCGCTGGCTCAAGGAGCACCATCCGGACGTCAACTTCGGCGTGGGGCCCGTGCCGAAGTACGCCGAGTCGCTCTCCGGCGGCGGCTCTTATCCGATGGTCGTCAGCAACGACTCGGAGCACAAAGAGGAGGCCTGGCGCTTTGTGGAGTGGCTGATGAAGGACGAGGCCTATGCGCGATACGTCCGCATGGCGCAGGTGCTGCCGTGCACGCGTTCCGTCGCCGAGCTCCCGGAGTTCGCCGACGATCCGCACATGCGTGTCTTCCTGGACCAGCCGGTGTATCCGCCCCGGAAATTTCCAGGTGTAGGCCGCGCGACCGACATGCTGGGCGCCTACATCGAGCGGTTCGCGTATGGGCAGCTGGGCGGGGACGAGATGCTCGAACGGGCGAATCGGGACATCAACGCGATGCTGCGGCGGAATGAATAGGGGGATGGACGGCCGACGCCTGGCCGCCGGGCATGCATCGGTCCACGCGCCGAAAATAGAGGGATCGAACAGTAAGAATAACCGAACAATGAAAAGGATCGAAAACCAGGAAAGTAGATGACCGACGACGAAAAAGGCGGGACGAGCCGATTGGACATCGGCGCCTTAACCGACGAACTGTCTCGCGACCTCGCAGAGGCGCTCGCCATCGCGCGAGACTGGGACATCCGTCGCGTGGAGCTGCGCGAAGGAGCCAAGGGGCGTTTTCCAGCCTTCACGAAGGACGAGATCGACCTCGTTGAGGATGCCGTTCGGCAAGGGCTGAACGTGACGGCCGTCTCGCCGGGCATCTTCAAGGGCTCCATCGAAGATACGGCGACCGTCGACCGAGAGCTGGACCGCGTGTTTCCGGAATCGCTGGACCTGGCCGGGCGCTTCGGCTGCTCGACGATCATCGTCTTCGGGTTCGAGAAGATGGCCGGAGAATCCGATGGAAACCGCACCAGCGCGATGAAAGCGTTCGAAGCCGCCGCCCGCCGTGCGGAGGATCGCGGCATCACGGTCGCCGTCGAGAATGAGCCGAACTTCTGGGCGGATCTGCCGCAGGACGTCGCGCGCATGCTCGAAGAAATCGGGCATCCGCTGCTCGGGACGAACTGGGATCCGGCCAACGCCGTTTGGGGAGGGCACGAGATCAGCCGCGAGGACTTCGACGCACTGCGGCCTCACATCCGCAATGTGCACGTCAAAGATTTTGATCCGTCGGATACCGAGGAGCCCTGGAGGCCCGTCGGGCACGGGGTCATGGATTGGGAGATGCTGCTTGCGTGGATCGCGGAAGATACCGAACTCGAACACGTGACCCTCGAGACGCATTGCCTGCCGCTTTTTGAAAATTCGCGCGAGAGCATGCGGACCCTGCGCTCGCTCGTTACCGAGTCTGCCTGAACTGCTATGACCGCACTAGACGGAGGACGCATGCTTGTAGTCAATTTGAATGCTGACGATGGGAAATCCTTTCCCGCTGGACGAACGACCAGAAACGTCGTCGGTGGACGCTCGCCCATCCAGAGCGATCGATACTGTATGGGCATTGTAAGGCTCGACGCCGGCGGCGGGCAGGTCCCCTGGCACAACCACGAACAGGAAGAGGTCTACGTCATCCTCGAGGGAGAGGGAGAGATCTGCGTCGGCGAAGAGCGTCGCACGATCACGGCGGGCGAGGCCGTCTTCATTCCCCCGTCGGTGCATCATCAACTCACGAATACCGGCTCCGAGACGATGACCATGATTTACTGCTATGCGCCCGGGGGCGAGGTCGACCATTGGAGGCAGGAGCTGCAGGGCACGCTGCCGAAAGCCGGCGTGGATGCGCCCGCGCTGCCGGAAGGCGCCGCGCCGCAGCACACCTAGGCACGCACGTGCATGAACACGCAGGCGCAACGAAACCGTGTACATGCAGGCAACGAAATCGTGAACACGCAGGCGCCAACGAAGTCGTGAACACGCACCGAAGCAACGAAGAGAGCACGGCACCATGAGCGATTCACAAGCCGGATCGAACCAACCCGTCGGCGTGGCCTTAGTCGGCCTCGGCGGTCACGGTGGGACCATCCAGAAGGCCACGGCTGAAGCCGGAAACCTGGCCGTGCGCGCAGTCTGCGATCTCGATGCCGACCAGCGCGCCGGCGCCGCCGACCGATTCGGCTGCGACGGCACGGAATCATACGACGCCGTCCTCGAGCGCGACGACGTGGAGGCCGTCATCCTCGTCACGCCGAACCACCTGCACCGTGGGCAGGCCGTGGCCGCCCTCGAGGCAGGGCTCGACGTCTTCGTGGAGAAGCCGATCGCAAACGTCGTCGAGGATGGGCTCGCCATGATGGGGACGGCCGAACGGTCGAGCCGGATTTTGATGGTCGGACACAACATGCGCCGCAGCCGTGCCGCACGAAAGGCGCGGGCTCTGCTGGAGGAAGGCCGCCTGGGCGAGGTCGTTTCCGTCGACATCCATTTTTCCTCCGATACCGGTCTGCGCCTGCAGAACGACTCCTGGCGCCTCCGGCCCGGCTACTGCCCGCTGATGCCGGTGATGCAGCTCGGCATTCACGCCATCGACCTCGTTCACTACTTCCTCGCACCGATCGCGAGCGTGAGCGCGCGAGCGCGATCCGTCGCCTCGCCCCCGAACGTTCAAGACAGCGTGGTGGCGACGTTCGAGACGGAAAGCGGCGAGCTCGGCACGATGGTCAGCAATTACTGCACCCAGATCGCCTTCGAGTATCGGCTCTCCGGCACGGAAGGGTCGCTCTGGGGCACGCCGCACCGGCTGGCGTGGCGGCGACGGGAGGATACCGATAGCCACGGCGAGGGTCCGGCGGAGGAGCACGACTTCCGAGCGCACGGACTCGAGAGCTACGCCCTGCAGATGAAGGAATTCGGCCACGCGGTGCGCTCTCGGGAGCGGCCGGAAACGGACGCTCGAGTAGGTCTGCGGGCCCTTTCGGTCGTCGAAGCCATGCGTGCCTCCGTGGAAAGCGGTCGCCGCGAATCGATCCCAGCCTTCGAGGTGATCTAGATGAGAGCTGTGCTTTGCTGGATGCTCCTTCTGGCAGTTCTGGCGCCGGATTCCGCCTCCGCGCAGGAGGCGTCGAGGCTCTACGCCTCCGTGCTCGAGAACAAGCGCTACGTCGTCGGCGCCGCGAACGCCCCGTCGGGCGTCTACCGGTTCGAGGCGGACACGAGCTGGACACATTTTGGATGGACGAACGTCCGCGCGAACGGGCTCTCGTTCGTGCCGGAGCAGACGGACACGTTCTTTCTTGCCGCCGGAAACGGCGCCTTGCGGACGGTGGACGGCGGGGCCAGCTGGCGAATCACGACCGGGTGGGAGATCACCGAGGTACAGGACGTCGCCATTGACCGCATCGAGCCCTCGAACGTCTACATCGCCACCGCCTACGGCGTCTGGCGGTCGGGTGATCTGGGGGATGAATGGCATGCGCCGGATCGGCAGATTTCCCCGTACTTCGCGCAAACCATCGAGTCGGATGCGGCGCACGCCGGGCATGCGCTAGCAGGAGGTGAGGGAGGGCTCTTCGAGACGACGGACTACGGACGGACGTGGTCGCACGTCGGGCCGCCAGTCGACGTCCGCGACGTGCAGCAGTCCGACGCCCATCCGAATCTATGGATGGCGGGCACCGGGGAGGGCATGCTCATCTCGCGCGACGGCGCGGCCACCTGGGAGTCCGTCGCGGGCATCGACGATGTGATCTATACCGTGGCCGCCGATCCTGCCGACCCTAGTCACCTCGCGGCGGCCGGCTTTCAGACGGGAGTATTCATCAGCACCGACGGCGGTGAGGAATGGCGTCGGGTGACGGCCGGGCTTTCGGGGCCTACCATCCACGCGCTCGCCTTCGATCCCGACGAGTCGGGCCGATTGTGGATAGGCACGGTGGGGGGCGGCGTTTTCCGCCTGGAGAGCGATGCGTCGGAGGCGGCCTACGCCGGCCTCGAGGGCGCCACGATATGGGATCTGGTCTTCGTCAACGAGGGAGGATGAGGCATGCGTCTGGGATTGATCATCGGACTGATACTCCTGGTGTCCGCCTCGACGGCGCGCGCGCAGAAGCAAGAGAACGCGTCGCAGGGGCGTGTGACCACCACGCCGACGCAGCAAGAGGCGAACGCCTCCACAGCGCTCCCGGCAAATGTCGACGAACTCGGCCTTCAGCGCGCGCAAAACCAGGAGCGGATGGCCGACTTCCACGCCCGGCGCGACACGCTGATCGACTTCTTCGCGCAGCGCGAGCGGACCGGCTACATGCAGATCGCCGCGCGGCTTTACCGCGGCGAGGACCTCGACTGGGCACAGGCCGCGCTCGACACGCTCATGCAGAACCCCAGCGGCGACATGTTCTGGATGTATCCCAACGTGCTGATCCACTACCTCGGGAAGGATCGCCTTCCGCCGCCGCTCATGACGCGCCTTCGTGATCAGTGGCGAACGTACACGCCCTACCGCGGCGATACGGAAAACCACTGGGCGATGTACTACGCGTCGCTCTATCTGATGGCGCAGCTCTATCCGGACGAGCCGCCCGATTCCTGGTTTAACGGCAAGAGCTCGTCCGAAAATTTCGCCGAAGCGGAGGATTATCTCACCTCGTGGATGGATCTGACCACGACGAGGGGCCAGGGCGAGTTCGACTCCCCGCGCTACATCTCCTACTTCATCATCCCGATGGCCGAGCTCTACGCCTTCGCCGAAGATCCGGAGATGAAGCAGCGGGCCGGCATGATGCTCGATTATATCCTGGCCGACTTTGCCGCGGAATCGCTCAAAGGGCTCTACGTCGGCGGCTTCAGCCGCATCTATCCGGACGATCTCGTGCGCCGCTGGGACGACGAAAGCACGAGCCATGCGTGGCTCCTCTTCGGAAACACCGACTTTCGGCCGTCCGGCGCGGCGGCAATCGTCGCGATGAGCGGCTATGTCCTGCCGGAGGAAATCTACCACATCGCGCGCGATCGTTCCGAGCCGTACGTCCACCGGGAGCGCAAGCGGACCCGGCACCGCATCCGCTACAGCCCGGTAAAGAACGCGCCGGTCTATAAGTACACCTATATGAGCCACGACTACGCGATGGCCTCCATCCAGGGGGGGCTCTTACAGCCCATCCAGCAGCACACGTGGGAGCTGTTCTGGGCGGACGACGACCTGCAGGAGGGCTACAATCTGCTCTTTACGATCCATCCGTATTCCTCCGGTCACGAGCTCGCCATGTACTTCCCGGAGGAGCCGGAAGTATTGACGGAGGCCGTCGTGAAATCGAAGGGGACCTACGACTCGCCGGACAAATGGACCGGCGCCTCGCCGTATGAGCAGGTCTTCCAGCAGCAGGACGCCCTTATCGCGCTCTACGACATCGAGCCCGGAACGCGCTTCCCTTTCATCTCCGGATTCTTCTCGAAGAAACTCGCCCAACGCGAGGAGCACGCATCCGGATGGATCTTCAGCCGGGCCGGTCCAGCATTCGTCGCCTACTACCCGCTCGCGCCGTACGAGTGGCGGGAGGAGGAGAACGTCTGGCGCCTGCACAGCGAGTCCCTGCAGAACGGCGCCGTCGTGCAGGCCGCGCCGACATCAGACTACGCTTCGCTCGACGCCTTCCGCGATGCCGTGCTTGCGCTGCCGCTGGAGACTGCGTTGGAGCCGGCGCCGAGCGTCCGGTTCACGACGCTGCGCGGCGATCGTCTCGCGTTCACCTATGGTGAGATCCCTCAGGTAGACGGCGAGCCGATTGATCGCGAGAACTGGCCACTGTTCGATGGGCCTTTCATGCGCGCGGAGCCGGGCACGCTGACGCTCACCTACGGGTCGATGCGGCGGTTTCTCGACTTCACCACCGTGACCACGTTGGACGACGTTTCGACCGGCCACACCGGGGAGGACCGCTGAGGCGCCTCGCCGGTTACTGGGGATTTCTCTGAGCCGCAAAGGCGACTGCCACCACGTGCCGACCTACCACGTCATACCGCACACGCACTGGGACCGCGAGTGGTACCTGAGCTTCGAGCATTTTCGCGTAAGGCTCGTCCATATGATGGATGACCTGCTCGACATCCTCGAGCAGCGATCCGACTTCGAAAGCTTCACACTCGATGGCCAGACGATCGTCGTGGACGATTACCTGGAGGTCCGGCCCGAAGCCCGGGAGCGCATCTCGCGGCACGTTCGCGAGGGGCGCCTTCACGTCGGCCCGTGGTATGTGCTGCCGGATGAGTTCCTTGTGAGCGGCGAGGCGATCGTGCGCAACCTGATGCGCGGGCGCGCGGCGGCGCGGCGGATGGGCCGGTCGATGGACGTCGGATACATCCCTGATTCATTCGGACACATCGCGCAGATGCCGCAGATCCTGCAGGGCTTCGGGATGTCGACCGCCGTCGTCTGGCGAGGCTTCGGCGGCGAGCCGGGTCAAGAGCCGTCGGAGTATCGGTGGCGCGCGCCGGACGGCTCGGACGTGCTGATGGAGCACCTGTCGGATCTCGGCTACAGCGGCGCTTATTTCAACTCGACGGATCCGGACGACGTCCGCGACCGATTCGATGCATTCCGCAGCCGCATCGATGACCGAGCGCTGACGTCGGAGCGGCTGGTCCTCAGCGGCGGCGATCATCACTGGCCCTACGAAGAGCTGCCGGAGGCCGTCCGGCTGTTGAATGAATCATCAGACGGCGACGTAGAAGTTCGCCAGAGCTCGCTGCCGCGGTTCATGGACGCGCTGCAGGAGGGCGCGGGCGGACGCGAACTTCCGGTGGTGCACGGCGAGATGCGCTTCGGCTACCGCTGGGCGTTCAACGTCACAGGCGGCGTATACTCGAGCCGGATGTACCTCAAGCAGGCGAACGCTGCCGGACAGCGCCTCCTCGAACGATATCTGGAGCCGATGAACGCCCTGGCCGTGCTTCGCGGCGGCCGGTCGCAGTCGGCGCTGATCCGACTGGGATGGACGTACCTGCTGCAGAACCATCCACACGATTCCATCTGCGGATGCTCGATCGATGCCGTACATCGAGAGATGATGACGCGCTTCGAAAAGCTGACGGAACTCGGCCAGGGCGTCGAATCGTTTGCGTGGGAGTCGCTCGCCGGCGAGCATCGGGAGGAGCGCGACGAGCTCGTAACGCGCGGCGACGATGCTCGGATCACCATCTTCAACCCGTCGCCGTTCCATCGCAGCGACGTCGTGGAGTTTGACGTCGACTTCTTCCGCCGGCCCGTGGTCGTCGGACTGAATCCGGACGTCGAGACGGCCGAGCCGCTGCCGCCGGTCGAGGGATTCGTGCTCGAGCATGCCGACGGGCGCCGGATTCCTTTTGAAATCGTCGGCCGCAGGGAGGAATTCGGGCTTGCGCTCAAGCGGTTCGATTACCCGAGCCAGTCGATCGTCGATAGATTCCGCGTGCGTGCTGCGCTCCACGACCTTCCTCCACTCGGACTGCGCACGCTCCGTGTCGAGCGAGAGGACGAAACATCCCAGCCGCTCGGTGACGAAACGTCCCAGCCGCTCCGTGAAGAGGCACTTCGCACTCGGGAGCGGAGTATCGAGAACGAACACGTGATGGTCGAGGCCGACGATCGCGGCCGCTTTTTCGTGACCGACAAGGCACGCGACCAGCGCTTCGGGCCCATCGGCGTCCTCGAGGATGGCGGCGACGAAGGCGACGAGTACAACTACTCGCCGCCGACGCACGACCGCGTTCTTCGGTCGGATGGACGTGAGGTGTCGGTGTCGGCCAGCGGGACGGCCCTCCGAGCCGAGTTGAGCGTTTCCGGCACGTGGAACCTGCCGGCTGGACTCAATGCCGATCGCACAGGCCGCAGCGACGAGACCGCACCCGCATCCTTCACGACCGCCGCCGTGCTGACGCCCTTCAGCCGTCACGTGACGTTTGAGACGGTGATCGACAACACGGTGCGCGATCACCGGCTCCGCGTGCTCGTCGGAACCGGATGCCGGACGAACACGCATCATGCCGATGGACAGTTTGCGGTGGTGACGCGAAAGCAGTGCGCCTACGATCCCGCCGATTTCAGCATCGAAGTGCCCGCCGCGGTAGCGCCGATGCAGCGCTTCGTCACGGTGGACGACGGACGGCGGGCCGCCGCGCTGATTGCGGTCGGACTCCCCGAGTACGAGCTCAAGCACGACTCGGGGGGCGTCCTCGCCCTGACCCTGCTCCGCTGCACCGGGGAGCTGGCACGGGGCGCGCTCAACTGGCGGCCCGGCGGCCGAGCAGGATGGAAAAACGCGACGCCGGATGCTCAGTGCATCGGACGGCACCAGTTTCGGTGGGCGTTTCTGCCCCTTCAGGCGGGCTCGGACCGGCAGATCGCCGATCTAAACCGCGCCGCCGAATCCGTCCACCTGCCGGTGCACGTGCACCGGAGCGGTTCCGGCGGAGCCGAGCGCATTCCGGGCGCGGCCGAGCGCGTTCGCGGCGACGCCGAGCGCGATCCCGACGGCGCCGCGCGCCGTCTCGCAACCGACGACGTCAGCTTCGCCGCCATCGAACCGACCGACCTGGTGCTCAGCGCGTTAAAGGAGGCCGAGGACGGCGACGGGATCATCCTGCGCATCTACAATCCATCCGATAAACCCATCGACGGGGAGGTGACGTTCGGGCGGCCGCCCGCCGCGGTGCACCGCACGAACCTGGAGGAGCGGAACGAGTCTCGCATCCAGCCCCACGGCAGTCGCCTCGCCGACTCGTGGGGGCCCTATCGGATTCACACGTATCGTATCACATTCGAGCCGGACGAGCAGCATCGAGCCAGATCAGACACACGGAAGAACCGAGGATAACAACATGGCCGCATCCATCAGTACATCGAGAAATCTGTTCGAGGGACCCTACGCAGTGTCCGATTCGGACGTCACTTTTTTCGAGGAGAACGGCTACGTCCGCTTCAACGACGTCCTCTCGCCCGCCGAGGTGGCGGCGCTCAAGGAAGACGTCGATCGCGCCATCGCGCAGCGGGACACATTTGCCCGCGACATCGGCTCCGAGGAGCGGAAAGCGGATGGTCAAAACACGGATGAGCAGGCTTCCGACGAGCAGGGCTCGGAGGAGTATCAGATCCTCCAGATGCTCAATCTCTGGCA
This sequence comes from uncultured Rhodothermales bacterium, assembly GCA_964591285.1. Taxonomy (GTDB): domain Bacteria; phylum Bacteroidota; class Rhodothermia; order Rhodothermales; family VXPQ01; genus CAZQAS01. The sequence continues at coordinate 22,192 of CAZQAS010000002.1, forward strand.
GCACTACCCGAACGTCAAGAAGTACGTCTTCAGCCGCCGCGTGGCCGCGATCGCCGCTCGCCTCTCCGATAGCTCCACGATGCGGCTCTACCACGACCAGTGTCTCGTGAAACCGCCGCACTCGAAGGCGGCGTCGCCCTGGCATCAGGACCAGCCGTACTGGCCGACGAAGGACGCGGGGATGCTCTCCTGCTGGATGGCCCTCGACGACGTGACGATCGATCGTGGGGCGATGCACTTCATCCCGGGATCGCATCACTGGGGCGAGCTGCCGCCGATGTCGTTCACGGGCGATGGGCCGCAACTCGACGACGTGCTCACGGAGGAGCAGAAAGAGGCATGGAATCCCGCGCCGGTGGAGCTGCACGCCGGCAGCTGCACGTTCCATCACGGCCTGACCTTCCACTACACGAAGCCGAACACGACCGACCACATCCGCCGAGCGCTCGTGACCATCTACATACCTGAGGGTATCACGTACGCCGGTGACGAGAAGATGGAAACGCCTTTCGATGAAACGATCACCAGCCGGAAGGGCCAACCGTTGGCCGGCGAACTGTTCAAACAGCTCCTGTGATGGGATCCATGACCGAATCGGAAGCCCTCTTCGAACGCGCCCTGAAGGTCATCCCCTGGGGAACGCAGACGAATGCGAAACGGCCGGACGCCGCGCTCGCCGGGCTTCAGCCGTATTTCATCGACGAGGGAAGGGGCTGCCGGATTCGCGACGTCGACGGCCGCTGGTTCATCGACTATCGCTCGGCGCTGGGTCCCATCATCCTCGGGTACCGGCATCCGGCCGTAGACGAAGCCGTGCGCGAGCAGCTCGCGAAGGGCTCGCTCTTCAGCATGGCCTCACCGCTGGAGGTCATGGCGGCGGAGCAAATGACCGAAATGATCCCGGGCCTCGAACAGGTCCGCTTCCTTAAGACGGGAAACGAGGCCAACGCCGCCGCCGTGCGCCTCGCGCGGGCACATACCGGGCGAGACGTTATCGTGACGTGCGGATATCACGGGCATGGCGATTGGTTCTCCTCCGGTCGCGGCCCTGGACCGCTGTGGTGCGACCGGTCGCGCAACGGCGTCCCGGAGGCTCTCGATCGGATGGTCATCCCCATACCTTACGGCGACCGAGACGCGCTCGAGCAGGTCTTCAACGAACGAGGTCCGGAGATCGCCGCCATGATCACGGTCCCCTACGACTGGGGCGAGCACGCCGCGGTCGACTTCCTGCGCCGCGCCCGCGCGCTGACCACCGAAGGCGGCGCCGTGCTCATTTTTGACGAGGTGCTGACCGGGTTTCGGCTCGCTGCCGGCGGAGCACGCGAGTGTTTCGGCGTGATTCCGGAGCTGTCCACCTACGCGAAGGCCATGGCGAACGGCTTCCCGCTGGCTGCCTTCGGCGGCGACCGGCGCGTGATGGCCGAGCTGGACCGCGTCGTCATCACCTCAACCTACGCCGGGGAGGCCCTTTCGCTCGCTGCGGCCTGCGCCACCATGCAGACCATCGCCTCGCAGCCGGTCCTTACCCACATCTGGGAGATGGGCCGGCGCCTGCAGCAAGGCTTCGACCACGCCGCCCGAGAGGTGGGGGTCGAGGCGCGATCCATCGGACTTCCGCCCGCCGTACAATTTCGGTTCTCCGATCAGCGGGAGAAGGACGATGCGGCCCGCGCGGCGTTCTTCCGCGAACTCTACCGCCGCGGCATCTTCCCGGCCGTGCCTTTTCTGCTAAATTTCGCCCATGATCCCGATGCCATCGACGAAACTATAGCCGCGTTTCGTGAGGCGTTGGAGATCACCGCCGGCGAAATGGGCCCAGTAATCAGTCGGTAGCCTGGTTCGTCGAGGCATCAAGCGAACTCCCTAAATCGCATCCGTACACATCAGTCCATACACACATTATTCCATACAAAATGCCTGACCCGAAAATCAAAGCGACGGTCGTAGGAAGTTATCCCATCACGGACTGGCTGATGGCCCTCCCGTCGAAGCAGGCCCTCACCGACGCCACGGCCGTCGTGCTCAAGACGCAGGAGCTCGCCGGGCTTGACCTCGTCGCCGACGGGGAGATGTACCGCTTCGACGTCAACCATCCGGAAACGAACGGGATGATCGAGTACTTCGTCTACCCGCTCGACAACGTCCGATCACGTGTCACGCGCGCCGACGGGGAGGCATTCCGCCGCAAAAAGGGGATGGGCTTTCGCGCGCAGCCCGCGGCCGTCGTGGAGGGCGAGCTCGGACCCGGAGCGCTGAACCTCGTCGACGACTACCGGCGCGTGCGCGGCCTGACCCGCCATCCGCTGAAGTTCACGATCACCGGCCCGCATATGCTCAGCAAGACCCTGCTCGATGAGCACTACGCGGACCTCCCGGCGCTCGCCAAGGCGCTGGGCAGCGTTCTGGCCGGTCAGATCGCCGAAATTGACGCCGATGTCGTGCAGATCGACGAGGCGAACCTTCCGGGCGCGCCGGAGGAGGCCGAGTGGGCCGCCGAGGCCATCAACATCATGCTGGATGCCGTGCCCAACACGCCCGCCGTCCACCTCTGCTTCGGCAACTACGGCGGGCAGCAAATCCAGAAGGGCACGTGGACGGCGCTCCTCGACTATATGAACCGCCTCCACACCGACCATCTCGTGCTGGAGTTCGCCCGGCGGGGCTACAAAGAGCTGGAGAAGCTGAAGGATCTCAAGCCCGAAATCGGGATCGGCGTCGGGGTCATCGACATCAAGACGACGGTTGTCGAAACGCCCGAGGAGGTGGCGGGCCGCATTGAAGAGGCAGCCGGCATCGTCGGCGCCGACCGCATCGCCTACGTGCACCCCGACTGCGGCTTCTGGATGCTCAAGCGCTCGATCGCCGATGCGAAGATGCGCTCGCTCGTCGCCGGCCGGGACCTGTTTGAGGGGCGGGCGTGAAGCTTTTGGGGGGCTGATGTGCTTCGCAGCACCGTCCACGCCCGGTCGCCGGAGTCACTACCCTATTCGACCAGGCCGTATTTCCGCCGTAGGTCGTCCAGCGGCAGCCCCGCGTGCTCGAGGATGCAGAACGCGTTGCCGCCCAGGATCTTCTCCTTGACGGCCTCCGGGATGCGGCTGTAGGCCACCCATCCGAACTGGGGGATGGGATCGCGCATGGGCGCGTCGGTGCAGAAGAGCACCTTGTCCTCGAGGCCCTCGTCCACGAAGTACTCGACGACGCCGTGCAGCACGCTCGTGAAAGTGAGGTCGAGGTAGACGTTGTCCCGCCTCCGGGCGAGATCGACGCGGCTCCGTGCTACCTCCCACGTCCATGCGGAGTGGGCGAGCAGGTAGTTCATGTTTGGATAACGTTCGGAAATCTCCTCGATTTCCTCCAGGAAGGAATCGCCGATCGCCGTCTGGTGCAGCTTCACAAAACCGCCGATCTGATTACCTTTTTCGTACCACGGATCGTAGAGCGGCGAGTTGTAAGGCAGCCCCACGCGGGGATTGTAGGGTTTCAGACCGCGAAATCCGTACGTGACGTGGCACCGGCGGATGTCCGCAGCAAAATCGTCGCTCTTTTTCGGGTCGATGGTCGCGTAGCCGACGACGTCCCGCGGATGACGCTCGCAGAGTTCGTGGATCAGCTCGTTGCCGTCGCGGTAGTCGATCCAGATGCCGATCCACGATGAGCAGCAGAACCGGTCGATGCCGATCCGACGGTTGCGCCGAATCATGTGATCGGCGTCGCCGTGCGGCATGGCCATGTAGCCGGCGCCCATGAGGTCGTCGTGCAGCACGTGCGTGTGCGGATCGATGACGGGCACGTGGTCGATCGGCCGGCCGCGCTGCGCGAAAGTCTGAATCTTGCCCCGGTCTCGATCCGGATACGGCTCCGGGAGCCGATCTAGCTTTAACAGCCTGCCCAGATTCTCTCCGGCGATCTTCTTACGGTCGCTCGCGGAGATCTCCGCGTAGTCGATCAGCGAGCGGGCCGCGCCGGGGCTCTTGAAGGGCCACTCCGTCCCCAGGAGCAGCCGGTCGGCGCCGACCTTCTCGATCATGAACTCCGGGCCGTAGTGAATCTGAAAGCTCGAAAAATCCACGTACGTGCGCGAGTGCCGCTGCATGAGCGCGACGACGTCTCGCACGCTCTCCCAGCGCGCCTTCTGGAGCATCACGTGCAGATCCGGATGCGCTGCGCAGATGCGGTCGATCTCCTCGAAGCTCGCCTGCTGATCCTCGCCGTACAGTCCCACGTCGATCAGCAGGGGGATGCCCGCCCCTTCGAGCGCCGTAAAGAGGGCGCTGCAGACGGCCTCGTCGAAGCGGTAGTGATGCCGGCGCGGAAACATCTTCGCCGCGCGCACGCCGCGCTCCAGCATGTCACCGACGATGGCCGGTCCGGGGGCCATCTCATCGGCATGATGGGGGAGAAGCACCCAACATGGAAAGAGGCGGTCGAGGCCGGCGATCTCTTCCATGAGCTTGCGGTTGCCGTATGACGGATCGTACTCCCGCGCGGTCCAGTGGTAGACGAGCGCACCGTGGATGCCGGTGTGTTCCATATCGCTGAGCAGCGAGTCCACCTTCCACGGGACACGCGCGTCGGTGGGCCCGTGCATGCCGATCGATGCGCAGGAGTCCAGATATTTCATGCTGGAGCGGCTTTCCGCCGGCATACCATTATAGAAGGAGCTCGAATTCCGGAATGGCGCCGGTGTCATGGAGGGTGCACGTGCCCTCCCCGTTGGCCGTCGCTAGGCGGATCTGCGTCACTCCCTCTGCGCTCTCGTCGATGGACAGCTCGACGCGATTTTGATCGCCGGGCGTCGGCGCGAGCACGGTCACGAGATAGGGATGGAGGCTTTCGGTACCGGTGGCCGCTTCGACGAACGGATAGCGCGAGGCCGTCTCCTCGGGAATGGGCAGGCGGCCGGTCCGCACGGCGACGCCGCCCGGTGAGGCAGCGTGGCCATTCAGCCGTGCGTTTGGTCGAATCGTGCGAAAGGCTGGCCGCGCAGTTTCGAGCGTCGTTCGCCCGTCGGTGTTGTCTGCGAAGAACCGGGCTTGAATGATGGACGGCGTCTCATTCTTGAGCACCTTGTCGGCCACGATGATGGCCGGCAGTTCGTACAGCACGATGACCGTTCGCGTAACCGAGCGGACGTCGGGCATCACGAGGCGGTAGGCCGGCGTTGCGTCGCTCGTCCAGAACAGATACCCGTCGCGCTCGCCGCTCCGCACGACCGACGCCGCGGCCTGGGACGCGTTGGTCCCCTCTTCGCCGTCGTGGTACTGGTGTCCATCGCCATCGATGAGGAGCGCGCTGTGCCCGGCCGTGGTTCGCATCATCCAGGCCGGATCCGCGCTGTTGTACGGTGCCCCGTACGGATCGGCGACGAGGCGTTCGCCGAATGCCTTTACGATGATACTGTTGCGGTCGGCTTGTTCGTGGTTGGCGGGGCCGCCGCTGCGCATCGCCACGACCACATCCTCCGGCTCATAACCGGTCCGCGCGACGACCCAGTCGAGATCGTTAATCCACAGGTGCGGCCGATCCGACGGCGCGCTTGGCTCGATCTGCGGATCGTACCACACCACAGAGTAGATGCTGTGCTCACGTGCAAGCTGCTGCCCGAACCATTGGGAGCGGGCGTCGAATGCCCGCGAAGCCGTCCAGAAGGAGACGGCCGACCGTGCGCCGCCCCCGCCGTCACCAAAATTTATCACGGCGCGCGGTGCGTCGTACGTGGGGACGGTCATCTCCCGGAGGAATGCGCCGTAGCCAATCCAATTGATGACGTCGAAGAGGTCGGTGACGTCCATCCGTTGGAGCGCCTCGGTCGCCATCGCGAGATGGGTCGAGGTGTATTCCGCATAGGGAACGCCTTCCGGATAGGATCCGTCGGGCGCATAGAGGTCTCGGAAGGTGCCCATCGAGTAGATGGCCTGCTCCAGCCATCGGTCCGTGTTCTCGTCAGATCCGAGCACCTCGCGATAGCTGAGTGCCCCGATCGCAAGGGCTGCCGCCGGGACGGCCTTCAGGTTGGTGTCGTCGAGGATGATCGGCCAGTTGGTGAGATCGAAGCGCTCGTCCGGTCGGTGCTCGAAATACGTGCTCGTCTCGTCGATCGTCCATCCCTCAACGCGGTCCGGATGGCGCATCCCGTAGATGGACAGATACGACGGTTCGCATCCGCGCTCGCCCATCGTGCGCATCCAGGTGCGGCGCGCCTCGTCGTCGACGGCATCCCCGAGCCAATCGGCCGCCTGCGCCACCGCGAGGGTCGCTCCCGGCGCGCGCTGCAGTCCGATCACCTGCTCGCCCGCCTCGAGGAAATAGTCCCATTTAGGAAAACGCATGATCGTCTCGACGGCCTCGATGGCGAGCCTACCCGCGTCCTCGTCGCCGGTCATCGTGTAGAGAAACGCCAGATCCTCGGCCATCCGCGAAACCGTCGCGATATCATAGAGGTGGTCGTTATAGCGGATGTCGTTTCGGAGCGTCTCGCGCGCCTCGGCACGGTCGATCGATCGGAGGCGATCTCGCAGCGTGGCGAACATCGGGTCTTCCGCAAACCGGGCTCGCACCTCGTCCATGTTCTCGGCGTCGAAGAAGAGTCCGATCGCGGGCAACCGGATGCCCCGTTGTGCGGTCGTTCGAAGGCCATGAGTACCGGTTCGCAACGCGCCCCGTGCGGACGTGCCCATCCAACCGGTACCTGCGACCCCGAATCCGAAGGCGGTACTGAGCGCCGCCGAATGCAGAAACTTTCGTCGATTGATCATGAGTGTTCCGAAGCTGGTTCGAGATCGGGTCGCTTCGCACCGTACCGCTCCATCGCGACCCCGAGTATGCCGAATTGATCGGTCAACAGGCCCTCATAGCCGCACGGACGGCCGTCCCAATACCGCCAGTCGACGCCGGTCTTGCAACCGCCGAAGACGCGCGCATCGGCGAGTCCCGCGCACAGGCGCTCGAGCAGCCGGTCGGCTTCATCGGCCATCCCCGCCGCGTACAGGCCCGCGACGAAGTGGCGCGATTGCGACTGCGTCGTGCCGCCGTTCTGATAGTAGCCCATCGGATAGCCCTGCATGATGTCGGAGAGATCCTCATCCGCAATGGGATGCAAGTTTCCCGGGAGCCCAAGCGTCGGATCGAACGTCGAGACGCGTTCAAACTCGTCCCAGAGGCGTCCCATCAGGTCCTGCAGGCGATTCTCCGGGATGAGCCCGGCCCACGCCGCGGCGCCGTTGACCGGCAGAAAGGCATAGTCGTGCAGGCGATCGTCGCTGCAGCGCCAACCGGCCAGCCAGCCGGTCTCCGGATTGTAAAACGCATCGAAATAGTGATCGCGGAGCGCACGGGCCCACGCGCCGAGCTCGGCGACCGGACCGGGATGCTCCAGCCGGGGGAGCGACTCGGCGAGGCTGTTCAGGGCGGCGTACAGCAGCGCGTTGGCAAAGGCATCCTTCCAGCCGAAGGAGATGACGTCGAACCAGCACGTGCTCCACTGACCCGTTCCGCTGACCCCCGTTCGGTAGGGGCTCTCAACGAGGCCGTCCCCGTCCAGATCGCGCCGTTTCATGGCGGAAATCTGCTGGTCGATGGGCTCGCGGAAGCGGTCTAACCACTCCGCGGTACCGGAGTGGCGGAGATAGTCGCTCAGCCCGAGGAGGGCGGCCGTGCCGGTCATGATGTACTCGTCCTCTGCCGGACGCATGCCGCCGTCCCGCCGGAG
>CAZQAS010000002.1:30005-38281 GCA_964591285.1 uncultured Rhodothermales bacterium
ACGCTGTCGCCGAGCGGCTGCGGCGTCTCGCCGAGCCGCACCTCGAGCACGGATAGGTCGTTGTGGCGGACGGCCTCCGACCGGAGCGCAGCGGAGCCGTCTACTTGGGTGATCCGGACGTCGCCGAGTGCGGGCAGGACGAGCCACGCCGGCATCCTCACGCCACCGGATCGCCCCTGCCTCACGATGCGTCCAAGCGTATGCGGCGGGGCGGTGCGGATGTCGAATCCGAAGCTCCAGGCCGAGGCATCCCAGACGCGGACGGCCGCCGGATTCGTGAGCTCGACGTGCAAGACAAGCTCGTCCGGATGCACCTCCCACTCGAGTCGGAGATGTCGATCGGCGAACGACAGGTCGTAGCGCACGTGTGGACCGTCGATCTGGACGGTGCCCTCGGCATCGAAACGGAGCGACGGCGCGGCGTCGGGCGCGGCACCGACCCGATGAAGAAACGGGCCGTGCAGCCATGCGCCGGGGACCCCTCGCATCAGATTCCGCGACCAAGATGCGGATGCCCGTCGATCATCCGGGGTACCGGCCACCCATGCACTCTCCATAGGAGCGCTTCCAGCAGCGGATTCGGCCTCCGTGAAGGCAGCCTCGCGCCGGAGCCGGAAGACGGGGATTCCGGGGCGGCTCAGCGAAAAGGCGACCTGAAAGTGCGGCGTTCGGTAGTGAACGTGGCCGTCCAGCCGCGAGGCGTGGATTTCTGGGCCCACGTCTCCGAGATGAACGCGCCCGGTCGTGAGCAGGCGCATGCGCCGCGGCGCCGGCGTTCCCGGATGCGCGCCCTCGAGGATGAAGGCCTCCGAGACGAGCGGCCAGGACGTCCACCAGGCGTCGACCGCGCACCGGCGCGCCTCGATGATCACGGCGCTCGTCTCGATGCCATCCAGATCGAACCACAAGGTCTCACCTTTCGCAGGATCGGGGACGTCGGCCTCCTGCCGGACCATCCTCCAGTCCCCATCATCCCACGCCCAGACCCGGAAGGCCGTCGGCCAATCGATCTCCACGCCGCTCCCGCACTTGTGGTATCCCGGCACGCGGCGCAGTCCGAGCCGCTGCAAGCGCGTCGGCCGGTGGAGCTGAAGGCATCGCGAGTGGATGATCCGGTGTTCGGGTGCATCAGCTTCGCCGTCTATCGGGGTCGTCCACACGGCACGCGTGAACGCCAGCGCCGGGCGCACCGAGAGGTCACCCACCGGCGGCTCCAGATCGAGCAGGCGCAGCAGATCCACACTCATCCGACCACCGCCCGGCCGTACCCATCCGCCATCACTTTCGTCATCATTTATAATGCGTTCCAGATATGAAACGCCATTTCATTTGTGAATTCATTTGAAAGTGATAAATTCACGTGAGAAAAAACAGCCCATTCCGTGCGATTTTCGCGATAGGCGACGCTAGCAGAGACCAGACGACGTGCCGGAGCTCCGACATCTGAACGTGCTCGACTTCGTCGTCGTCGCGGTCTACCTCCTCATGATGGCGGGCACGGGCGCCTACGTCGCACGCTACAACCGCAAGACGTCCGACTACTTCAAGGGCGGCGGGCAGATCCCGTGGCTCCTATCGAGCCTGTCACTCTTCGTCTCCGGATTTTCGGCTTTCATCTTCGTCGGAGCGGCGGGATTCACCTACCGCAACGGCGCCGTAGCGCTGCTGCTCTTCACGTCGGCCGCGTGGGGGTATCTGATCGGCTACCTGCTCTACGGGCCGCTGTGGCGGCGCACGCGCATCGATACGCCCATGGAGTTCCTCGGCCGGCGCTACTCCCAGAGCACCACGTACTTCTATTCGGTGCTCTCGGTGGTGCCGAACGTGCTCATCCTCGGCATCGCGATTTACACGTTGTGCATCTTTATCTCGACGGCGCTCGGATTGAATCAGCAGACCTTCGATCTCGGCGTTGCGACCGTGACGGGCTTTCAGCTGATTCTTCTGGTGATCGGCCTCGTGATGATCTTCTATACGGTGCTGGGAGGATTGTGGGCCGTCGTGGTCACCGATGCGCTACAATTCGTGATTCTCTTGATCGTGACGCTGCTCGTACTTCCTCTGGCCTACATCAAGCTCGGCGACGGCAGCATCGTGGGTGGCGTGCGGCAGCTCTTCGCCGAATCGCCGGACGGATACTTCGGCTTGGCCATGCAGGATCAGCCGACCACGTTCTTCGCGGCCTATCTCATCAACACCGTCCTCGGTTACAACGTCAACTGGCACATCGCGCAGCGCTACTACAGCGTGCCGGATGAGCGGGATACACGAAAAATGGCGCTGCTCTGCGTCGGACTCAGCCTGCTGCTGCCGCTCATGTGGATCCTTCCGGTCATGACCACGCGCGTGCTCTATCCGGGTCTCGAACAGATGTGGCCGACGCTGTCCGCGCCGTCGGAGGCGGCTTTCGTGACGCTGGCGCTGGACGTGCTGCCGCACGGGATGCTCGGCATCATGGTTGCCGCAATGATCGCCGCCACGATGAGCTCCGTCGATACGACGTTCAACTGGCTCGCGGCCGTCATCACGAAGGACGTCTTCGTTCCGATCAGCCGTTCGCTGCGCGACGGCCGGGAACTCGGCGAGCGGACGCAGCTGGCGATCGGGAAGCTGAGCGTCCTCGGCCTCGGCGCTTTCGCCATCGTCGTCGCCTTCGGCGTTGGCCAGTATGGCGGCGCCTTCGACGTGTACCTGAAGGTCCACTCGCTCTACAACGCGCCGATGTTCATCCCGGTACTGCTCGGGCTCGTCTTCACTCGGACGCCGTGGTGGTCCGGCATGGCCGCCTTCTCCGCGGGCGTCCTCGCGATACTGGCGGTCGACGTGCTCATCAATCAGACGGCCGGCATCGCCGCCGAGGGCCTCGGCATCTTCATCAGCGACATTCGCGTGGAGGTGCTCGGGGTGGCGCTCGGACGCTACGAGGTGAACACCCTCGTCGGCACGGCCGCGGCGACGGCCTGCTTCTTCTCCACAGCGCTCGCGAGCCGCCGATCCGGCACCTTCGCCGATCGGATTGCGCGCTTCGAGAAGGATCTCCGCACCCCTGCGCACGCCCCCGCCGGGTTCCGCCTGGATCTCAGCGCACTCGGCGCCTACCGCGTCGCCGGCGTGCTCGCGCTTATCGTCGCCGGCCTGCTCATCGTGCTCAGCCTCTTCACGGCCCGCACCGGTGGTGCACTACTGAACCTGGCCGGCGGCATGCTGGCTGCCGTGGCCGGAACGTCCGTACTTTGGTGGACCACACACTACCAAAAACGATTATCCAGTCACCCCCCAGCTTAACGCCCGCCCTCCTGCAACTTGCAACGTGCAACCTGAAACCTTTTTAATCCAACCACAGACTTGTGATAGATCTCACCGAACCAATCCGGCCCGAGGCGCTCCGTTCGGACCTCGAGCGATTTTGGAATCTCTCCGCGGCGAAGGTTCGCGCCATCGACGCGGCCCTCGACACCTTCAACGGCGCGCCGGTCTACACCGTCGACGGCCGCTACACGTCGAGAGGATGGACCGAATGGACCGAGGGCTTCGTCTTCGGCTCCGCCCTGGTGCAGTTCGACGCCACGGGCGACGAGGAATTCCTCGAACTCGGCCGCAGGCGGACTCTCGAGCGAATGGCCGTCCACGTCACCCACACCGGTGTACACGACCACGGCTTCAACAACATCAGCACCTACGGCGCACTGCTCCGCCTTGCCGCCGAGGGGCGAATCGAGGCGGGAGAATGGGAGCACCGCTTCTACGAGATGGCCCTTAAGAGCTCCGGGGCCGTGCAGGCGGCGCGGTGGAGCGATGTGCGAGACGGGGGCTACGTCTACTCGTTCAACGGTCCGCACTCGCTCTTCGCCGACACGATCCGTTCGCTCCGCAGCCTCGCGGTCGCCCACCTCCTTGGTCACACGCTACACGGCGAAAACGACGAACGTATCTCACTGCTCGAGCGCCTCCTCGTCCACACCGATACGACGGCCCGCTACACCGTCTACTACGGCGAGGGGCGCGATGCGTACGACGTTCGCGGACGGGTTGCCCACGAGAGCATCTTCAATCTCAACGACGGGAGGTATCGGTGCCCGGGTACCCAGCAGGGCTACTCGCCTTTTAGCACGTGGACGCGTGGGCTCGCCTGGATCATCCTGGGATACGCCGAGCAGATTGAATTCGTCAAAACGCTCCCGGAGGCGGAGCTTGCATCCTATGGTGGGAGGGAGGACATTCTTACGACCATGCAGGAAGCGGCCGTCGCAACCGCGGACTTTTACATCGATCACACGCCGGCTTGCGGCGTGCCTTACTGGGATACCGGGGCGCCCGGACTGCGCCACCTCAACGGTTATCTCGACCGCCCGGCCGATCCCTACAACGAGTTCGAGCCGGTAGACAGCTCTGCCGCCGCCATTGCAGCGCAGGGTCTGATGCGGCTCGGGCGCTGCCTGCCCGAGGGCGATCGCTATTGGCAGGCCGGTCTGCACGTAATGCGCACGCTTCTCAGCGAGCTTTATCTGAGTACGGAGTCGAACCATCAGGGCCTTATCCTGCACTCCGTCTACCACCGGCCGAACGGCTGGGATCACATTCCCGAAGGCCGAAGCGTGCCGTGTGACGAATCGACGATGTGGGGCGATTACCACGCCCGCGAAGCAGCGCTGTACCTGCAGCGTATCCTCGACGAAAGACCCTACCTGACATTCTTTGCCGTTCGGCCCACCGACGGCTCCCCGCACTGAAGTCATCCTGTACCAAAGGCCACGCGCGATCCACGTTCATCCAACAAACCAGAAGGGAGTAGCCCATCATACCTATGAGTGAAGCACGCCAGCACCGTGTCGGAATTGTGATGAACGGCGTCACCGGACGCATGGGGACCAACCAGCACCTCATGCGATCCATCGTGCCGATCATCCAGCAGGGAGGAGTGAAGCTGGAAGGCGAAGAGACCATCATGCCCGATCCGATCCTCGTCGGCCGTAATCCGAAGAAGCTGGAGCGGCTCGCCGAGCGATCCGGCATATCGAAGTGGACGACCGACGTCGAGGACGCGCTCGCCGACGCCGACAACACCATCTATTTCGACGCCCAGACAACCGACCGTCGGGCGCCGGCCGTCCGACGAGCCATCGATGCCGGCAAGCACGTCTACTGCGAGAAACCAACGGCGCTGAATGTGGAGACGGCGATGGATTTGTACCGCCGCGCTGAAGAAGCAGGCGTCCGCCACGGGGTCGTGCAGGACAAGCTCTGGCTGCCCGGCCTCCAAAAGCTGAGAGTGCTGCGGGATTCCGGGTTTTTCGGCGAGATGCTTTCGGTCCGCGGCGAGTTTGGCTACTGGGTCTTCGAGGGTGACCTCGTTTCTGCCCAGCGGCCGTCGTGGAATTATCGCGAGGAGGACGGCGGGGGCATTATTCTCGACATGCTCTGCCACTGGCGATACGTGCTCGACAACCTCTTCGGAGAGGTCCGCTCGGTCTCCTGCCTCGGGGCACGGCACGTGTCGAAGCGCTGGGACGAATCGGGCGAACCCTACGAGGCCACCGCCGACGACAGCGCGTACGCCACGTTCGAGATCGACGGCGGGATCGTCGCCCACTTCAATTCCTCATGGTGCGTGCGCGTGCGGCGCGACGACCTGCTCACCATCCAGGTCGACGGCACGAAAGGCTCGGCCGTCGCCGGCCTTCGCGAGTGCTGGATCCAATCCTACGGCGCAACGCCGAAGCCCGTCTGGAATCCCGACGTGCCGCAGGCGATCGATTTCTTCGAGGGATGGAATCGCATCCCCGACCACGAGACCTACGACAACGCCTTCAAGGCCCAGTGGGAGCTGTTCCTGAAGCACGTCGTGACGGGTGCACCGTACACGTTCGATCTCCGGGCCGGCGCGAAAGGCGTGCAGCTAGCCGAGCTCGGCTACCGCTCGTGGAAGGAGCGGCAATGGATCGACGTCCCGACCCTTGATTCTTAGACCGCCGAACGTGCAGCGAACGCAAAGATCGAACGACCCATGAACAAGGTGGCACTCATTACCGGCGGTACGCGGGGAATCGGACTCGGGATTGCTCGAACCCTCGCCGACGAAGGCATCGATCTCGCCCTCTGCGGCCGGCGCGCGGAGGCGGCCGTCGCAACGACGCTCGACGAGCTGCGCGGGCGCGGCGTACGGGTCCGCTACGTGCCGACCGACATCGGAAGCACCGGCGATCGTGAGGCCCTCATCGAGTCGATCCGCGGGGAGTTCGGCCGTTTGAACGTACTCGTCAACAACGCGGGCGTCGCGCCGTTAGAGCGAAATGACATCCTGGAGGCCACAGAGGAGAGTTTCGACCGGGTGCTCGGCATCAATCTCCGCGGCGTCCACTTCCTGACGCGCGACGTGTGCCGCTGGATGGTCGAGCAGCAGCGCGCCGACGATGACTTCGCGGCGTCCGTCGTGACCGTGACGTCGGTCTCCTCGACGCTCGCCTCACCGAATCGCGCCGAGTACTGCATCTCGAAAGCCGGCCTCAGCATGGACGTGCAGCTCTGGGCTGTAAGAATGGCCGAGTTCGGTATTCCCGTCTACGAGGTGCGGCCGGGCGTCATCAAGACGGATATGACTGCGGGCGTGCAGGACAAATATGACCGAATGATAGAGGACGGCCTAATGCTGCAAGCGCGGTGGGGGATGCCGGACGACGTCGGCCGGGCTGTTGCGATGCTCGTCCGCGGCGATCTCGCCTATTCGACGGGTCAGGTCATCATGGTGGATGGGGGGATGACCCTGGGGAGACTATAAGGCCAGATCCGCAGGACCCGGTACCTGCGGTAGGTTCCTCGCTGCCTGCGCACGGTTCGGTGCCAGCGCACGACGGGATCACGCCAGCAGCCGACGGCCTCTTGAGAATTAATCTTTGTACCGGTAGACGATGCGCCCTTTAGACAGGTCGTACGGCGACATCTCGACGTCTACGCGGTCACCGGGAATAATGCGGATGTAGTACTTGCGCATCTTGCCGGACAGAAGGCCTAGAATCTCGTGGCCGTTCTCTAACTCGACGCGAAACTGCGCATTCGGAAGGGCCTCCGTCACGATGCCCTCCTGCTTGATAGGTTCTTGTTTCGCCATATGCTAATGCGTGTTTGTGATGGATAACTGGAATCAAGCTTGGGACCGCCGAGTCAGCGACCGAAGCCCAACCTGCGAAATATTTAAGTACATCCCCAGGCACGTTTTGTTTACGAGTGCTGCTATGGAGATGGTCCGATTTCGTGCGCCAGCCGGACGCCCGACGATCAATACTGTATAATCAATACTGTATAAAATGTGCCTTAGCATTATATTCACGGCGCCGCGCGTGTTACGGCTTCGGGCCGACGGTGCGCTGCGGCATCCCTCGATTATTCCTCCATTCCCCTGCATCTGACATGCGCCGTTTCCTCAGATGGACGGGCCTCGTGCTCGCCGCCGTCATCGTGCTAATCATCGTCGCCGCCGCCGCAGCGTACTACATCGGCGGTACGCGGCTCGCAACCGTCTATTCGGTTCAAACCGCGTCACTCGTAGTAAACGCGGACTCCACGACCCTGGCCCGCGGCAAGCATCTGGTCGACATCAACGGATGTGCCGACTGCCACGCCTCGGACCTGAGCGGCAAGGTCATTGTCGATGAGCCGCCGTTCCGCATCGTCGCGCCAAATCTCACCGCCGGTGAGGGCGGAATCGGAAGCGACTACGGCACCGGCGACTTCGATCGCGCAATACGCCACGGTGTGAAAAAGGACGGTCGTTCGCTGCTCATCATGCCGTCGGCCGCCTTTCACAACTTGAGCGATGACGATGCCGCCGCCATCATCGCTTACCTACAGCAGGTGCCGCCGGTGGACAACACGATCCCCGCCACGGAAGTGCGTGTACCCGGGCGCTTCCTCGTTGCGGCCGCCCTCTTCGATCCGGCCTTCGAGGTGCGAACCGCCGCCGCGCGATCGACGCCTGCTCCGGAAGTGGGCCCAACCGCCGCCTACGGCGAGTACCTGGCATCGGTCACGTGTCAGTACTGCCACGGCAGCGACCTCCGCGGTGCGATACCCCCTATGCCCGGATCTCCGCCGGCGCCCGACCTCGCCGCCTCAGGTCAGTGGTCGCTCGATGCCTTCAAACATGCGCTGCGAACGGGAGAACGCCCCGCCGGAAAGGCACCCATGGATCCGGAGTTCATGCCGTATCAGATCACGAGCCACATGACGGACGTGGAGCTCGAAGCGCTGCACGCCCACCTGGCATCGCTCCTCGAGGATGA
>CAZQAS010000002.1:38381-42876 GCA_964591285.1 uncultured Rhodothermales bacterium
CGGACGTGGAGCTCGAAGCGCTGCACGCCCACCTGGCATCGCTCCTCGAGGATGAGGTGTGATCGTCGAGCTGTTCGGTAGCGCACGACCGAGGCGACCACTCGTCCGTGATTGCGGACAGGTTGCGCAATGCTTCGTTTCTCCGCCGGCTGCCGGTTCGATGGACCGGCCCCGCGGGCGCCTAACCGACCCGTTTGTTCAGTTCTGCCCACACGTGCACCCTGTTTAATCTAGTGCCGCACGTGCAGACCTGTTTGTCTAATCCTAATCCCGCCCGCACGTACACACCTGCCCGCCCTCGAGCTGCGTGGCGGGCATCCAGATGAACCGATCATCCACCCCCTCACGCTCCCAGTAGAACGGCGCGCGCTCGCGCGGATGGTTGCCGATCTCATCCATCGTCGAGGCATCGAACAGCCGGCCGTTGACCATCGCGTAGGCGACGTGCTCGGTCTGCCGTAGATCCTCAAGCGGATCGCCGTCCACCACGAAGAGATCCGCGAGCTTGCCCACTTCCAGCGAGCCGATATCGCCGTCCATCCCCAGATACCGGGCGCCGTGCAGCGTCGCCGAGCGGAGCGCCTCGTGCGGCGTCATCCCGCCCTGCTCGAACATCCACAACTCCCAGTGCGCCGCCAGTCCCTGCAGCTGTCCGTGCGCGCCGATCTGCACGGTGTTACCCTGGTCGACGAGCTTTTTCGTCTGCGCCGCCACGTCGAGGTGTTGATACTCGTCATCCGGCACTTTCGTGGGCCGGCGCGAGCGGCTGTCCACCAGCGGACGCGGCACGAACTGCAGCAGGCGATCTTTTGCCCAGACGTCCGTCTTCTCGTACCACCAGTACTCCCCGTTTGGACCGCCGTAGTTCACCACCAGCGTCGGCGTGTAGCCCACGTCCGTGTGCCGCCACAACTCGATGACGTCGCGGTAGAGCGGGGCCACCGGCAGGTTGTGTTCGATTCCCGTGTGCCCATCCACAATTTGCGTGACGTTGTGGAAGAAGGTCGATCCGCCCTCCGGCATGACCATCATCCCGAGCTCGCGGGCGGCCTTCAGGATCTGCTGGCGCTGATCCCGCCGCGGCTGGTTATAGCTCTTCACCGAGAAGGCGCCGACCGCCTTGAGGCGCCGCAGGTGGGAACGCGCATCGTCCATGCTGTCGACGACGGCCTTGTACGTGCCGTCGGCCCCGTAGAGAATCCGGCCCGTCGAAAAGATGCGCGGCCCCACGATGCGCCCCGCCTTCTGCAGCTCGCTTTGCCGGAACACGAAATCCGTATTCGCCGACGGATCGTGGATGGTCGTGACGCCGTAGGCCAGATTCGCGAAATACGGCCAGCTCTGTTCCGGTGTGGGTCCGCTGTAGAAGTGGTTCGCGTGCGCGTGCGCATCCACCATGCCGGGGAGGATCGTCTTGCCGGAGGCGTCCACGACAAAGGCGTCCGCCGGAACGTCCACCGAGCCGCTCGGCCCGATCGCCCCGATCCGGTTTCGATCCACGACGAGCGTTCCGTTCTCGATCACCTCATCGCCTGCCATCGTCACGATCCGCGCATTCGTAAAGGCCACCGTTCCCGTCGGCACGTGGGCGTCCGCGGAGACCTCAACCGGCACGCCCGTCGTGTCCACCGGCGGAAGCTCGCTCGGGGCGCCGTCGAGAAACGCAAACGATTCCGTGAGATCCCGACTGAAATACTCCGGGCCGATCACCCAATGGAGCGATTCGGAGTCGCCGCTCCAGTGAAGGTCCGTTCCCGCGTCGCGCGTGACCTGCGTCACGGGAACGCCGCGCTGATCCTTCGTCAGATCGACCGCGCCGCCGGTCTTCGGAAACGGCATGACGTAGGCATTAAACAGGTCGGTGAAGGCCACCCACTCGCCGTTCGGACTCGGCACGACGTGGTCCGCATACTCCATAGTGAAATGCGTGCGCTCATCGCCCCCGTCCAGCCGAACGCTGCGGTACTCCCGATCCAAACCACTGCCGTGCTGAAAGTAGATCCGTTCGCCCGTGTGATCGAAGCGCGCGTCGTATCCATCCTCGCGGATCTTGTGCATGGCGACGCCATCGGCATCCAGCTCGGCCCGCTGTGCACGGCCGGTTGCGCTGCCGGCGAATTCCATCCAGTAGAGTCCCGGTTCGGTTCCATGGGCAGAGCCGAGCAGCAGGTTTCCGTCGCCGCGGCGGAAAACGATCTCCGTGCCGTCGGGCGAGAATCGAGGCTCGTGATAGTACCCTTTGCGCGTCGTGAGCGTGCGCGCGCCGTCGCCGTCGATGCCGATCGCACGAATGCTAGAAAGCTCCTCGTCATCCCACGTCGTGTACACGATCGTCGAGCCGTCTGGCGAGAAAGCGGCGTCGTACTCGAACCGGTCGTCGTCGCCGGTGAGCGGAGTCGGCGTGCCGTTGGGCAAGCGCTTCTTCCAGAGCCGGCCGACGGCGCTGAAGACGAGCCAATCTCCACTGGGGGATGTAATCGCGTCGGTGATCATCCGGGCCTCAAAGCGCTCGGGAGCAACGTCGACCGGGAAGCGGACCGCCTCGGTGACGGTCTGCTCGACGTTCGCTTCGAAGGGAATGACGGCCACCGCCTGCCCCCGCGCGCTCCTCGACCCGCCGGTCGCCGCATCGACGTCGATGCGGTTGATTTTGCCGTTGGCCCAGAAGACGATCGAGCGGCCGTCGGGCGTCCAGTCCATGGCCGGGTAGACGCCGAAGATGGCCCAGACCTCCTGCTGGTCGTGGTCGAGGCCGTCGTAGAGCGGTCGCGCAGTGCCGCTCTCGATGTCGTAGAGGTACAGCACGGTCTCGCCGCGCACGCGGCGGATGAAGGCAATCGATTTGCCGTCGGGCGAAGGGGTCGGCCGTGCGGCACCCCCGACGCCGGAGATCAGCGTCTTGAGCTCGCCGGTTTCCCGATCCAGCCGCCGGATGCCGTAGATCCCGGCATTCGGATCCTTGTTGTATTGAAAGGTCTGTCCCGGCGTGAGGTCTTCGGAGAAGTAGACGTAGCGCCCGTCGGGACTCAGCGCGATTTCGTTGCCCTGATCCTGCTGATCGTTGTTGCGCTCGGTGAGCTGCAAGCCGGAGCCGCCCGTGACGTGATACATCCAGACCTCACCCGCGCCGAGCGAGCGCGTGCTCGTAAAGTGCTTTCGGGCGAGTAAGTACCGGCCGTCAGGCGTCCAGGCCGGGCCGTTCAGCAGGCGGAATGATTCCTTCGTGACCTGCTCCGGATCAGAGCCGTCGCGGTTCATGACCCAGAGATTGTCGCCGCCGCCGCGGTCCGAGGTGTAGGCGATCCGGCTGCCGTCGGGCGAAAACGCCGGCTGCACGTCGAAGGCCGGGCCGCTGGTGAGCCGCGTGGCGGTGCCGCCGTCGATCGGCAAGACGTAGATATCGCCCAGCAGATCGAAGGCAACCTGCTCACCATCGGGACTGACGCTGAGATTCATCCAGGTCCCCTCGTCGGTCGTGAAGCGGACCGTCTCGGTGGGTCCGAAGGGCGCGTTCACGTCCCAGGTCTGCGCGTCGTTGGTGGTGTCCGCCGGAAAGTAAATCGGACGTGCATCGACGACGTGCCCCGTGCCCGCAAGGACGAGAACGGAGCTGCCGACGAGGAGGAGCGTCGTAACGACGCGGATGGCGGAAATGCGGACGCATTGTAGGATTGGGTAGAACGCGTACTTCATGGGCCTGTGACGTGGATGTGTAATGCGGGTCAGGGCGCGCCGCTTAGAGGGCGTAACGCCTGCTAGTGAGTTGTGTGGATACTTGACGTGCGGTTTAGACGTGCTCTGCGGAGACGGGGCCTGTCCTCTATGGCGGCTGGTCGGATTTTGTTTCTCGCCGTATGTAGCGGTGAGGCGCCCATCCACTTATCCGACCCACCGGCACGAGTCACGTGCGCAATCCCCGCAGATTATGGGCGGTCGCGCGGTTCGCGCACCGTCCCGCCGATCACGAGGGCGGCCGCGATGATGACGAGGTTCTTAACGATGTATTGTCCCTCCATCGTGAGGCCGTATGGGATCATCCCGGACTGAAACGTCACTTCCGAAAGCATCACGAGAGGGAGGAAGGTGCCGACCATCTGCAAGAAGAGCAGTGCGATGGCCGCACGCACGGTCGTCCGGAAGAGGAACGTCACACCGATCAAGACCTCCCACCACCCGATCACATTGAGCCATGTCTCCGGCGAGAAGATCGGCATCCAATCGACTGTCGCAAGCACGAGGTCTTCGGCCGGGGAGAGGCCCAGCGGCTTCAGCAGGCCGAACCAGATGAAGATGACCCCGAGCGAGAAGCGGAGCGCCGGCATGCCCCATCGGCGCATTCCGCCCGCAATGCGCTGATCGAGCCGGTCGATGGCCTGCTTTTCGGTGTCGATCTGGGTGCGATTCATGACGACATATATTAAGGAGCGCGGTCGTTGTCGAACCTACACACTCTCGTGCGGCTCCGCGGTTCGCCGGATCATCATACAGACGCCCG
>CAZQAS010000002.1:42976-49080 GCA_964591285.1 uncultured Rhodothermales bacterium
AAGTCCGCCGCCGCACAGCAGCGCCAGCAGGTTCAGGCCCTCAATACGATGGCCGAGCGGTTCGCCGCCGAATATGCCATCGAGCGCTCGCAGGCCGACGCTACCGCGGCACAGCTCGGGATGCCCATCCGGCACGAGTATCCCGACGGCCGCGTGATCGAGATCCAGGGGCTCGACGAACGCGGAATCCCGTACTATTACACCACGCACAACGCCGTTTCGGCGCAAACGATCGGCGTCGACCGCGTCCAGCCGGGCGGCGCGGACGGCCGCATGCTCACCGGCGTGGGCGAGACGCTCGGCGTCTGGGACAGCGGCGCCGTACGAAGCACGCACCGCGAGCTCGAAGGGCGCGTCACCCAGGTCGACGACGCCTCCGGCATCAGCGGTCATGCGACCCTCGTCTCCGGAACGATGATCGCCTCCGGAATCCGTGCCGAAGCCCGCGGGATGTCCTACGAGGCTTCCCTTCGGGCCTACGATTGGAACAACGCCCTTTCGGAGATGAGCTCGGCAGCGGCCGGCGGGCTTACCGTCTCCAATCACTCATACGGACTCGTCGCCGGATGGGGCGGCACGCAGGAGTGCGGCGGCGCGGAGCGGCGCACCTGGCACGGGAACACGTCCATCAGCGAATCGGAGGATCATCGGTTCGGCTTCTACAATACCGCGGCGCAGAACGTTGACGACCTCGCACGATCCGCACCGCTGTATCTCATCGTCCAGTCCGCCGGAAACGACCGCGGCGACAGCGGTCCCGGCGCAGGCGAGCCGCACTGCATCCGATCGGGGAGCGGATGGGAGGTCTCGACGGTCAGCCGCCCGCCCGACGGCGGCAGCAGCGGGTACGATTCCGTCTCCGGTCGCGCCGTCGCCAAAAATAATCTTACGATCGGCGCCGTGCAGGACATCCCTGGCGGATACGCCCAGCCGGGCGACGTCAACGTGACGGGTTTCAGCGCTTGGGGACCGACCGACGACGGCCGGATCAAACCCGACCTCGTGGCCAATGGCGCCGGCCTGCTCTCCTCGGCGGGCGGCGGAGATGCGGCCTACAACAGCGCCTCCGGCACCTCGCTCTCCGCGCCGAGCGCAGCCGGGGCCGTGGGACTCCTCCTGCAGCATCATCGAGCCCTGAACGGCGACACGCCGCTGCGCGCGTCCACAATCAAGGCGCTGCTCATCCAGACGGCCGACGAGGCCGGGACGGCAAACGGGCCCGACTATTCCCACGGGTGGGGGCTCATCAATCTGTCGCGCGCCGCCGCGCTGATGCAGCTCGATGCCGATCTCGGCGGCGGCGTCCTGCAGGAACACTTTCTGGAGGATGGATCCGCCATCGAGGTTCCTCTGGACGTCACGGCCGGCGATCCGGCCCTGCGCGTGACCATCGCGTGGACCGACGTGCCCGGCACCCCGACTGCGCCGTCGCTCGATCCCACAATCCGCATGCTCGTGAACGATCTGGATCTGGAGGTGATCGGCCCGGACGGCCGCCATCTTCCGTGGACCCTCGATCCGGCCAACCCGGCGGCCGCTGCCACGACCGGCGACAACACGCTGGATAACGTCGAACAGATCGCCGTCTACGATCCCGTGCCCGGAGACTACACTGTCCGTATCTCGCACAAGGGCACGCTCAGCGGCGGTCCGCAGCCCGTTTCCCTCGTGCTCGATCGCGGCACCGGGCCGACGTATGCCATCTCCGGCCGGGTCGTTCTCGAGAGCGATCCGACGACCGGCGCGGGTGCAGTCGACGTCAACGTTGCTGGGATCGTCCAAGACTCAACGACTACCGATGCGGAGGGCTACTTCCGCTTCGAGGGGCTTTACGAGGGCGACTACGTCGTCACACCGTCGCTGGACGGTATCTCGTTCACGCCCGAATCCCGCACCGTCACGTTGGCCGGCAGCGATCTCGAGGGGATCGACTTCTCGGCCGCCACGAGCGGAAGGCGTCTCGTCACGATGGAGCTGAACACGGCGAGCATCCCCGACACGCTCACGGCCGCGGCGGAAGTCCGCATCCGCGGATGTCTGGACGACTGCGCACAGGCCTCCTACGAGCTTCCGGATGGGCAGACCCTCGCGACCGATCCATCCTCGTCCATCCAGATGACACATGCCGGCGGCGACTATTGGGAGGCCGTTTTCGAAGTCCCTGAGCAGACGGCCGTCCACTACACGTTTGCCGTCGCGACCGGCGACGAGCCGGAGTATACGCTTGAAGCGAGTGAGGACCATGCCATCCAGCCTGGAATCGGGCCACTCCTCCCACCGCTGCACTTCTTCGAATTCGACGAGGATCTCCCCTATGATTGGCGCCCGTGGGAGCCGCAGGAGGGAAGCATCGCGATCCAATTCCGCGGCTATCTGGCGGCCGATCACAACCCCATCATTGCGGCCGTTCGAGGAAACGACCTCGGCGGCGAGGGCCCGCTCCGATGGGATCAGCCTCGCCTGACGCTCTGGCCCGAGTCGGAGGAGGCAAACAGCGCAGGAGAGCGGCTGTACTCCGGGGTGGCCTTCTACCCCGAAGCGCTCGCCGGTGAGGTCCAGACGTACCGCTTCCGCCTCGAGGTGCTCAACTGGACGTCCTCCGAGGAATACACATTCATCGTACCGGAATCCGATACGACGCTTCACTGGGTCGCGCTGACCAACGGGCAACCGCGGCCTACCGATGATGAAGCGGCTCTCGATGAAGACGAGCAGATCACTATCGACGTCCTGGAGAACGACGACGATCTGGACGGCGACAGCCTGTTCGTGGCCTCCGCAGCGAGCGGAGCGCACGGCACGACTACGCTGGAAGAGGACGGGCGGATCACCTACGTGCCGGATGCCGACTTCCACGGGTCCGACACCTTTACCTACACATTGGAGGATGCTCGCGGCGCGCGCGCGGAGGGCACCGTCACCGCGACCGTCCGCCCGGTAAACGATCCGCCGATCGCCGGAACGATCAGCGAGCCGTCAGACGGAGACACCATCCACGTTACCGGAGATCCCGACGAGATCCTCCTGATCCGATGGACGAGCGGAGACGACGTCGACCAGGATGACCTGTCGTATGCCTGGGAGCTCGCATCCGACGAGTCGTTTGCAGAATCCACGGTGCTCGTGCGCGTGGAGGCGGGTGCAAGCACCGACCTGGAGATCGAATACGGGGCGCTCGCCCAGCAACTCACCGACGCGGGGTACGACCTGGGTGGGATGGCCGGTCTGCATCACCGCGTGGCCGTCTCCGACGGCACGGTCGAAGTCGCCGGCGCGATGCGCCTGATTCACCTCGTGCGCGGGACGATCACGTCCGTCGGCGCTCCGGAGCACATGCCTGAGCGCGTGACACTCGACGGCAACTATCCGAATCCCTTTAACCCATCCACGACCATTCGTTTCGGTCTACCGAAGGCCGCCGACGTACGGCTCGAGGTCTACGACGCCCTCGGCCGCCGGGTGCGCGTGCTGGTCGACGGGATGCAGCCGGCCGGATGGCACGACGTCCGCTTCGAGGCGGCCCGTCTGCCGAGCGGCGTGTACTTCTACACGCTACACGCCGGCTCGAAGGCCCGATCAGGGCGGATGATTCTGCTCCAGTAACGTCCACGTCGGCTTCACACACTTAATCTACGCGGACACTAAATTCCGACTGGATTAGATCTTTCGAGTAGACCAACAGCAGTACGAGTGATGATCATCCGATACAGCACCATCCTCCTGATTGCCGCGGCTTTTCTCGCCGGCGAGGCCATCGCCCAGCAGGAGGTAACCCTGACGCCCGTGAAGGACAACTCGATCTACGAGGAGAGTGATGCGAGCAACGGAGCGGGCGAATATCTCTTCGCGGGTCGGACGGGCACTAACCATGGACCGTACAACCGGCGCGCACTTCTCGCCTTCGACGTGGCGGGCGATCTGGCCGAAGACGTTCAGGTCGATTCGGTACGACTGACGATATACGTTTCGATGGTTCCTGTATTCGCCACGACGCCTCACGAGTTCACGCTTCACCGCCTCACCAGTGATTGGGGCGAGGAAGCGTCCGATGCCGGCACGCCCGGAGGACAGGGAGGAGGCGCCGAAACCGGTGACGCTACCTGGAACTACGCCTTCTACGACACGGACGAATGGGAAAATCAAGGAGGCGATTTCGAGTCCGCGGAAAGTGCCGTTTTCACCGTAGGTACGTCGCAAGATACGTACACGGTGAGTTCCACCGACGCGCTGGTCGCAGACGTGCAGATGTGGCACGACGATCCGGACTCAAATTTCGGTTGGATCATCATCGGCGACGAAAGTCAGATGCACACGGCCCGACGGTTTAACAGCCGCGAGAATGCCACGTCGGAACGACGTCCACAGCTCACCATCTACTACACGGAGTCGACGGCATCCGAGCGCGACGACCTGCCGCAGACCCTCGTGCTGGAAGGCAACTATCCGAATCCGTTCGAGCAGTCGACCACGATTCGATACGAGGTGGAAAAACCGCAGGAGGTCCGGATCGACGTCGTCGATCTGACCGGCCGAGCCGTCCTCGAGATCGATCGTGGCATCCAGGTGGCTGGGCCGCAGACGTTTCAGCTGTCTGCAGACGGACTCGCGGCAGGCATGTACATGTACTGCGTGAGCGGAAATGAATCGGGTCGAGATTGCCGATCGATGGTGGTTCTGCCGTAAGGTTCGCGCTCGGATCCGCAAGACGCGGGCGCCGAATTCCACCTACTCATCCGCGCTGCCTATCGCGCCAGTTCAGCACGACCGACGCGATCAGCGCCGCGAGAGCGACGGCGATCACGACCGTGTCGACGAGGAGCGGATCCCAGGCCATGCCGGTCAGCGCATCGACGTAGTACTTGACGTATGAGACCGGCAGATCGGTCTCGCCGAGCTGCCGCTTCACGTCCCAGTGCCAGTCCGTGCTGGGGCAGTACCCCCATCCGTAGAAGATGCCCAGGCCGAACCAGCTCAGGAAGGTGAGGCTGATGACGAGCAGGTGCAGCCGCCGCGTTCGCCGCCAGATCCATCCAGTGACGTTGAAGAGTACGATCGCGCCGTGAAATATGACGAAGAAGACGTCGAGGAAGACATACATGAAATTCGGCGTGCCGCGCTAGTTTGATGCCCAGTGCGTCGACGTCCGTCCGTCGAAGTCCATTCCTCGATGCCCGCTACTTCGATGCCTGCTCCGCGATCGGCTCGAGGTTTGCCACGATCTCCTCACGGCGATTTTCCAGAAATGGCGGCAGGACGATCTTTTCGCCGAGCGTTTCGGGATCCTCGTCAACGGCAAATCCGGGACCGTCGGTTGCGATCTCGAACAGGATGCCGTTCGGCTCTCGGAAGTACAGGCTCCGAAAGTAGTATCGATCCACACGCCCGCTGTTCGGGATGCCGAACTCTCTCAGCCGCTGAATCCAGGCGCCGTGCTGCTCGTCGTCCGGCGTGCGAAATGCGACGTGATGAACGCCCCCTGCGCCTGGCTGCGCAGGAGGAATATCCGGTTCCACGGCGACGTGGAGCTCGGCGTGCGGTCCGCCATCGCCCATCTCGAAAACGACGATTTCCGACGACATTTCATAGGATCGGACGCGCCGCATGTTCATGACCTCCGTCAGCACGCGCTCGGTGGGCGCAAGTGACGGGACGCTGAGCATGATCGGCCCGAGGCCACGGATCTGATGCCCGGCAGGCACGGGACTATCCTCCCAGACGGACGGCTCGTCTCCGGCGCCGCCGTCGTCGACGAGGGTGAGGCGCTGTCCTTCCGGATCCTCAAAATCGAGGACGAATCGCCCGTCCCGCTCGGTAAGCTCCTCCGTCGTTACAGCGTGCTCGCGGAGCCGGTCAGCCCACCATTCAAGCGAATCGTGGCCGTTCACGCGCAGAAAGGTGCGCACGATGCTCCGTGAGCCGCGGCGTTCTCCCGGCACGCGCCAATCGAAGAACGTCAGGTCGGTGCCGGGACTGCCTACCGCATCCGCATAAAAGAGGTGATACGCGCTGACGTCGTCCTGATTGACGGTACGCTTGACGAGGCGCATGCCAAGCACGTTCGTATAAAACGCGTAGTTGCCGGCAGCATCGGCGGTTACGGCCGT
>CAZQAS010000002.1:49180-51796 GCA_964591285.1 uncultured Rhodothermales bacterium
CGCACCAGGGACATTTTTCCAATTGCCGTGCGATCTCCTGCCTCGAGCACGTAGAAGTACACGCCGCTCGCAGCCGGCGCACCCGCGGCGTCGCGCCCGTCCCAGGTAGCGGTGTGATATCCGGGCCTTAGTTCAACTGCGCCCTTAAGAACGCATACCTCGCGGCCCAACAGATCGAAAATAGTGATCGTCACGACGTCATCTTCGGCCAGGCCGTAGCGGATCGTCGTAGCATCGCGGAATGGATTCGGAAAGTTCTGCGACAGCTCCAAGCTGGATGGGATCAGCTCGAGTCCTTTCACGGTCGACGCCACGAAATCATCCGTACCCACCAGCAGCATCAGTGCCCGCCGCGGCTCGGCTCCACCGGTAGTTAGCTCGTACGACGGGTCATCTCGCAGGTCGCGACTCAACTTTAACACTTCGTCGACGAGGACGACGTTGAACGCGGCGGGGACGTTGGCGACGTTCGTAAACTGAACCTGCACTGCCTCCGCACGGCTTGACTCGACCACGAACTCCCAAACCTCCCCCTCGTCCACCTCCGGGCGCACGTCCACGGCATACTCGTGCAGCGGCTTGTCCCAGTCCGGATGCGGGAACGAGAGCGATACGAAATTACCGATGGTCGGCGGCTCGGGACGATCGAGTTGGTCGAATTCCCGCGCGGCACCGCTGGCGACCGCGGCGACGTTGTCCGAATCGCGTGCCGTCGACGTCGTCGCCGTGATGCCGATGCTCCAAGCGTAGGCCGCCGCATTCGTGCGGTCCTTCACGGCACGTTTGTCCGTCGCCGACGCCCTGCCGGGGTCGATCAGGAGTACATTCGACTCCTGATCCTCGGTAATGACGGCGTAACCCAGAAACGGCTGCATTGCACTCGCAAAGGAGGACCATCCACCGGCAAAAGTACGAAAGTCGAGATTCTTCCCGTTCTCCGATCTCAAATTGGCGAACGGTACCGGAAAACTGAAGGGGTTGCCGACGAAGTTCCATCCTTCATGAAGCGGGACCCGAAATGGTTGGTCCGTACGAATAGACGTGCCGGCCCCCGTACTGAGCGTCGCCTGCTCGGCGACGATGAGCCAATAGCCGACCCCCGGCTCGATCGTGACGCCGGACGGCCCTTCAAGTAGGGGCTGTGAGCCGCCGGAAGGAGGGAGCAGGTCGTAGAAGCGCCACTGCGTTCGGTCCGATGCGCCGAGGTCGCGTTGAAGCACGGCCGAGGCATTCTTGTCTGCCAGATCGAGCGGCCACGAGACGATCCGGTACGCCGTCTGGGACCTGCCGGCCGGTTGCGGCTGATCACGGACAATTCCTTGACCTGCGACGGTAACGGCCAGTACGTTCACCCCCGCAGATGGGGAGCGCGTACGGTTGTCGCGGGCGTCTTCGGCGGTGAGGAAGTACTCGACGCCGACCGCCGTGACGTCTGTGCCGGGAAGAATGGCTTCAAACGCACCACCGGCTTCGGTCATAGTGACCCTCGTGAACTCCGCTGCACTGCCTCGGCGATAGTGGAGTGCGGCTTCGACGACGGCGGAATTATCGGTGATCGACACCTCAAAATGGACATCCTGCCCGGCTTCGGACGGCGGGATCGAGACCGGACTAATTATGGGCGCCTGGTTGTCGACGTCCCCCGGCACAGCGGAGGCGAGAAAACCTCCGGAAATCGAAAACCTGCTCGCTTCCGCCCGCCCGGGAGGAAGCGCCTGGCCAATCGACGACGTGACGGAGAAGGTGCTCGCCGCCGCGCTGCCACCACCGGTGCTCATCACGGCGGGCTCCTGGATGATCTGTGCGGTCGCCTCGGAAACCGTGGACATCACAAGGAGACCGCACAGAAGGGCACGTGACGTGAGAACGACCATCCAGTTCAGCAGGAATACGGCAGATCGAGCAGCGGCCGGCCCGCCCACCTGAAGGTACGTCGTTACCAAGCTTTTCGGTGAGCGCCTCATTCTGTCCTCGCGTCGGATGGCGGCGAGTGACGCGCTTCCTCGCTGCGTGTCACTGGTCCTCGCCCAAGATCACGCTAGGCGAACCGTCGTCGGGAAGAGAGGAAGCATTACTTGCCGAGACGATCCCGCTGCCCGTTCCATATCGCGTTGGCAGATAGATGGCGATGATTTCCGGTTTAAGGAGCCTTGCTCGCCCGGTATCCTGCGAGTCATGTGCGTTCAGATGAAACGTATTCTCGCCGGCCGTCACGGTAAAGATTTGGAAGACGGGCAGCGTCGTCACAAAATTCACAGATGTCGAAGGCCACTCCGGTGGGATGCGAACGACGCCTACGCCAAACGACGACGTCGCGAATACGTCGCCCGCCGTTCTGGAGAGCTTTACGACGACGTTCTCCCACTCGCCGATCTGATGACCAACCGAGACAGACGTGTTGGCCCGGACCACGGCAATGCCGTCGGCGGGCGCGTCGAGCGTAACGGACGCGACGGATTCACCCGTGCCGTCCAAGTCTATAAGCGTGTTCGGCTGACCGTTGTTCGTATAGTTGAAACCGGGTTCATCGACGATTTTAGATCTGTCGACGGAGCCGTCTGCAAGATCGACCGCGTTCACCTGGCCGTCGGCAATCATCTCACTGCGCACCGCATC
>CAZQAS010000002.1:51896-56156 GCA_964591285.1 uncultured Rhodothermales bacterium
GCAATCGCCTCACGGGTCACGGCATCGTCGGCAATCATCTCACTGGTCACGGCATCGTCGGCGAGGGCCGTCGTCTGGATCGTTCCGTCGGGAAACAGGAAGCCGCCGGCCGTCGAGTGGATCGGTCCGGCAACCTCGAGCTTCGATGCGGGGGAACTCGTGCCGACACCGACGTTTCCGTCCGTTTCGCCGCTTACGAAAAAATTGGTCGCTCCGTCCGGCGCGACAAACACCGTACCTCCTTCAAAGTCTCCCTCGAAGTTGATCGCCAGCGCATCATCGACGCCGTGTACCAGAGCACGCTGGTCGGTGCGCTCTCCCACGTCTCGTTCGTCGTTCGTGCCAAGACGTAGCTCCGAGCCTTCATGATGAAGGATAGATCCCCTATGTAGGAGCTCCTCATTGATCGTGGTCTCGCCCAGGCCGGTGGGTCCGTCGACCGTGAGGCCACCGCTGCCCGCAACGTGTACCGCACCGTTGTCGGCGTCGATCATTCTGCCTGCCCCTGCGCCTCCCTGGTCGTAGGCTTGGTCGAGCGTGTTGCCGGCATCGGCTGCTCCGGCGATCGTGAGTGAATTCGCCTCTTGCGTGATCGATATGTTCGTGCCTTCTACGAGCGTGACGGCATCGGTGAGTCCGTTGACGCTCCGAACGAGGGCTCCGTCGGCGACCTTCGCCGCCGTCACCGCGCCGTCCGCGAGCACGTCGGCGCTTACTGCGCCGTCTGCCAGCGCGTCCCGGGTCACGGCGCTGTCTGCCAAGGCGCCGTTCGTTACGGCCCCTTCTGCCAACGCGCTGCTCGTTACGGCTCCGGCTGCAATCGCATTGCTCCTTACGGATCTGTCTGCGAGCGCATTGCTCGTTACGGCTCCGTCAGCCAGCGCGGTGCTGGTCACAGCCCCATCCGCGAGCGCGACACTATCTACGGCACCGTCCGCCACGCCGGCTGCTTTCAAGGCGTACGGCACACTGGTCAGTCGGAAGCGCGGGGCCATCTCCGCGTCGCCGGCGACCTGCAGAGCGAGAAACCGGTCCGCACTACCGTCGAAAACGGAAGTGGGAAGGGATTCGACACTTCCGAGCAGTACATTGAAGAGCCCGTTCGTTACGTGAACGGTCTGGGTCTCTGTCCACAACGCTGTACCGCCCTCGGCCACGTCGTAAAGCGAAAAGGTGATGTCAAACGCCCCGTCGGACGCCTCATTATCGTCGGCAAGCCTTCCCTGATAGTTGATGACCGAGGGGACCTGGGCCTGGACGGCACCCGCAAGAAGAAACATGCAGATGGCAGCGAGTCTCCTGGGCTGACAGACGGGCATTGTTTGCCAAGTGTCGGTTCGAGAAATGGTATTCGGTGAGCCCGTTCGGTACGACCCCATTCCACGACACGTGGCCGTCCGACGAGCTTCCCTGGGACGACGAGTATAGCGTGAAGATCCTATGAAACAATGTTGCCGTTTCGACTCCAAAAGTCAACCATTTCCGAAGATCGACATCGATTCTCCGGGAGTTCCGCACAGATACGCGTACCCAATGCCGCCGACGCGATCTCGTCGCCACTCACGCGGTTTCCTCTACGGCAGACTCGCCGCGTCAATTCGCTTGCATCCAACGCCGGGCCTGACTAGTTAGACCTGTACGCGCGGCGCCGGCCGTTTTTGAACGCGCACTGCCGGAAAGAGCGCAAGGCGCGCCGCCGCCCGAAACATCATTGGACCATCCGCCATCGGCCTTCATGCCAAGACCCCTCCGCATCGCGCTCTACATACTGGTTCCGCTCATCATACTGAGCGCCTCCACGAGCAACATCCTGCAGTGGCTCTGGATGGATCAACTCGGCTATGAGCGGGTCTTCTGGATCGTAAAAGCGGCCAGATTCGGCCTGACGACGATCGCGTTTATCGTCGCCGGCGCGTTCCTAGTGGTCAATGCCCGTATCCTCTCCAACGAGCTCCGCTGGGCAAGCTTCACCGATACGCCACTGCAAGAGCTGAACATCGACCTGTCGACGCCGGACCAGCACCGGCGCGTCAAGCGGCTCCTGACGCTCGTGGCGGTCGTGCTGGCCTTTATGTTCGCCCTGAGCTTCTACGTTCAGTGGGACGCATCGCTGCGCTTCCTCTGGAACGAGCCGTTCGGGCAGACCGACCCGATCTTCGGGCGAGACCTTGGATTCTATCTGTTTCAGCTGCCGTTCTGGGAGATCATCCAGACGACCTTTACGGTGCTCGTCTTCTTCACGATGGCCTTTCTCGTCGTGTTCTACGCGATGACTCGCATGCTGCGGGTGGATCTACGCGAGGGGATACTCGCCCGGCCGGCCGTGCGGCGACAGGTCGGAGCGAACGCCGTCCTCTGGCTTCTGCTGCTTGCCTGGGGGCTCTATCTGGACCGCTATCAGCTGCTCTTTTCTCCCGGCGGAATCGTCTTCGGCGCAGGCCACACGGACGTGGCTATCGAGCTTCCGGCCCTCTGGATCATGCTCGTGCTCTCGCTCGCGCTCGCCGCCGTGATCCTTGCGAGCCGCTGGGTTAGAATGGGACGGTGGATTCCGATCCTGGGTCTCGCCTTCGTCGTGGTGTGGCTGCTCGGGCGCGTCGTCGTGCCCGGCTTCGTTCAGCAATTCACGGTCGAGCCGAACGAGCTCCAGATGGAGGAGCCGTACCTGGAGCACAACATCGAGATGACCCGCCTCGCCTATGGCCTGCACGAGGTCGAGGAGGTCGAGTATCAGGCCGATGACACCTTGACGATCGCGGACATCAGTGCAAATCAGGATGCCGTCGACAATATCCGGCTGTGGGATCCGCGCCTGCTCATCGAGACGTACCGGCAGCTCCAGGAAATCCGGACCTACTACGAATTTTACTCCGTCGACAACGACCGCTACACGTATGACGGCGACCTCACCCAGGTCATGCTCGCCTCACGGGAGATCTCCCGGCAGCTGCCGAGCCAGTCGCAGACGTGGGTCAACGAGAAGCTTCAATTCACGCACGGCTACGGCCTGGTGATGAGCCCGGTGACCGAAACGGACGGACAGGGCCAGCCCGTTTTGGTCATCCGCGATCTGCCGCCGCGTTTCGAAAGCGGGGATCTATCCGTCGAGAACCCAGCCATCTATTACGGCGAGGCCGGCCAGGGGTACTATATCGTCAACACCGGCACGCCGGAGCTCCACTATCCTTCCGGAGACGACAACGTCTACACGCATTATGACGGACAGGGCGGCATTCCCATCCGGACGTGGTTTCATCGGCTGCTCTTCGCCTGGGAGACGGGCGACATCAATATCCTACTCTCCGACTACATCCACTCCGAGAGCCGCTTTCAAATTTGGCGCGGCGTTCAGGATCGGATCCGGCGGATCGCGCCCTTCCTGCGACTGGATCGCGATCCGTACCTCGTGCTGAGCGACGGAAAGCTGTACTGGATCCAGGATGCGTACACGATATCGAGCAACTTCCCGTACTCGCAGCCCGTCGGCAACTTCAACTACATCCGCAACTCGGTGAAGATTGTCGTCGATGCCTACGAGGGGAGCGTCGATTTCTATATGGTGGATGAGGAGGACCCGGTGCTGCAGGTCTACGATTCCGTATTCCCCGGCCTCTTCAAGGACGTCGATGAGCTTTCCGAGGAGATCCAGCGGCACTTCCGGTATCCTCAGGATCTCTTCGAGATTCAGCTAGAGCGCTTCAACCGCTACCACATGACGCAGCCCCAGGTCTTCTACAATCAGGAGGACTTGTGGACGCGGCCGACCGAGAAGTACGGTGGGCGTCAGCAGCTGATGGAGCCGTATTACGTGCTGGCACGGCTGCCGGAAGGCGAGCAGGTTCCGCCGGGCACAATCACCGAGGCGTCAGACAGCGCACCGACGAGGACCGTGGCCGACGGTGGGCCCAGTACGGACGCGCCGGGTGCGGACGCGCTACCGCGCGCTGATGCTCAGGACGCATCCCGGCAGGAGTTCGAGGGCTCCGACGAGCTGCAGTTCATGCTCATCAGCCCGCTGACTCCGGAGAATCGAGACAACATGATCTCCTGGATGGCCGCCAAATCGGACGGCGACGAATACGGGCGGCTCATCGTCTACAAGCTCCCGAAACAGCGCCTGATCTATGGGCCCGCGCAGATCGAAGCCCGTATCGATCAGGATCCGGAAATCTCGGAGCAGCTTGCCCTCTGGGATCAGCGCGGATCGAGTGTGATCCGAGGCAACTTGATGGTCATCCCGATCGGGAATTCCTTCGTGTA
>CAZQAS010000003.1:0-1520 GCA_964591285.1 uncultured Rhodothermales bacterium
AGAACTACGGGTTTCCGGTTGATGAGCACACGATGAGGTGTACGTCGACCGATGAGGTGATCGACTTCTACAATCACTGGAGCGAACATCGTGAATCTCTTGACTACGAGATAGATGGCGTGGTCGTGAAGATCGATTCGTTCGTCCAGCAGGAGGTTCTCGGTTTCGTCTCGAACGCCCCGCGGTGGGCCGTCGCCTACAAATTTCCGGCCCAGGAGGCCACTACGCGCCTGAAGGATATCGTCGTCAACGTCGGTCGAACCGGAGCCATCAAGCCGGAAGCCATGCTCGAGCCCATCCATATCGGCGGGGTCACGGTGTCGCGGGCGACGCTGCACAATGAAGATTACGTCATCAGCCGGGACATACGGATCGGCGACATGGTCATCGTGAAGCGTGCCGGCGACGTCATCCCGCAAGTCATCAAGCCGATCATCGATGCGCGCGAGAACGGCTCGGAACCGTGGAAGATGCCGACGCACTGTCCGGCCTGCGGCAGTGAGCTTGTCAGGCTGCCCGACGAGGCCGACTACTACTGCATGTCCACAGATTGCCCTGCACAGTTCATCCGGCTCGTCGAGCACTTCGCCAGTCGCGGTGCGATGGACATCGAGGGGCTCGGATCGAAGCTGGCCATCGTGCTCGTGCGCGAGGGGCTGGTCGAGCATCTGGCCGATCTGTATGCTCTCTCGGAAGACGACCTCCTCCAGCTTGAGAATTTCGGCCCGAAAAAGGCGCAGAATCTGCTCGATGGGATCGATGCCTCCCGGCGGCGGCCGCTAAGCCGGCTGCTCTACGCCCTTGGCATCCGGCACGTCGGCCGGACGACCGCCGAGCTCATCGTCGTGCACTTCGAATCGATCGACGAGCTGGCGGAGGCCAGCGTCACGGATCTCGAGCAGATCGAGGGCGTCGGCGCGGTCATCGCAGAAAGTATCGTCGACTGGTTTTCGATCGACGACAATCGGAAGCTCATCAGCGATCTACGCGATCGGGGCGTGAACACGACGCGCCTGCCGAATGAGGCGCCCCCGGCCGAAGGGGAGAGCCCGGCCGCCGGAAAGACGTTTGTCCTGACGGGAACGTTGCCCTCCTTGTCGCGCAAGGAGGCGGAGAATATGATCAAGCGCGCCGGGGGCCGCGTGACGAGCAGCGTCAGCGGCAATACGGATTTCGTGGTAGCGGGGGAGAGTCCGGGGTCGAAGTACGATCGAGCACAGGAACTCGACGTGCCGATTCTCACCGAAGAAGAGCTTCTGAACCTACTCGAGCAATAAGAGCCGGCATTCACCCGACACCATGCTCACGACCGTCGACTACATCGTCATCACCTTGTATCTGATCGGCGTTGCCGTCTTCGGCATCTGGGCCGGCGGAAGTCAGAAGTCTACGAAGGACTACTTCCTCGGCGGCCGCGATCTGCCGTGGTGGGCGGTGTGCTTCTCGGTGGTGGCGACCGAAACCAGCACGCTTACCGTCATCGGAACCCCGGCGGTCGCTTACGGCGGATCGTTGACCTT
>CAZQAS010000003.1:1620-21735 GCA_964591285.1 uncultured Rhodothermales bacterium
TCGGCGGGTCTGGAGCTAAGCTATTTCACCATCATCGTAATTATTGCGCTTGCGACGGTCGTCTATACGCTCATCGGGGGGATCAAGGCGGTCGTGTGGATGGACGTCGTCCAGATGCTCGTCTATGTCGGCGGTGCGATCCTGGCGATCTTCGTCTTGCTCGGAAACGTGCCCGCGGATTGGTGGTCGCAGGCCGTCGACGCCGGCAAGACGGACATCATCAACATGGCCTTCGACGCCACTCTGTCGGAGTGGATCACGGATCCATACACGTTCATCACGGCCGTCGTCGGTGGCGCGATCTTCTCGATGGCCTCTCACGGCACCGATCAGCTCATCGTTCAGCGCCTGCTTACTTGCCGGAACGAGGCCGATAGCAAGAAGGCGCTCATCGGTTCGGGCATCGTCGTGATTGTTCAGTTTGCGCTCTTCCTGTTCGTCGGGCTCCTGCTCTGGAGCTACTACCAGGGCGCCCCCGTCGCCGAGCTCGAGGTCACACGCGGCGACGAGATCTTTCCGAAGTTTATCATCGAGGGCCTGCCGCCGGGCATCTCCGGCCTGCTGCTCGCCGGCATCGTCGCCGCGGCGATGAGTACCCTCTCCTCGTCACTGAATTCGCTCGCGTCGTCAACCATGCTCGACCTGTACGAGCGGATCAGGGGCAAGTCGATGCGCGAGGATCGGGCGCTCCTGGCCTCTCGAGCGTTCACGCTCGTCTGGGGCCTGGTCTTTATCTTCTTCGCCAGCCTCTTTCAGGAACAGGAGAATCCGGTCATCGAGCTGGGACTGGCTATCGCCTCCTTCACCTACGGGGGGCTGCTCGGCGTCTTCCTGCTCGGACTCGTGAACCGCCGAACGAATCAGGTCGATGCGCTCATTTCGTTCGTGACGACGATCGCGCTCATGGTCTGGGTGATCTTCGCTGTCTGGTACAGTCCGCAGGAGGGCTGGATCATCACCGTGGCACCGTCGGACGAGACGATTGCGGAGCAGGGCCTCAAGGCAATCGGCTGGCCATGGTACACCGTGATCGGCGCAGCCGTCCACCTGATCCTAGGATCCTTGCTCGCATTGCGGCATAGGTAGGCTTGTAGTTAGCTTCCGGAGAGGACCCGGCACGACCGGCATACGCCCGACCTCCATTTGCGCATCTCTCCCGACCTGGTTGTACTCTATGGGACTGCTCGAAAAATTCGGCCTCGCAAAGAAGAAGCCGCGTCCGGTCGGGCAGACGCTTGAGAAGGGCCGGGAGTCCCCCAAGCGGGAGAAACAGACGAAGTGGGCCTTCAAGGTCGGTATATTCCTCGTCCTCGTAGCGGTAACCCTCGCCGCATTTCCTCGAGGGGAGATCTATCAGTACACGATCCAGGTCGGCGACGAATGGCGCAGCGAGGACCTTCGCGCGCCTTTTGACTTCTCCATCTACAAGACCGAGGAGGAGCTCGCCGAGCAGCGTGCGGAGATCCGAGAGCGGGTCCCTCCGTACTTTTCGCCCGTCTCGAACGCTCAGGAGCAGGTAGCGGCCAACCGGGACACGCTCGCCGTCCAGCTTCAGCGCGTCTTCGATGCGTATGCCAGATATCGCCTCAATCGCCTCCGTGGCCGCACGTCGGAGGCCGTAAACGATTCGCTGCGATACATGGATCTGCGGCGGGCCGCCCGGCTGAAGGCAACTCCCGAACAGTGGCAGATGCTCGTCAATTCGTATGCCCAGCGACTCCCCGAGCTGCCCAGCCCATCACGCGAGCCGCCGGAAGGACCACGGCTGGATCAGCAGCTGCTCAATGACGCATGGGAGCTGAGCGTGCAGCTCCTCGTGTCGGGCGTCCTCGACGTACCCCTCGACAGCGTACGCGCCGACGAAGTCAACATCCGTGATGAGGAGGAGCAGACGGACCAGCTGGTCGACAAGCGCACCGTTTACGGCCTGAACGAGGCGTACTCGTATGCCGATCGGCAGTTTGAGGGCATGTACGACGATGCTCGCACGGCAAATCTAGGGGCGGCCTTCTTTCGCGCGATTTTTGTGCCCTCGCTGAACTACGATCGCGGCGGAACCATCCAGGCCTGGCAGTCCGAGGAGAGAAGGATCGTTCCGGTGCGTGGGCATATCGAAGAGGGAACGGTTATCGTTGAGGAGGGACAACGGATTACCGAAGAAATCAAGAGCCAGCTCACGTCACTCGAGCGAGCACGCCTCGATCGGGGAGAGGACGACATCCTCTGGCGCGTCCTGCTGGGTCAGTTCCTGATTACCCTCGCGACCTACTTCATCTTCTTCCTTTATCTCTATCTGCTGCGGCGCTCGATATTCGAGGACAACCGCCAGATCATGCTTCTGGCAATACTCTTCGCCGGCATCGTCGGTCTTTTCGCCGTCGCGATACGCGTAGAGTCCATCGCGATGTACATCGTGCCGGTTGCGATCGCGCCGATTCTCTTTACCGTTATCTTTGATTCACGGGTCGGGCTTTTCGGTGCTCTCACGCTAGCGCTCATTGGCGGACAGCTGCTCAATTACGATTTTGAGTTCACCTTCGCGACGATCTTTGCCTCCACACTGGGTGTCTTCAGCGTACGTGACATCAAGAATCGCGGGCAGTTCTTCATCAGCGCCGGCCTGGTATTCCTGGGCTACGTGGTCATCCTCGGTGCAACGGCCGTCTACTTCGGCCTGCCGCGCAACATCTTCTTTTCGGATCTGCTTCTCGTCGGTGTCAACTCCTTCCTGCTGGTTGTCGCCTATCCGCTCCTGTGGGTCTTTGAGCGCGCCTTCGACATCACCACGGATTTATCACTGCTGGAGCTTTCGGATACGAATCGCCCGCTCCTCAAGGAGCTCTCGCTTCGCGCACCGGGTACGTTCAATCATTCATTACAGGTCGCCAATCTTTCTGAAGCCGCTGCCAATGCGATCGGAGCCAACGCGCTCCTCACGCGCGTCGGCGCCCTGTACCACGACATCGGCAAGATGCTCAAGCCAGAGTACTTCGTAGAGAATCAGCGGCCGGGCTCGAATCCGCACACACAGCTCAAGCCCCGGATGAGCGCGCTCATCATTGCAAGCCACGTCAAGGAGGGCATCGAGATGGGACGCCACCACGCGCTGCCGCAGCGCGTTCTGGATTTCATTCCGATGCATCACGGCACGACCCGGATCGAGTTCTTCTACCGTAAGGCGCTGGATCAGCGCAGTGAGGCGGATCCGGAGGTCCTCGAATCGGAATTTCGCTACCCCGGACCGCGGCCCACCGCGAAGGAAACCGGTGTCCTGATGCTAGCCGATTCAGTGGAGGCCGCGAGTCGAAGCCTGTCGGATCCGACGCATAAACGACTGGAGACGCTGATCGATATGATCTTCACGGCGCGGATCGAGGACGGACAACTGGATCGAACGGACCTGACCTTCCGTGAACTCACCCAAATCAAGGAGACCTTCCTCGCGATCCTTCTCGGAATCTACCACGTCCGAGTGAAATACCCCGGACAGGAGCAGCAGATCGATGCCGAAACCGCCGAGAAGGAAGAGAAGTCCGCGAAGGAGGCGCCCGCCAAGTCCTCCACAGAGTTATCTCAACCGGTTCAGGACGTGCGTGATGAAGGCCTATACGGCATCCCGGAGCAGAGCGTACAGCCGGCTTCGGAAGAGACGGAGCACGTTCCGGAGGGCGAGGGGCGGGGAACGGATGGCACAAATAAGGTGCCGAGCGATGAGGCGGAGCGTCCGGACAGTCAAGACCGAAGCCCCGCCGACGAGGACGACGTACCATCCGACGACGACCACGTACCCTCCACCGCAAACGAGGTGCCCTCAGACGAAGACGAGACGAGCCGCGTTCACCGGGAGGAAGCGGAACGAGCCCGGCGAGCTCGCGATGAGTCAGCCGAACGCGGCCGGGGGCCCGCATCCGAGGAAGAAGTCGAGAAGCGGGCGCGAGGCGCGGCCCCCAACAGTGACCGTTCGAAGGACGGTCCACCTGTTCAGCAGGGAGACGGCGCACCACCGATGGAGACAGACCCGGAAGCAAAGGACGAGACGCGCGATAAGGGTG
Organism: uncultured Rhodothermales bacterium; assembly: GCA_964591285.1. Lineage (GTDB taxonomy): Bacteria > Bacteroidota > Rhodothermia > Rhodothermales > VXPQ01 > CAZQAS01. The sequence goes on from CAZQAS010000003.1 coordinate 5,673, forward strand.
CCGACGACCCGTCCTGATCAGGCGGGTACCGATCGACGAATCGCTTTAAGTGAATCAGCGGCCACCACCGGGCTCACGGGTTCGTGCGGAAATCCCTGGCCCAGTATGCCCAGGAGGCGACGGCGGCACGGGGGCGTGTATACCAGCAGGTCCGTCTTGTCAATGAACTGCTTCAGGTGCTCGGCATTCTCCTCCATCGAGGCTGCGATCATCTGCCCGGCGAATGACGTCGCATCACGCAGGGCCGTCGTTAGCTCAGGAATGGCGTCGGCGTACTTCGTGACGACGCCAAGGGTATCGTCATCGAGCAGCCGCGCGATGCGATCCAACGCTTCCGGTCGGAGATGCGTGACGATGCCGATGACGTCCGCCCGCGGATAGTGCGCCATCACCTCTCGAAGGTGTGCGTGGTCAGTGAAGACGAAGTCGGCATCCTGGTGCCTAGATAGCTCATCGAACGTGGCGGAGACTACGCGCTGCTGAAGATTCTGCTGTACCTGCTCCGCGCAAAGGTCGGCCATCTCCCGATACGAAAACGCCGCCAGCAGCTTGTGTCCCGGTCCGGCCGTCTCGAGCAACGAAAGCTGCTCCTGGAAAAGATACTCGACCTCCGATTCGTCCAGTCCCAGACCGATCAGGTGCTTCAACGTTCGCTCCACGGCCGCCGCACCGCGTTCCATGCGCTCGCTCTTCGTCAACGGCACCCGTTCTCGGACAATGTATCCCTGACCGGGACGCGACTCCAACAGTCCCTCGGATTCGAGGTCCTGGTATACCTTCCGCACGGTGTGAAAAGAAATGCCGAGTTGCTCGGCGAGCTTTCGGGTGGATGGAAGAGCGTGGTCAACCTTGTACCGACCACTAGCAATTTGAAAGCGAACCTGCTCTCGGATCTGGTCGTGGATCGACGCCGACGCTGATCGATCTATCGTGATCATGGCCGGCGTCAGCCTTTCATCTCCGAGAGAAGCCGGTCGATGATGTCGACCGATCCGACGCCGTCGGCCTCTGCGTTAAAGCTGGGCACGATCCGATGGCGTAAAACCGGCACGGCGACGCGCCGGACGTCGTCGATCAATGGCGTGAGCCGCCCATCGAGGGTTGCGAGAGCCTTGGCCCCCAGGATGAGGTACTGAGAGGCCCTCGGACCAGCCCCGTAGTTGAGATAATTCGTCACGAAGTCCGGCGCACCATCCCGGCCCGGCCGGGTTCGCCCGACCAATCGCACGGCATATTCGATCACATTGTCGGCGACCGGAATCTGCCGAACAAAATCCTGGTAGCGAACCAAATCGGAGGCATGCATGACCGGATGTACATCCGACAACCGAGCGCTCGTCGTGCTTCGCACCACCTCGACCTCCTGATCGAAATCCGGATAATCCAGCCAGAGATTGAGCATGAACCGGTCCAATTGTGCCTCGGGAAGGGGGTAGGTCCCTTCCTGTTCAATCGGATTTTGCGTAGCCAGCACGAAGAATGGTTCCTCCAGCACGTGCGTCTCGCCCGCGGCCGTGACGTGGTGCTCCTGCATCGCTTCAAGGAGGGCCGCCTGCGTTTTAGGCGGTGTTCGGTTGATCTCATCCGCGAGAACGACGTTCGCAAAGATCGGCCCGCTGACGAACTTAAAAGAGCGGCGTCCCGTCGTTGCGTCTTCCTCGATAATCTCGGTGCCGGTGATATCGCTCGGCATCAAATCCGGCGTAAACTGAATCCGGCTGAATTTCAGATCCGTAGCTTCGGCAAGCGTGCGGATGAGAAGCGTCTTCGCAAGGCCCGGTACGCCAATCAGCAAGACATGCCCTCTGCAGAGCAGGCAGACGAACACGTGCTCGATGATCTGATCTTGACCGACAATGACCTTCCCAACCTCCGCCCGGAGACGGCGATAGTCCTCGTGGAGTGCGTCGAGAACCTCAGGAGTTTGCGTTTGCGGCTCGGTCTGGGGCATAGTGAACGTCGAAATGCGAAACGAACGAGAGGGGATAAGACGAAAGCTGCTATCGCTGCGCTAATGCCAGGCGCTCGGCTCGGCCGCGCAACTCGACGTAGACCTCCTCCCGAAGTTGTCTGACCCACTCTTGAAGCACGCGAGAGCGCTTCTCCTGAAGAGCGTACTGCTCGATGCGCTCATAATCCGTATCGAGGTCAACCTCATGCTCCGGCGTGTGTCGCTGAAGCTCAACGATGTGGTAAGCCTGCCGATCGTCTTCCAGCTGGACACGCGTCGGTTCGCTGATCTCACCCGTTGTCATGGTGTCGAGGGTCGCTCGCCACAGCTCGTCGAGATTTTCGAGGACGAGGTCCCTTTCACCCGACTGCGGATCGATGACGCGCCCGCCAAGCTGTGCGCTCTCCTCTTCCTGCGAATGACGCTTAGCCATCGTCGCAAACGGGATGTTCTGATTCAGGATCGAATCACGAACGGCACTGAGGTAATCGATGGTAGCCGAGGGATCGATACGCGAATTGTCGATTCGTATCAGAATGTGATTGAAATCCACGGTTTCTCCGCGGCGTTCGTTCACCCGCAAGATGTGAAACCCGAAAGGCGTCTCAAATACCTGAGAGACCTCCCCAACCGGACTTCGAGATGCCACGACGGCGAACTCCGGTACGAGGTCACCTAGATTCGTGTTTTCGATGCGACCGCCGGCCTGTGCCGAGCCGGGATCGTCGGAAAACTGGCTCGCCATCTCCTCGAACTCCGCACCGCCTGCCACAATCGAGTCGCGGATCGAAGAGATGATCTCGCGTGCCTCGGAGATCGCTTCGCCGGTTACGTCGGGGTACCGGACGATGTGCGCGACCCTGACCATTTCAGGTATCGTCGGTAGCGAATCCGTTGGAAACTGCGCGAACCACTCGCGGACTTCCGTCGGCGTGATGCGAATGTCACGTACCTTGGTCGACTGGAGCTGCTCTGCCAACAACTGATCGCGAAAATCGTCTCGCAAGTCGGAGCGGATGCGTATGAGACTTCGTCCGTATAACTCCTCGAGACGCGCCTGGCCGCCGACCTGTTGAATCATCTGGTCGATCCGCTGTTCGAGCGTTTGATCAACCTGCTCCTGCGTAACCGTGATGTTCGTGTCACGCTTTGCGACGACCGTCATCACGTGCTGGCTGATGATCTGATCGAGCGCCTGCATCCACATATCGTCAGAAAACGACGCCTGTGGTTGCTGGCGAACGAGATTGGCAAGCATGGCGTCGACTTCCGACTGCAGCACGATCTCGTCGCCGACAACGGCCACGATCTCGTCGACCACGTCGTTTTGCTGCGCCAGGGCCGGGGACCCAAGCAGCGCGAACAGTAAGGCGGCAATATAGCCGACGGATGACGTAATTCTATAGAAAGGCATGTACGCGAAAAGTCCTGTCGCAGTGGAAAACTAGCGGCGGCGAACGTAAGGCTGCTAAACCTGAGGGATGTTGTGCGGAAGACTGAGATAAGCCTTCGTCATCGCTTCCGCCGATCGGAAGGTGGAACAGCGTCGATGGCCGGATTACCGGACTTCGAGGTCTTCGCGAGCGAGCGCTTCGTTCCTGAGGCGTTGAACCTGACGTGCATACAACTGTTTCCGCCCCTGAATGACCAGACGACGCGCGAGCTCCTCCTCAATCCATTGCGGTTCAGGCATCGTCTGAGCCGGTACGCGCTGCGCAAGTTGAATGACGATGAACGTCGAATCGGTCTCGACGACAGGGCTCGCCTGTCCGTCGACCAGTCCACTCAAAGCATTCCTCAAGGCAGGGTTGCCCGCGAAGATGCGGCTTTCCGGATAGAAGTCCTGAGAGATTTCCGTTGAAAGCGATGGATCGATGGCCATTCGATTGACGACGTCCTCCCAAACGGAGTCGCGCTCTGCAATTCCGGCCTGCTGAATAGCACTTCGTGCTGCTTCTGCATCGTCACGCGTTCGCGTCTCCAGATACCGCACGCGAACGAAGCCCTCGCGAAGCCGCAGCTGTTCCTTGTGCCGCTCGTAGTAGGACTGCATCTCGCCGGGTGCGGGCGTTACGTCATTCTCCTCGTACATCTCTGCGACGAGCGCGTTGACCAGCACATTGCGCTCACTCTCTTCAATGAGGCGCTGTACATCCTCGTCATTCTGCATACCGCGTCGGGTCGCCTCCTGGTAGAGCAGCTCGTTGGTCACCCATTGTTCGATGATCTGCTGGCGCGCGACGGCCGAGTCCGGGGTCGAGGGAAGGGATCCCAGCTGCCGGTCGACGTCTTCCTGCATGAGATAGCTGTCACCCACGCGGGCGACGTAGCGCTCCGGATCCTCCTCGCTGGTGCAGCCGGCGGCGAGCAGGCCAAGCAGGAGCGTCGCTATGATCACCGAAAGATTCGCTCGTAACTGCACAATGGTCATCCGCCCGAAGTAAGCTCCGTCGGACCGGCGTTCCTCTGGTAGGCGTTGACCAGGCGCTGAGGAAACGTGTGCACGTTGTACCGCTCGCGAAGCCGCTGAATGAGGCGCTCCTCCACGATTTTCTGGTAATCACTTACCACTTGTGTTCGCGCCTCCTCAAAAGTCTTTGGACGCGCAGCTTCAACCCCTTGATTGACCAGCACGATGTGCTGCCCTCGATAAGGAAGCGGACCGACGAAGCCGCCCTCTGTCAGTCCTAGTGCACGGTCGTAGACCGAATTGGTGGAGTCCGCGATCATCGTCGTGTCCATCCGAACGGTAACGAGCGTATCGTCGGCAAACGAAGCGTAGACGTCGTCGGGCGCTTCACCGGCGTGAAGCCGTTCGGTGATGACCTCCAACAGGGAGTCGGAGCGGCTCTGCAAGCTGATGATGCGGCTCCGATCCGGCCACCAGTATTCATCCCGATGCGCTTCGTAGTAGGCGGCGAGCTCCAACGTATCCTGTTCGGCCGCCGTCCAAACTGAGTCCTCCATGAACTGGAACAGCACGAGGCCGTCCCGAAACTCTTGCATCAGGCGTCGAAACTCGTCGTCGCGATCCTCCAACCGTGCCGCTTCATAGTCGATGACGGTGTTCGTCACAAAATCCGAGAGGATCCTCATCGCCCGCGCCTCGGTCGTTCCCGCGTCCTCCATCGAGACTCTGCTCGTAGCATCGGCCATGTCCTCCATGGTGAAGGTGGAATCGCCAATGACGAGCACCGTGTCTTCCATGACGGCCGGCGCGAGCTGCTTACCCACGAGCTTGGTGATCACCGAATCGACCGGTACCCCCTCGAAAGCGGTGCGAACGAGCGCCGTGTCTACGCGCCCGCCTCGGTCTCTGACGACGCCGCGGGCAAAGCTCTGCTCGGCCGCGTCGGAACGGGGGAGTCGCGTCACGAGCTCCTTCAGCTCGTCGTACGCCTCATCGAGTGCCTTCACTTCCTCTCGACCCGTCAGCTTGACGAGGTGGAAGCCGTACGGCGTTTCGAGCACGTTCGAAACGTCGCCGACCTCTTCCAGCGCGAAGGCCGGCTCTTTGAATGAGTCGTGTAGCGGAGCATCGTAGCTGACCGTACCGATGTCACCGCCGCGATTTCGCGACTGAGCATCGGTCGAATGCTGCCTGGCCAGCTCTCCGAAATCAGCACCCTCGGCGAGTTGCTGAGCCAAATCCTGCATGAGCTCGCGGGCCTGCGCAGAGTCCTCCGGCGAAGAGCCCGGCCGTACCATGATGTGCGAGAGGCGAATGTCCGGAACGGCGGCACGGCGATCGTGGACCGTCAGAATATGATAGCCGAACCTCGTCCGAAAGACGGGGGAGACGCCGCCGATGGGTGTCTCATACGCGTAGGTCTCAAACGGCTCGACCACGCGGCCTGCCGAAAAGAATCCCAGGCGCCCGCGATATCCCGGCGCATCCGGATTTCGACGCGCGGATGGATCCTGCGAGTGCCGATAGGCGAACTCTCCGAAGTCGCCGCCCTGCAGCACCGAATCGCGCACCGCGGAGATGTGCTCGTAGGCCGCGGCCGTGTCGGCCGGCGTAGAATTCGGCCCGAGCTGAAGCAGGATGTGACTCACATCGACCATCTCCTGCTGCCGCTCGTAGAGCGTCCTCACCAGCGGCTCGAGAACTTCCTGCTCCAACAGGTACGGCCGAGCAAGATTCGACCGATATGTACGAATCTCATCCCGTACACTGGGGAGCTCGGGAATCCCTGCTTCCTCGGCAGCGCGTACCTTCAGGCGAAAATCCGTGTAGCGCTCCAGAAAATCCTGGTACTCTGCGAGTGAATCGTCTATTGCGGTCGCGAGCGATCCACTCGACCGCTCGTAGCGCCGCTCGAACTCCTCGAGCGTCATCACGTCGTTGCCGTAGACGGCAACGACATTCGGGTTGTCGGCCTCCGCCGGGAGTCTGCTTTGGCCGGACGATCCACAGCCGATGGCTACAAAGAGCAGCCCCGCTGCTGCGATAAATCCAATTAGTCGTTTTCCTGCGAAATAGCTGGTCATTACGCTGGTCTTCCTGGCGGATTAATTCCTGGTGATGAGCTGTCGTGGTGGCGGTGCGAGCCGGTGACGGCTGCGCCTTGATGCGACTCGGCAAATGGACGCCGATCTTCAGAGGCAGCGGCGAGGTGGGTCCCGCTGCGTCGTCGCGATTGACGCGTACGGTATTTTACAGTTCCGTCAATTTTGCCGGATTTTTCAGACGAGGCAACGCATGGGCCTCCGCGAATGTTCAATTCGCCACCAACTCCGGGTCTCCCGGCCTTCCGGCGGCACCTTCGCCTTGTTGGTGGAACCGCGCTGCGAGGCCTTTCTATAATCTACTCGACGAAAGGAGAAGGGTGCGACTTCGAGCGAGGCCGCACCTTTTTACGTTGATTCCTTTACGTTGACTGACGCCGCGCCTCACCCGACCATCAAGATCTCCCGCACCACATGCCTGACGACGTACGCGTCCGATTCGCTCCGAGTCCAACCGGACGGCTCCATATCGGAGGGCTCAGAACCGCTCTCTACAATTACCTTTTCGCTCGCAAGCACGGCGGCACATTTGTGCTGCGCATGGAAGATACCGATCGCGAGCGCTACGTCGAGGAAGCCGAAGATGACATCCTGGATGGTCTTTCCTGGTCGGGACTGACCTACGACGAGGGTCCTCGCATTGGCGGGCCGTTCGAGCCGTACTATCAATCCGAGCGCAAAGAGACGTATGCCGACTACGCATCGCGTCTGGTAGACGACGGACATGCCTACTATGCCTTCGACACGGTTGAAGAATTGGATCGGATGCGCGAACGCTTCTCATCGTCCGGGAGTCAGGCTCCCAAGTACGATGCCGCGACGCGCGGAGAGATGAAGAACTCACTCTCCCTCGGGGAGGACGACGTCCGAGAGCGAATCGAATCCGGAGAGCCGTACGTGGTTCGCCTGAAGGTGCCGCGAGCCGAAACGGTGCGATTTCGCGATCGGATTCGCGGGACGGTAAGCTTCGATAGCGAGACGCTGGACGATCAGGTGCTCGTCAAGTCCGACGGCATGCCGACGTACCATCTGGCGAACGTGGTCGACGACCATCTGATGGGCATTACACACGTCATCCGCGGCGAGGAGTGGCTATCGTCGACACCGAAGCACGTTCTGCTCTATCAGCGCTTTGGATGGGATCCTCCCGAGATGGCTCACCTTCCATTGATCATGAGCCCAGATGGTGGAAAGCTATCCAAACGGAGTTCGGACGATCTGGGCATTCCGGTCAGCGTGCAGCAGTACCGTGAAGAAGGATATGAGCCGGAAGCTCTGGTCAATTTCCTGGCGTTTCTGGGATGGAATCCCGGAACGGAGCAGGAAATCTTCTCGCTGGACGAGCTTGCCGAGGCCTTCTCACTCGATCGCGTGGGCTCGAGCGGCGTGCAGTTTAATCTCGACAAGCTTCGTTGGTATAATGAGCAGTATCTCCGCAGCTTCTCGCCGTCGGAGCTTGTGGAGCGCGCTCGAGCGGCGCTGGAGCGCGTCGCACCGGACGCCGACGAAGACTATCTGATCGACGTCGCCCGCCTTATGCAGGAGCGCATCTCCTTCAGCGGAGATCTGGCGGACGACGCCGCGTACTTTTTTGAAGATCCCGATGAGTATGATGCCTCCGGCATAAAGAAGCGCTGGAAGCACGATTCCGCCGAATTGCTGCTGGAGTATGCGGATCGACTGGAGGCGGCCGAAGCCTTCGACGCAGACGAGCTCGAGCGCATCCTGCGCCAGCTCGCAGAAGAACGGGACGCGGGTGCCGGCCGGATCATCCATCCCACTCGACTCGCGATCAGCGGCGTCACGTTCGGTCCGAGCCTCTTTCATATGATGGAGGTGATCGGAAAGGAGGCGTGTCTCCGGCGCATGAGGCGCGCCGTGGACGTGCTGGGGTAAGCCCCTCTCGGCCGTTCGCCGAAACGGTCGCTACGTGCTCGAACGTCGGCGGCGCGGTGACCGCGTTTCCTCTGCGTGCAAGGCCTCGAGCACGGCTTCCGCGGCTGCGGAGGCACTGATTTCACCGTTCTCGACCTTCCGCTCGAACTCTTCGATGGATGCTCGGACGGGTGGATGGTCGTAGAGCCGCTCAAGGAGCCGCCGCTCGAGGGTCTCGCGCAGCCAGTACCGCCCCTGACGGCGGCGATTCTGCTCGAAGTATCTCGATTCGCGGGCGAGTGATTCGTAATCATCCATTGTACGGAGCACCTCATCCAGGCCCTTCCCTGTCAGCGCCGATGCGGCGTGCACGCGCGGCTTCCAGCCGGACTCTGCAGGAGGAAACATTTGCAGCGCGTATTGAAACTGAGCACGGGCCTCTTCGGCCGGCGCCTCATTCTCTCCGTCGGCTTTGGTGATCACGACGGCATCGGCCATCTCGACGATGCCTCGCTTTATACCCTGGAGCTCGTCTCCGGCGCCGGCCAGCGCAAGAAGCAGGAAAAAGTCGACCATGGAGTGAACTGCCGTCTCCGCCTGGCCCGCACCGACCGTCTCGACGAATACGGTTTCGAACCCCGCCGCCTCGCAGAGAAAGATCACCTCGCGCGTCCGATGGGCGATGCCGCCGGCCCGGCCGCCGCTGGGCGATGGTCGCACGAATGCGTTCGGGTGAGCTGCTAGCCGCTGCATGCGCGTCTTGTCGCCCAGAATGCTGCCGCGGGATACCTCGCTGGTCGGATCAACGGCAAGAACGGCGATCTTCCGGCCGGCGTCCGCCAGCTTCGTCCCCACGGCATCGATGAAGGTGCTCTTCCCGGCTCCAGGAACGCCCGTCACGCCCATTCGGAACGACGACGGGACCGGCGGCAGGCAGGCTTCGAGAAGGGCCTCAGCTGCTTCCCGGTGATCCGGACGCGTGCTCTCCACGATCGTGATCGCCCGGGCCAGCATCGGCCGGTCGCCGGAGCGCACGCCCGCAATCAGATCATCGAGATGGGAGGTCGTCACGACGAATCACGTTCGTCCAGTAGGAGATCCAGCACACGCTTCGCGGCCTCAGTCACGGACGTCCCGGGACCGAAGACCTCCGCCACGCCGACCTCCCGGAGGAACGCGTAGTGCGGCTTCGGAATGACCCCGCCAACGACCACTTTAACGTCGCCTCGGCCTAGCTCGTCCAGCTCCTGAATGATGGCGGGCACGAGCGTTTTGTGACCGCCGGCCAGCGTCGATATGCCGAGAACGTGAACGTCGTTTTCCACGGCTTGCGCGGCGACTTCGTCGGGTGTGCGGAAAAGCGGTCCGACATCGACGTCAAACCCGAGATCGGCGAAGGAGCTCGCGATGACCTTCGCTCCGCGGTCATGGCCGTCTTGGCCTACCTTCGCTACGAGAATCCGGGGGCGCCGTCCCTCTCGCCGCGCAAATTCGTCGGTCTTCCGGCGTGCCTCGGAGAAGCCTTCGCTGTCTGCGCTGCTGCGTGCGTAGGCGCCCGTAGCAACCTCTCGCCGTGCTTGATGTCGTCCGAAATGCTTCTCCATCGCAGATGTTATTTCGCCGAGAGTAGCGCGCGTTCGTGCCGCATCCACCGCCGCCTCCAGGAGATTACCCTCGGCGGATCCGGCGCAGGCGGTCAAGGCCGCGAGCGCCTTCTCGACGGCGTTCTCGTCTCGTGCGGCTCTCACGGAACGCAGTCGCTCGATCTGCTTGTTCCGTACGGCCGAGTTGTCGACCTCCAACACGTCGAGCTCCTCCGCACTCTCGTGCCGAAACCGGTTCACTCCGACGATAACGTCCTTACCGGTATCTATGCGCGCCTGCTTTCGGGCGGCCGCCTCCTCGATCCGCGCCATTGGCAAGCCGCGCTCGATGGCCTTCGTCATGCCGCCGAGGTCCTCGATCTCGCGTATCAGCTCCCACGCACGGGTCGCGAGCCGGTCCGTGAGGACCTCCACGTAATAGGAACCGCCCCAGGGGTCGATGGCTCGCGTGATTTCCGTTTCCTCCTGCAAAAAAACCTGCGTATTACGCGCGATGCGAGCGGAGAAGTCGGAGGGAAGCGCAATCGCCTCATCCAGCGCATTCGTGTGGAGTGATTGCGTATGCCCGAAAACGGCCGCAAGCGCCTCGATGCACGTCCTGCCGACGTTATTGAAGGGATCCTGCTCGGTGAGACTCCAACCGGACGTCTGGCAGTGAGCGCGGAGGGCCATCGACTTCGGATTCTTTGGATCGAACTCCTTCACCAGCTTCGCCCAGAGCAACCGCGCGGCCCGCATCTTGGCGATCTCGACGAAGAAGTTCATCCCGATGCCCCAGAAGAACGAAATACGCGGCGCGAAGTCGTCGATGTCGAGCCCGGCACGGATGCCCGTCCTCAGATACTCGAGACCATCAGCGAGCGTGTACGCGAGTTCGATGTCGGCGGTCGCACCGGCCTCCTGCATGTGATAGCCGCTGACGGAAATCGAGTTGAAGCGGCGCATTCGCTCGGCGGCGTACGTGAAGATATCCGCCACGATTCGCATCGATGGTTCGGGAGGATAGATATACGTATTGCGCACCATGAACTCCTTGAGGATGTCGTTCTGGATGGTGCCGGCGAGGCGATCGGGCCTAACGCCCTGCTCCTCAGCCGCGACGACGTAGAAGGCGAGTACGGGAATGACCGCTCCGTTCATCGTCATCGAGACCGACATCCGGTCAAGAGGAATGCCGTCGAAGAGGATTTTCATGTCTTCGACCGTGTCGACGGCCACGCCCGCTTTGCCGACGTCGCCGAGGACGCGTTCGTGATCGGAGTCGTAACCGCGGTGCGTCGGCAAGTCGAAAGCGATCGAGAGCCCGCGCTGCCCGGCCGCCAATGCACGCCTATAAAACGCGTTCGACTCTTCGGCCGTTGAGAATCCTGCGTACTGACGGATGGTCCACGGGCGGACGTTGTACATCGTACTGTACGGACCGCGGAGGAAGGGAGGGAGGCCCGCCGCATACTCGAGGTGTTCGAGAGTGGCAATGTCCTCCTCCCGAAATGCTTCCGGAATGGCGGTATTCTCAAGCGGCTTCCACGACCCCTCTCTTCGACGGCCCCGAAGCGAGGGAGGAGAATAATCTATGTTGCAGAAGTCCGGCCTCATGCAAGTCCCAAGGTATCATGGATCCGGCCGAGCAGTTCGGGCACGTTCACGAGCCTACCCATCGCGAAATCAGCTTGATGTATTACATCATCGCTCACCACGATCCCTAAGGTGGATGAACGATAAGCGGATCTTATATCATCTATCACTGCACTGCTGTATGCGTCGTCTGGTGCGGCAACGATCAGCAGGTCGGGCGCCCCCTCCTCGCCGAATGGGCTAGCGGCCTCGAGGGCCTCGGCCCAGGTGTTACATCCTGGCATAATTTCGCCGACAATACCACCGCACGCCAGTACGTCCGCAGCCAGTTTAGCACGGGCCGAGCGCGTTGCCGGCGATCCGATCGGCAGAATGCGGGCAGACGGACGCTGATCAAGCGCCTCAAATCTAGAGCGGATTCGTTCGATGGGCTCCGCTTCTCGGAAGCCGTCTATCGGATCGGCCTTCCACCCGGGCATCCCGCCCCTCTCGCCGCCGTCGGTGTCGCCGGCCGTTTCCGGCGGGGTGACGGGCGGTATGGGCACCGTCTCGCCGCTGGATGCATCCGTTTTCATCGAGGAAGGTTCGGCGTACCGGTTCGTGCCTACCAGTACGCGCCGGCGAGTGGCCACATCCAACTCCAATCGATGCCGGGATACGCGGAGCTGTTTCTGAACGTATCCCGATTCAAGTGCCTTAAGCAATCCGCCTTCCTGCTCGATCGCCTGAAATTCCTTCCAGGCGCGTCGCGCAACGGCATCGGTGAGCACCTCGCAGTAGTAGCTACCGGCCGCGGGCTCGTCTACGCGATCGAAATTCGCCTCGTACCGTAGCAGGTGCTGGATATTCCGCGCCAACCGCATGCTGAACGGCCCTGCATCGCCTTCCACCGCATCGAACGGCTGTACGATGAGCACTTCACATCCACCAATCACAGCCGCGGCCGCCTCGGTCGTCGCGCGAACGAGATTCGTATGCGCACCGTAGAGAGTCATGGAGCGGAGGGACGTCTGGACGTGGATCGGAATCTCTGTCTCGGCCACATCTATCCCAAAAGCATCGGCGACCTGTGCGATGAGGAGCCGTAGTGCACGTAGCTTGGCGACTTCCGGGAAAAACGAAGCTGACGCGGCGACGGTCACGAATAAACGACGGAGTACGTCACGCGGGTCAAGTCCGAGCTTCTGGAACTGGTCGAGGTATTCGGCGACCGCCGCAGTGGCCAGCGCTGCCTCCTGTACCACCGAAGCGCCGCCGTTGTGGTACGCTCGGGTGCCCGCCTCGAATAACCTGAAGCCGGGCGCAGCATCCCCTAGCTCATCGACCACCCGTGCGGCTGATTCGAATGCCTCCCTAGCCAGGAAACCGGTACGTGCCAGATGTGCAATCGGGTCGAATCCGACGCTTCCTCGCAGCGTATCGAGGTCGGCGGTGCGTCGCTTCGCTGTTTCCAAAAGTAGCCGAAAGTGGCGGAGACTCTTCGGTCCGCCGTCGAGGTGAATACCGACATTCTCCAGTGGGACGGCACCCAACACGCGCTCCATATCGTCCAGCCGCTGCACGGGAACGGCCGTCGGCGTATGGATACCCTTCGCGTGCCGATCACCGCTGCGAGGGTCACTGGATTGAAGCACGAGGCCGATGCGGTGAACACCTCCCTCCACGGCTTCACGCACCCGATCGGCGGCGTCGGCGAGCGTATTCGTCGCAATGTTCTGCTGGATGCGCCACTGGCAGTCCAGTTGAACCGTCGGTCCATCCGGACGAACATGCTGGAGGGGCTCGACGTCCTCCGATCGGTAATAGGGGCGCAGAGTGATCTCATCCGCCAAACGCCAAAGCAGCGTGTCGTCATAGTCGCCATCCTTCAGGTCCTCCCGAATCTTCTTCTCCCACTCCTCGGTAGAGACCGGCGGAAAATCCTCGAACAACCGAATCGAATCGGATCCCACACTCATTCGACCGCCCTCCGGTCACTGATAGCGCTGCGGTCACTGAACTCGGATGAAAAGCCACTGAGCGATCGGTACCGCCGCACGAGATCGAATGCGGCAATGCCGAACGCGACGGAGACGTTCAGCGATTGCTTGGCACCGAACTGTGGGATCTCGAGCGCCATGTCGGCCTGGCGGATCAGTGAATCACTAACCCCATGCAGCTCGTTCCCGACCACAACGCAGAGGGGAAACGCATTTAGATCGACGTCCGTCGTCCGCGTCGGTCGATTCGTGATTTCGAGCACGCCGATCGTGAAGCCCTCGTCCTTCAATCTGCGAACGACCTGCTCGGCATCCGAAACATACTCCCAGGAGACGGTATCCTGAGCTCCCAGCGCCGTCTTGTGCAACCCGCGGTTTTCGGGTGTACCTGTGATTCCACTCAGATATATTTTCTCGATGAGTGCAGCGTCGGAAGTCCGGAAGATCGAACCGACATTGTAGATGGATCGGACGTCGTCGACGAGCACGCAGATGGGATGCTTCGGTAACGAATCCACGCAGTCTGGATCAGGTCTCGGTATTTCTTCGTGCTTCAGTTTGCGCATTGATCGCTGTTTACAAACGTTTTCGAAACGTACGCATGAAGGCCGTCTCCCGCACGCTGCTGTCACTGGTCGTGCTTGTCGGGGCGGCGGCTGCGTTCCAGGGGTGTCAGACGCTCCGGGAGATCGCCGCCCTGCGATCCGTGAACTTCGCGCTGGATCGCGTGACGAATGCCACCCTGGCCGGCATAGACATCCAACGGCTTCGATCCTATGAGGATCTGCGGACGACGGACGTGGTCCGCATCGGCGCCTCCGTCGCGGATCGACGCCTCCCGCTGCGCTTCCAACTCCACATCGCTGCACGAAATCCGGCCGAGAACTCCGTTCAGGCCCGGCTCGTACGGATGAACTGGACGCTCCTGATCGAGGACCGTGAGACCGTGAGCGGTGTATTGGACCAGGCGTTCATTCTGCCGCCGGGCGAAACGACCGACATCCCTCTCGGCATCGAAGTCGACCTGTTGGACTTCTTCGACCGAAGCGCCCGGGACCTCGTAGAACTCGCCCTTGCCGTCGCGGGTCAGGGCGAACCCCAGAACGTAACGGTCAGGGCACTGCCGACCATCGACACGCCTGTCGGGGCGATCGACTATCCGAATCCGATCACGATCGTAAACCGCGATCTCGGCGGTGAGTCCGCTTCGACTCGACCCTAGCGGAGGATCGAATCAGCAGGTTGCCCACGTCTTCCTTCCATGAACCTCATTTCATGAACCCTACGGCCAGTCCCCGGTTGCAGTAGAGAGCGGGCGTTCGTACCCTCCCGTGCTCCTCGAATTAGATTCCCTCTAGTTACGCTTCCTTTGATTGTTGCCATCGACGGTCCGGCAGGATCGGGCAAGAGTACCACGGCGAAAGCCGTTGCCCGGCAACTCGGTTACCTCTATATCGACACGGGCGCCATGTATCGCGCCGTCGCTCTTGCCTTCCTTCGTGAGGATCTCCAAGCATCGGAAGAGGCTGCGCGCCGCGTGCTTCCAAGCATACATGTCGATCTCCGGCCCGGCGATCAGGGATTGCGCGTCTTCCTAAACGATGAGGACGTGACGGAGAGCGTCCGAGGTAGTGCCGTTACGAACAGGGTGAGCGAGATCGCGGCCCTGCCGTCAGTGCGACGGAAGCTGGTGGATGAGCAGCGACGGATCGCTCAGTCGCATAAGGACGGCGGCGTCGTGCTGGACGGCCGTGACATCGGTACGGTAGTATTCCCGCATGCCGACGTCAAGATCTTCATGGTGGCCGATGATCGTACGCGGGCGCGACGCCGGCGAGACGAGCTCGTGAAACGGGGGGAGGACGTTTCGCTGGAGGAAGTGCTTCGCGATATTCGCAGGCGCGACGAGCGTGATTCGAGTCGTGCCGCCGCACCCCTGATTAAGGCCGAAGATGCCATAGAAGTCGACACCAGTGATTTGAGTATCGAAAAGCAGATCGACCGAGTACTAGACGTGGTGAAGGAACGTCAGAACCTTTCTGCCGTATAGCTACGTTCGCTTGAAAAGACCACCAGGATGCACGTCCAGCCTCGCACGAGGACGCACGCTAGCACGACGACACCAGCGTGATGACGCACGTGCAACCCTTCCCTGGTGGCAATTAATCACACGTTCATGTAGAAGAGTTCGTATGACGTTTGAAGGGGCGGCGACGGACACTTTGTAACCAAAGGGTATCACTGACGATTAGGCTCGGCGAAATGTAAGCGCCGGCGCGGTGGTCCCGGAGAACTATATGGCTGAGGATCAGCAGAAAACGAAAGACACAAAAGCAGTCGAGGAAGAAACGGACCAAAACGACGAGGCTGCGGCAGCAAAAGACACGGGCACCTCAAAAGCGAATGGTGAAGTAAAGGAAGACTCCGCCACGTCTGAAGAAGCGGAGTCCCCCGCAGCCGAGACCAAAACGCCCGCAGAGGATGCGGAGACGTCCGCGGTCGAAGCCGAGGACGACGCATCGGATGCTGGAGACGCGGACGTGCAAACCGCGGAGGCCTCGGACGAG
>CAZQAS010000003.1:21835-32653 GCA_964591285.1 uncultured Rhodothermales bacterium
CCACCGACGAACCGACGGAAAGTGGCGGTCTGCTCAAAGAGGCTGTCGAGGCGGCAGCGTCGGAGATGAGCGTTCCAGAGGCCGAAGATGCCGGCGTTTCCATCAAAGATGAAGCACCCCTTTCCTCCGTAGGCAGCGCGGAGGGGCTCGAGGCCACTGGTCGGGTCGGCTACACCGGCGAGATCGTCGGACGGGTGATCAAACTCGCCGACCTAGAAAAAGGCGAAGAGGAAGACCAGCAGACTGCCGAAGGCTACGATCAGCTCATGAAGCTGGTCGATGAGACATTCACAAAGGTCACCGAGCAGGAAATCGTAAGTGGCCGCGTCGTTAGTGTCGGCGAGAAGGATGCCGTCATCGACATCGGTTTTAAGAGCGATGGCGTCGTCTCTCTGAATGAATTTGACCGAGAGCTCGTCGCCGGGGACGAAGTCGAAGTCTTCGTCGATCGCCTCGAAGATTATCACGGACAACTCGTTCTCTCGAAATCCAAGGCGGACAAACTCCGCCGCTGGCAGCGCATCGAGGATGCCTACGAGAACAATCGCATCATCGAGGGCACCATCGTCCGCCGCATCAAGGGCGGGATGATCGTCGAGCTCGACATCGGCAAGATGGAAGCCTTCCTACCGGGATCTCAAATCGACGTCCGCCCCGTGCGCGACTTCGATGCCTATCTCGAGAAGCGGATGGAGTTCAAAATCGTCAAGCTCAATCCGGCCAACGAGAACATCGTCGTCTCGCACAAGGCGCTCATCGAGAAAGAACTCGAGGCGCAGAGAGAGAAGATTCTCTCCACGATGGAGGCCGGACAGATCCTCGAAGGCATCGTCAAGAACATCACCGATTTCGGCGTCTTTATCGATCTCGGTGGCGTCGACGGACTCCTTCATATCACCGATCTCTCCTGGGGCCGTGTCTCGCACCCGTCCGAGCTCGTCGACCTCGACGAGAAGCTCAACGTGGTCGTCCTCGACTACGACAAGGAGCGGCAGCGGATCTCCCTGGGCCTCAAGCAGCTCCAACCGCATCCGTGGGAGGACATCAACGAGAAGTACGATGAAGGCGGCGTCGTCGAAGGTAAGGTAGTCTCAATCACCGATTACGGCGCTTTTGTTGAGCTTGAGAAGGGCATCGAAGGCCTGGTCCATATCTCCGAGATGAGCTGGACCGAGCACATCCGGCATCCGAGCCAGATGGTTTCGCTGGGCCAGCTCGTGCAGGTCAAGATTCTCAACATCGACAAGGAAGAGAAGAAGATCTCGCTCGGCATGAAGCAGCTCGAGCCGGATCCGTGGACGGGAATCGCGGACCGCTACCCCCCGGGTACCGTGCTTCGTGGGACCGTTCGCAACATTACCAACTTCGGCGTCTTTGTCGAGATCGAGCCGGGTATCGATGGGTTGGTTCATATCTCCGACCTCTCGTGGACGAAGAAAATTCGCCACCCGAGCGAGATGATCAAGAAGGGGCAGGACCTCGACATCGTCATCTTAAATGTAGACGAGGAGGCCCGCCGGATTTCGCTCGGCCACAAGCAGGTCGAGACGAACCCATGGAACCAGTTCGCAAAGGTCTACGCGGAGGGCACCGACTCAAACGCCAAGGTCGTACGTTCGAACGAGGGTGGCCTTGTGGTCGAACTTCCGCTCGAGGTCGAGGCGTTCGTACCTGCAAGCGAGCTCAAGAACGGGCCGCAGAATTTCCAGGACTTCTATCAGGAAGGCCAGGAACTCGAGCTTCGCGTCATCAAGTTCGATCCCAATCAGAAGGAAATCGTCCTTAGCGAGATGGCGAAAGACCGCGCTGAAGAGCGAGTCGAACGCCAGGATCAGGAACGTGAGCGGCGCGAACGGCGCGATCGAGAGCGCAAGGACGTCGGCGAGTTCAAGGAGAAGGAGGAAGCCTCCGGTCCGACGACACTCGGCGAACTCAGCGGTCTGGCAGACCTGAAGGCGCAGATTGAGGAGGCCGAGGGCAAAGAGCCGTCGCTGTCACCGGAAATCGCGGCCGAGGAAGCGAAGTCGCAAGAGCCTACCGAGGTCGTCACCGAAGAAGGCGAAGAAGCGGAAGAGAAGGATCCGGCAGAAGCGAAGACAGAGCCTGCCGAGAAGGAGTCCATCCCGGAACCGGAAGACGACGACGCAACAGTCGTCGATGAGGGACCGACGCCGGAAGAACAGGCCGAGGCGGAAATGGAGGAAAGCGACGAGACGGTCGTGACCACCGCGGAAGCCTCCGGCGAAATGGAAGCGACCCCCGGCGAGAAGAATCGTAGCCGAGCCGGCAAGCGAAAGGATCAGGCCGGTGACAAACGGACCAAGGACAGCCATCCGACCGAACCGCCGGCCGAACGTGACCAGCGCTCGGAAGACGCCGGCGACGTGATGCCCGCCGAGAAGTCGAAGGCTTCACAGAAGGGCGCAGGCGAGACCGAAAAAGAAGGCGCCGCGGAAGCCGCCGAAGCCGCCACGCAGGACGAGACGCCTGCAAAGGAATCGGGCAAGAAGCCCATTGCGGCGACCGAATCCGACGAATCTACGGCCGAGATTGAAAGCCGAACCAAGACCCAAAGCGGCAAACGCGCCGTGACGAAAGAGAAGGTCAAGGCCGAGGCTGAAGCAGAGGCAGATGCGGATGCGGAAGAGCAGGACGAAGAAGAGTAACCAGCCGGATTCTGCATCATAGAGCGCATGCCTACCGCAATCAGAAAGGGCGTCGACCGTAAGGCCGGCGCCCTTTTTTGATTTTCCGCACTCTGATTGACAGCTGCGTTCGCCTCCGCTACGTATCGATCTGCGCCTTCTGGAGCCGACCGCTGTAGTCGACGTAGACTGTCTTCGTCTCGGTATAGAAGTCAAAGACCTCCCATCCACCTTCGCGGTGGCCGTTTCCGGTCTGCTTGACCCCGCCGAACGGCATGTGCGCCTCGGCCCCAATCGTCGGACCGTTGATGTACGTAATGCCGGCCTCAATGTCCTGCATGGCCCGAAAGGAACGATGAACGTCGCGCGTATAGATACTCGACGAGAGCCCGTAACGCGTATTGTTGGCGATCGCGACGGCCTCTTCGTATGAACCGACCCGGAAGACCGACAACACCGGGCCGAAGATTTCCTCCTGCGCAATCCGCATGTCCGGCTGCACACCAGTAAAGACGGTGGGCGCGAAGAAAAACCCCTGATCAAGTCCGTCGCCCTCGGCTCGCCGCCCGCCCAGACGGATCTCGGCGCCCTCATCCTGTCCGATCTGCACGTAGCGCGACACCTTCTCGAGCGCCGCCTGATGGATGAGCGGCCCGACCTCGACGCCCTCATCATTGCCGTAACCCAGCTTCAATGCCTGTGCGTGTTCGATGAGGCGATCGACGAACTCGTCGTGGATGGCGTCGTGGAGGATGAGACGACTGGTTGCCGTGCACCGCTGGCCTGTCGTACCGAAGGCGCCCCATAGAACCCCCTCGAGGGCGAGGTCTAGATCGGCATCATCCATCACGATCTGCGGGTTCTTGCCCCCCATCTCCATCGAGAAACGCTTGTGCATTCGGCCACACACCTCACCGATGTTCGACCCTGTCTCGGTCGATCCTGTAAAGGTAATTGCATCGGTGCCCTGATGTGAGACGAGCGCGCGTCCTGCCTCGCCGCTGCCCTGTACGAGATTGACGACACCTTCCGGAAGACCGGCGTCGATGAGAACGTGAACCAGCAGCATGCCTGTGTGTGGCGCATCCTCGGAAGGCTTAAAGATGACCGTATTTCCGCAGGCGATCGCGGGAAAGATCTTCCACGTGGGCACGGCGACCGGGAAATTCCACGCCGTGATAACGCCCACGACTCCAATGGGCCGACGGACGCTCATGTTGAACTTATCCGGCAGCTCACTCGGCACGGTATGGCCGAACAGGCGTCGCGTTTCCGATGATGCGTAATAAGCCGTGTCGATGGCCTCCTGTACGTCGCCGCGCGTTTCGGTGAAGGGCTTCCCCATTTCCCGTGTCATCTCGTGCGCGATCTCATCCTTTCGCTGGGTAAGCAGATCGCCAATGCGTCGCAAGACCTCCCCACGCTGCGGGGCCGGCATGCGGCTCCAGCTCCGAAACGCATCCCTGGCGGCCTTTACGGCTTTGTCGACGTCGTCGGCGGTCGAATCAGGAAATCGGCCGATCACGTCGCTCGTACGTGCCGGATTGACGCTCTCAAACGTGTTTCCGGCAGACGCGTCGACCCACGATCCACCGATGTAATTTTGAAATCTCTCAGACATATGCCTGTCAAATGACTGTGCGTGAGTTAGGGGTGATTCCCTACTGCGTGGATAGGGCAGGGATCCAGCACGTCCGCAAAAGGTACCGAATGACGCCAAGCCGTCTAAATTTTAGCGCAGAACCGACAGCACACTGGATCCATGGCCGAAACAACCGCCCGCGCCGACATATCGTCCCGAATCAGCGAACGTGGCCGAACCGTTCCGCCAAGCGGGATCCGGCGTTTCTTTGAGATTGCGGCAACGATGGACGACGTGCTTTCACTCGGCATCGGCGAGCCGGACTTCGTATCGCCGCAGCCGGTGATCGATGCGGCCATTCAGTCGCTACACGAAGGAAAGACCGGGTACACGGCCAACGCCGGGCTCATGGCGCTGCGTGAGCTCATCGCAGGAGAGATGGATCGTCTCTATGGCGTACAGTACGATCCCGGTCGACAAATCATTGTCACCGTCGGGGCAAGCGAGGCCATGCAGATCGCGATGCTGGCCACGCTGGATCCGGGCGACGAGATATTGATCCCGGAGCCGTGCTTTGTGTCCTACGGTCCTACGGCTACCTTCGCCGGTGGCAAAGTCGTGTACGTCCCGACGCGCGTCGAAAACAATTTCCAGGTCACCGCAGAGGACATCGCGGCACGGATCACGCCCAGGACGAAGGCGCTCTTTCTGGGTTATCCGAACAATCCGACCGGTGCGATTCTACGGCGCGAAATTCTGGAAGAGATCGCGGAAGTCGTCGAGGAGCACGACCTAGTCGTCATTTCGGATGAAATCTACGATCGTCTCGTTTACGGCCAGGCGTACGAGCGCGGACATGTGTGCCTTCCGTCCATCGATTCTCTCTACGACCGTACGATTCTCCTCGGCGGATTCTCGAAGAACTATGCGATGACGGGCTGGCGTATTGGATACGTGTGCGCTCCCGAGCCGATCTACAATGCGATGTACAAGATGCATCAATATGTCGTGATGAGTGCGCCGACGATGGGTCAGATCGGTGCGGTGGCGGCCCTCGATCACTGCCAGGAAGATGTTGAGCGGATGCGACAATCCTATGACGAGCGCCGGCGCGTGATCGTCGATGGATTTCGAGCCGCAGGGCTTCCGACCTTTGAGCCGGAAGGGGCTTTTTACTGCTTTCCCGACATCACCTCGACCGGCCTCTCCTCGGAGGAATTCGCTCAGAAGCTTCTGCAAGAGGAGCAGGTGGCCTGCGTGCCGGGCGATGCCTTCGGACCCAGCGGCAGCGGTTACATGCGGTGCTCGTACGCAACGGCGCTGGATCAAATCGAGGAGGCCGTCAAGCGAATTACTCGATTTGCCGAGAAGCATCGCGATCTAAACGGCCGGGCGTAGCGAGGGCCGTTATCGAGCGGGCGTGCATCGAGCTCGGCACCAAGGTGGGATCTCAGAGATGATGTTCTTTCGGTTTGCGACGCTTCTTCTTGTCACCGTCTTGCTGCACGTGCTGTTGGGATGGGAATGGACGATCCTCGCCGGAGTCGCCGCAGGGTACGTCTACGAGAGACGAGGATGGCTCCTCGGCGCCCTGATTGTCGCGGCGGACTGGCTACTGCTGGTGCTCTTCAACTATCTCGTTGATGCGCGAGCCGTCGGAGCCATGACCACTGCGGTGGGCAGCATCCTGGGAAACATGCCTTCTTTCGCCGTCGTTGCCATGACGCTTTTAATCGGATTTATGCTCGGGCTGCTGGGCGGTGCCGCAGGCACGCAACTTCGACACCTCGTATCTCGCCGCCGCACGCTCGCCAACTCCTAGCCTGAGCCGACAACGAGTAACGGGTAACAAGCAACGAGTAACGACCAACGACCCTAATGCCGTACAGCGACGACGATATTCGATCCCTTCTGGAGCGTGTCCACACGCTCGGAGGTTATCTTTGACATATCCCACCGAGAAGACATCGTCGAAGAGCTGAACCAAAAGCGCCTCGATCCGGAGTTTTGGAACAACCCGGACGAAGCTCGCAAGGTCGAAATGCAGATCTCGGCCGAAAAGGACTGGCTCGATGCCTGGTCTACGCTCTCCCGCAAAGCCGAAGACGTGGAGACGCTCATGCTTCTCGCCGACGAGGAGGATGCCGACCTGACCAGTGAAATCCAATCAGAGGTTGCTGCCCTCGAAAGGAAGCTGGATCAACTCGAATTCCGCAACATGCTGGGCGATCCGGATGATCAGCGGAACGCGATCGTCACCATCCATCCGGGCGCCGGGGGCACCGAGAGTCAGGACTGGGCCGAGATGCTCCTACGCATGTACACCCGATGGGCCGAACAGAACGATTATAAGGTGGAGCTCCTCGAGCATCAGGTCGGCGACGTGGCCGGCATCAAGAGCGCGAGTCTTCGCGTCGTCGGACCGTTCGCCAACGGCTACCTCAAATCCGAGACCGGCGTTCATCGACTGGTCCGCATCTCACCGTTCGACTCCAGCGGGCGCCGACATACGTCGTTCGCGAGCGTCTTCGTTTACCCCGAAGTCGACGATACGATCGAGGTGGAGGTGAGCGCGGATGAAGTGGAGCTGCAGACGTTCCGATCCGGCGGCAAGGGGGGGCAGAACGTCAACAAGGTCGAAACCGGCGTTCGCCTGATCTGGGAAGGACGCCTCTCGAATGGCGAGGAGGGCCGTGTTGTGGCCGAATGCACAGAGGAACGAAGCCAGCTTCAGAACCGTGAGCGCGCGATGACGATGCTCAAAAGCCGTATCTATCAGCTCGAAAGGGAGATTCAGGAGGCCGCCAAAAACAAGCTCGAAGGGAGCAAGAAAAAAATCGAGTGGGGGAGTCAGATCCGATCGTACGTTTTCCAGCCGTACACGATGGTGAATGATCACCGGACAGAGACGAAGGTAACCGATGTCGAATCGGTGATGGATGGTGATCTCGAGCCCTTCATCAAGGCCTTCCTGATGCAGCAGGCGAACGTCTAGAAATGCAATTCGATTTTCTCGTCATCGGCAGCGGTGTGGCGGGCCTCTCCTATGCACTGGCGGTGGCTGGGCACGGCTCCGTGGCCGTCATCACGAAAAAAGACAGCATCGAGTCTAATACGAATTACGCGCAGGGTGGCATCGCAGCGGTCATGGCGCCGGACGATTCGTACGAGAGTCACATCCGAGACACCCTCGATGCCGGTGCCGGACTCTGTGATTCAGAAGTGGTCGAGTTCGTCGTGAACGAAGGTCCACAGCGCGTACGCGAGCTCATGGAGCTCGGCGCCAATTTTACCAGAAAGAACGGACGGCTGCACCTGGGCCGTGAAGGCGGGCACAGTGCCCACCGCATCGTGCACGCCGCCGATACGACGGGCCGAGAGGTGGAACGGGCGCTGCTGGCCAACGTCCGTGCCCATCCGAACATCGAGCTGTTCGAGTATCATTTTGCGGTCGAGCTCATCACCGAGCATCACCTTGGACAGCACGTTTCGAGACTGCGTCCGGACGTCCACTGCTTCGGCGCATACGTCTATGATGTGAAGGCGGACCGTGTGAAGACTTTTCTCTCGAAGTCTACCCTGCTGGCCAGCGGCGGTTCGGGCCAGGTTTATCTACATACGACGAATCCCGGTGTGGCTACGGGAGACGGCGTCGCAATGGTGTACCGCGCGAAGGGCAGAATCTCCAACATGGAGTTCGTGCAGTTTCATCCAACCGCGCTCTATCATCCCGAGGCCGATTCCTTCTTGATCTCCGAAGCGGTGCGTGGAGCCGGCGGACGGCTCTACAACCAATCGGGCGAGCGGTTCATGGCGGACTACGACGAGCGCGGCGAGCTGGCCCCGCGAGATATCGTCGCACGTGCGATCGACGATCAGCTCAAACAGCGTGGCGAGGACTTCGTGCTGTTGGACGTCTCACACAGGCCTGCGGAAGAGCTGCGTGAGCATTTCCCAAATATTTATGGCACGTGCCTGAATTTCGGCATCGACATCTCGGCGCAGCCGATCCCCGTCGTGCCTGCCGCCCACTATCAATGCGGCGGTGTGCAGACCGATTACTCGGCGCGCACGTCCATCTCCGGGCTCTTCGCGTGCGGCGAGGTCACCTGCACCGGCCTTCACGGCGCGAATCGCCTGGCAAGTAATTCCCTTCTGGAGGCGCTGGTGTTCAGCCAGCGCGCCGTCGACGCGTCCGTCAGCTACGCGAACCGGACGGCCTTTCGGACCGACGTGCCGGTCTGGGATACGAGCGGTACCCAGCGTCCAAACGAATGGGTGCTCGTTTCGCATAATAAAGAAGAGCTTCGTCGGGTCATGTGGGACTACGTAGGGATCGTTCGCTCGGGCCTTCGGCTCGAACGAGCGTTCCGGCGGACGAAACTGCTCCACGAGGAGACCGAGGACTTTTATCGGCGTACGCGGATTTCCGCCGAGCTTTGTGAACTTCGCAACATGATCGCCGTCGCCTATCTCATAATTCGCAGCGCGCAAATGCGGCGCGAGAGTCGCGGACTTCATTACATGCTCGATTATCCCGAAACGGTGGAGAGTGAACGGCGGCCGACACTCGTTTGAGCTTCGAGGTCGATTCGTGCAAGCTGTAACGTTTCGGGTGGAACTGCCCATAGGTCGTCGCGTTTATCATCGGCGCGGAGCAGAGTTCGCCTAGGCGCCTCCGGACGCCTAAGTTTTGAGCGCAGAAAGGGGGCCCTGTTGAGAGCCTCCTTTTTTTCGTTAGCGTAATTACGTTGGCGCCCGCCCCGAGCTTTCGGGACCGGGCGCTTTTAGTGAAAGGCCTGAGCGGCGGAAGCCCTCTATGAATGATGAGATGGAACATACGGTGAGCGAGTCGGCGGACCAAGTATCCGCACGGCTACGAGAACTCGTCGAGGAAGTGATCGGAGGATCCCCGGTCTTCCTTATAGACGTTCAAGTACGCGGTAATCGCGGTTCGCGCGTGGTGGAAATCATCGTTGACAGTGACGAGGATCTTGCTATCGACGAGCTCGCTCGGATCAGCCGCGAGGTAGAGTTCCTTCTCGACCTGGAGGATCTCATCGCCGGAAAATACAGCCTAAATGTCTCCTCACCGGGACTCGACAAGCCGCTGTCCGTGCCGCGCCAGTACAAGAAGAATGTCGGCCGTGGACTCCGCGTGCATTACAGGAAGCAGGACGGCTCCGGGAATACGGAAGTGGAGGGAAAGCTGACAAGCGCCACCGACGAGGCTATTGAGATTAGAAGTGCGGAAAATGACGTCGTCCATATACCGCTGGACGACATAATCTGGGCGAAAGTCCAGCTTCCCTGGTGAGGGACGCTGTGGATGACCCCCGCCGAGAGGAAGGTATAACGATAAGAGATATAGAATATGCAGAGCACGACACTTGTATCGTCATTTGCGGAGATTGCGCGCGAGAAGGGCATCGATCGAGATTCCCTGACTCTGATTATCGAGGACGTCTTCCGGTCAATGATCCGTAAGCGCTATGGGGCCGATGACTCCTTCGAGATTATCTTCAATCCCGATCACGGGGACATCCAGATCATCCACGTACGCGAGATCGTACCGAATCTTGATCTGGAGGACCCCGTCACGCAGATAGAGCTCAGCAACGCACTGGAAGTCGACGAGGACTTCGAGATTGGCGACGAAGTCGCCAGTGAGGTAAGTGTCACGGACTTCGGGCGGCGGGCCGTAATGACGGCGCGGCAGACCTTCAGCCAGCGGATTCGCGACATCGAAAAGGAGAATATCTACCAGGATTACTCCGAGCTCATCGGCGAGATCGTCGTTGGCGAGGTGTATCAGACGCGCCGCCGAGAGGTGCTGGTCATCCACAATAAGGTAGAGCTCGTTCTTCCGCGCAGCGAGCAGATTTACAAGGATCGCTACCGAAAGGGCGATATGCTCAGAGCCGTGGTGAAGGAGGTCAAACGCGATGCCGGCAGCAGTCCGCAGGTCATCATCAGCCGAGCCGATCCCATTTTCATGGAACGGCTTTTCGAGTTGGAAGTCCCGGAGATCTACGACGGAATCGTGGAGATCAAGCGCATCGTGCGCGAGCCGGGAGAACGCGCGAAGGTGGCTGTCGTGAGCCATGATGAGCGGATTGATCCGGTGGGTGCCTGTGTCGGCGTCAAAGGGGTCCGCATCCA
This sequence comes from uncultured Rhodothermales bacterium, assembly GCA_964591285.1. Classification (GTDB taxonomy): domain Bacteria; phylum Bacteroidota; class Rhodothermia; order Rhodothermales; family VXPQ01; genus CAZQAS01. Next base: position 32,225 of record CAZQAS010000003.1, read on the forward strand.
TGCCGTCGTTCGCGAGCTCGGCAACGAAAACATCGACGTGCTCGAATTTTCCGACGATCCGCACCGGCTCATCGGCCGTGCGCTCTCGCCGGCGACCCCGCTCGCGGTCAACATCAATGACGAGCTGGATCCGCCGCGTGCGAAGGTCGTCGTCAAGGCCGACGAGGTCAGCCAGGCCATCGGCCGCGGCGGCATTAACATTCGGCTGGCGTCCCGCCTATGCGGCTACGAGATCGATGTCTACCGTGAAATCGCGGCCGACGAAGAAGACATCGAGATCGATGAGTTCGCCGATGCTTTCACGCCCGAGACGCTCGAGAAGCTGCACAATATCGGCTGCGATTCGGCAAAACAGGTGCTCGAGCTCTCCATCGATGAGTTGATTCGGCGCTCGGCGCTGGAACACGATACGGCGAAGCACGTGTTGGA
>CAZQAS010000003.1:32753-39915 GCA_964591285.1 uncultured Rhodothermales bacterium
GGTCGCAGAGGACGAAGCGGTCGCGGACGACGAAGCAGTCTCAGAAGACGAAGCGGTCGCAGAGGACGAAGCGGTCGCAGGAGACGAGGCGGCGCCAGACGAAGTGGTCGCAGAGGACGAAGTGGTCGCAGAGGACGAAGTGGTCGCAGAGGACGAAGCAGTCGCGGACGACGAAGCAGTCGCGGACGACGAAGCAGTCTCAGAAGACGAAGCGGTCGCCGGAGACGAAGCGATGCCAGACGAAACGGTAGCAGAGGACGAAGCAGTAGCAGAAGACGAAGCGGTAACAGAAGAGGGGATAGCAACAGAAGAAGAAGAGGCGGAAGAAGAAAAACTGGAAGGCTAACGTCCATCTGCGGGAAGCATTTCTATCGACGATCCCGGTCACTGGGCGCTCGCCGCTGTGGTAGCAGGGGCATAGTGTTTTTGTATTGATATATTTTCTCTATGGCGAAGAAGTTTAAAAAGGTACGGCTCTTCAAGATCTCGCGTGAGCTCAACGTTGCCGTTGACACGCTGGTCCATCATCTTGAGGAGGAAGGCTATGCCGAGGCGCTCTCGGGCAGCGGGATCAATGCGTCCGTTGTCGAAGAGGACGCCTACAACGAATTATTGGAGGCGTATGCCGCCGACAAAGAGGTGGCCTCGCGTGTTAAGAAGAAGCGAGCAGCCCAGAAGGCCGACGGCGAATCGGATCAGGAAGATGTGCAGGAAGCCGTCGCCGAGCCGGAAGCGGTTGAAGAACCTGCGCCTGCCGAGACGGAAGCTGCACCGGCTGAATTGGAAGAAGAGCCGGCTCCCGAAGAGGAAGAGCTAGAAGAAGTCGCGCCGGCTGCGTCCGAGGAAGAAGTTGAGGTGGAGGCCGAAGCGCCTACCGAGACCGAAGCCGCCGCGGATGCCGAAGAAGAGGAAGTTGCCGAGCCGGTTGCCCAGGAGGAGGTCGACGAAGCCGCCGAGCCGACGGCCGAAGAGGAGGCGGAAGAGGAAAGAGAAGAGGCCGTCGAAGAACCGGTCGAAGCCGTAGCGGAGGCCGATGAGGCTGCTCCCGAAGAGGACGAAGAAAAAGCACCTGCCGAAGCTGTTGCCGAGGCCGAAGAAGACACCGCCGACGTCAGCGCCGATGGCGAGGAGATAGAGGACGAACAGGTGCTTTCGGCCAAGCGCTATCAACTCGCTGGTACGAAGATCCTGGGCAAGCTGGATCTCACCGAGGTCGAAGACGAGAAAGCAAAAAAACGCAAACGCAAGCGCAAGCGGAAGCGGAAGGCCGCCTCGACCGAGGAGGGAAAGGTGAAAATTCAAGATCGCGACTCCGGACGCGACCGCAAGAAGAAAAAGCGCAAGAAAGGCCGGGGCGTCGACGAGGAGGACGTCGAAGAGACACTGCAGAAGACCCTCCGCGAGTTGGAGATGGGCGCCAGCCGTGCCCGCCAGCGACGCCGACGACGACGACGGGAACGACACGCCGAGGCCCGCGACCAGGAGCTCGAAGAGATGCGCGATCAGGAGCACGTGCTCCGCGTCACGGAATTCGTCTCGACCGGCGAGCTCGCCAACCTAATGGACGTACCCGTCAACGAGCTCATCCAGACGCTTTTCGAATCCGGGATGATGGTGTCCATCAATCAGCGACTCGACGCTGACACGATCTCCTACGTCGCCGATGAATACGATATGGACGTCGATTTCATCAAGGAATTCGACGGGCAAGACATCATCCTTGAAGACGATCGGCCGGAGGATCTGCGACCCCGTGCGCCCATCGTGACGGTGATGGGACATGTCGACCACGGTAAGACGTCGCTGCTCGACTATATTCGGAGCGCGAACGTCGTTGCCGGCGAGGCAGGGGGCATTACGCAGCATATCGGAGCGCACAACGTCGAAGTTTCCGAAGATCGCTCGATCACGTTCCTCGATACGCCGGGCCACGAAGCATTTACGGCCATGCGTGCGCGCGGCGCGAAAGTAACGGACGTCGTCGTTCTCGTCGTAGCGGCCGATGATTCGGTGATGCCTCAGACAGTTGAGGCCATCAACCACGCGAAGGCGGCCGAAGTGCCGATGGTGGTAGCCATCAATAAGGTCGACAAGGCCGAAGCGAATACGCAGCGGGTAATGCAGCAGCTTTCCGAGCACAACGTCCTGGTCGAGCAGTACGGCGGGAAAGTGCAGTGTGCGCTCGTTTCGGCGCACACCGGCGAGGGGATTGACGATCTGCTTGAACGCATTCTCCTCGAATCCGAGCTGCTCGAGCTGCAAGCCAATCCTGACCGAAACGCCGACGGTGTGATCATCGAGTCCCGTCTTGAGAAAGGCCGGGGCGTGGTCGCCACGGTGCTCGTGCGAAACGGCACGCTCCAGGTCGGCGATTCGTTCGTGGCGGGCATACACAGCGGCCGCGTGCGCGCCATGTTCGATGAGCGCGACAACCGCGTCGACGAAGCCGGACCGGCGCAGCCCGCGCTCGTGCTCGGCTTCGACGGCTCTCCCGAAGCCGGCGACCAGTTCGTTGTGCTCGAGGAGGAGAAAGAGGTCAAGGAAATCTCCCAGCGGCGGCAGCAGATTCACCGCGAACAGTCGCTTCGGCAAAAGAAGCATATCACGCTCGACGAGATCGGGCGCCGGTTGGCCCTCGGCGACTTCCAGGAGCTCAACCTGATCATTAAGGCGGACGTGGGTGGATCCGTCGAGGCACTCTCCGATGCACTCCTGAAACTCGGCACCGAAGAGGTCGCGCTCAACATCATCCACAGCGGCGTCGGTGCGATTACGGAGAGCGACGTGATGCTGGCATCCGCCTCCGATGCTGTGATCATCGGCTTTCAGGTGCGGCCGGCCGTCGGTGCACGCCAGCTCGCCGAACGCGAGGAAATCGACATTCGCACCTACTCCGTCATCTACGATGCCATCGAGGACGTACGCGATGCCCTCGAAGGACTCCTCTCGCCCGAAGAGAAGGAAGTCACGATCGGCACCGCCGAGGTCCGAGACATCTTCAAGGTCCCGAAAGCTGGGACGGTGGCTGGATGCTACGTCATCGAAGGCCGAATTCGTCGAAACGACAAGCTTCACGTGATCCGAGACGGCGTCGTGATCTACGACGGTGACATTGCATCACTTAAGCGGTTCAAGGACGACGTTCGAGAAGTCCAGAACGGCTACGAGTGTGGAATCTCCGTCGACGGCTTCAACGACATCAAGGTAGGAGACCACCTCGAAGGCTATGAAGTGGTCGAGGAGAAGCGTACCCTTGAGGTATAACGGCATGTCAGGGAGTGTGACGATGGCCGCCGCATCTGTACGTCTCTTCCACATTTCGCCCCGAAGTCCACATGAGTATTCGCACCGAGCGCGTCGGCAAACTGCTCCAGCGAGAGATCGCCGACATTCTCCAGACGGAGTTCGCAGAGCAGCTTCCGGCCATGTACACCGTAACGAACGTGCGCATGACCAAGGATCTCGGCATCGCCTACGTCGACGTGAGCGTTTACGGGGACGAGCTTTCGCAGCGAAAAACGGCGTTCCGCCACCTGGCCGACTTGACGCCTCAGATCCGCTCCGCACTGGCCGATCGTATCCGACACCAGGTACGAAGCATCCCGGAAATCAAATTTTTCCTCGACGAGTCGATCCACGAAGCGAAGCGGATGGATGAGTTGTTCGACCGGATCCGCGCGGAACGCGAACGGCGGGAGACGGACTCCTGATGTCGCACACCTCCATTCGTGACGTGCTGCTGGCAGACGTGTACTACCCGCGTCCGCAGCTACCTGAGTCGTTCGATCGGGCGGTTCTCCCACTCGACAAGCCGATGGGATGGACCTCGTTCGACGTCATTCGAAAGCTGCGGGGAGTACTGGATGTGCGGAAGATGGGACATGCCGGAACGCTCGATCCGCTGGCGACCGGCCTATTGATCATACTCATCGGGCGTGCCACGAAGTTGATGCAGCGCGTCATGGAGCTTCCGAAGGTCTACACCGGCACTCTACGCCTCGGGGAGACTACGCCGACCTACGACGCCGAGTCCGCCGTGTCGGAGGAGCACGACGTGTCGCATCTTTCAGATTCAGATCTTGAGGAGGCACGCCACAAGTTCGTCGGTTCGATCCGGCAGCAGGCGCCGGCTTATTCCGCCGTGAAGGTGGAAGGTGAACGCCTCTACAAGAAGGCAAGACGCGGTGAGAAGGTTGAACCACCGATTCGTGAGGTGGAGATCACCTCCTTCGAGCTGACGTCGACGGAAGGTCGCGACGTTTCATTCGTCGTGCAGTGCTCGAAAGGAACGTACATTCGCAGCCTGGCACATGATTTCGGACAGATCCTCGGCGTGGGGGCCCATCTCGTGGCGCTCCGTCGATCTGCTATAGGTGATTTCTCCGTCGATGATGCCTGGACAATCGATCAGCTAAGCGAAGCACTCGCGTGAAGCGCGAATTTGGACTCGATCAGATCAAGCACGATCCGACGTCGGTCGTGACGGTGGGCACCTTCGACGGCGTCCACGTCGGCCATCAGGCGATCATACGCTACCTCGTCAATCGTGCCGCCGACAAGGAGGGCACCAGCGTCGTGGTGTCGTTCAGCCCGCATCCGCGCGAGATCGTCCACGGAGAGGACGTGCCGCTCCTGACGACCATCGAAGAGCGCGCCGAAGCACTCGCCAACCTCGGCGTCGATCGCTTCATCATCTTGCCCTTCACAAAAGAATTCTCCCGCCTGAAGGCGGAAGAGTTTGTGGAAGACGTTCTCGTCCGCCGGATCGGACTTCAGGAGGTGGTCATCGGATACGACCATGCCTTCGGGCGTGATCGACGCGGAGACGCCGATCTCCTCCAGACACTCGGCTCAAAGCATGGCTTTTCAGTCGACGTCATTCCTCCACAGGTAGTCGAAGAGCACGTCGTTTCCTCGTCAGAGATTCGAGAGCTGATCGGGGCCGGTGACGTCGGCACGGCCGCACAGCTGCTGAACCGGCGCTACAGCCTTCGGGGCACCGTAGTGCGCGGTGACGGTCGCGGCCAGGAGATCGGTTTTCCCACGGCCAATCTACAGGTCGAGCATCCTCGCAAGGTCATTCCGGGCGTCGGCGTCTACGCGGTGGAAGTGACGATACTTTCCGACGCGGGCGGCGAAGACGAACCGGATCCGCTGCGAGGAATGATGAACATTGGACATCGTCCGACATTCGGTCGGCGCGACTTGAGTCTCGAGGTTCACCTGCTCGACTTCAGCGGCGATCTCTACGGCCGGGATCTTCGCGTAGAATTCGTCGAGCGGATGCGGGATGAACGCAGATTTGAATCGAAAGAGGCTCTCGTTGAGCAACTTTCGAAGGACCGCTCGCGTTGTATCGATCTGCTCAGCCGTCCTGCATAGGACGTGCCGTTCCAGACTTTACGTTTCGGATCTCAGGTTTCGGTACGAACCCCTCGGCTCGTATCGGTAGATTAGCGAAACGATGAGAACATGAAGTCTGCAACATCAAACCTGAGATTGCTAGACCGTTCTTCTTTACGATGGTATAATCTAAAGAGGATCACATGATCACGACTGAAGAGAAACAGAAGCTCGTCGAGAAATACGGGAAGTCCGCCGACGACACAGGTGCTCCCGAAGTGCAAATCGCAATTTTCTCGGCTCGGATCAACGAGCTTACCGATCACCTGCAGCGCCACCCCAAGGACCATTCGACCCGGCGTGGGCTACTTAAGCTGGTCGGCAAGCGCAGACGACTACTCAACTACCTCATGGATCAGGATATTGAGCGCTATCGCTCGATCATCAAAGACTTGGGGATACGAAAATAGAGAATTGAGCCGGCACACGGCATCCTTCCAAATGAGGGATGCCGTTATGCGTTACGGCAGCGCTGAGGAGATGACGAAGACGTATTAAGAGATGATTTCGGAGAACGGAGACACGATGCAAGAAGCGATTAAGAAGCAAGAAGGAATCTGGAAGGAAATTGAATTTGCGCCGGGCGCTACGATGACCCTGGAGACGGGTCGGCTCGCGAAACAGGCCGATGGCGCCGTCGTCGTCCGACAGGGGGAGACGATGGTGCTCTGCACGGCCGTCATCTCACGGGACGCCCGCGAAGGACAGAGCTTCTTTCCGCTCACGGTAGACTACCGCGAGAAATTTTCAGCAGGAGGAAAAATCCCGGGTGGCTTTATCAAACGGGAAGGCCGGCCCACCGATAAGGAAGTGCTCTCGTCACGCCTTGTCGACCGCGCCGTACGCCCGCTCTTTCCGGACGGATTCTTCCACGAGACGCAGATCATCGCATACGTCATTTCGGCGGGCGAGGAGTATGACGCGGACGTGCTCGCCGGCGTCGGCGCCTCGGCCGCCCTCATGCTTGCCGGCGCTCCCTACGACGGACCGACCGCAGAAGTGCGCGTTACCCGTCTCGACGGTCAGTTCATCGTCAATCCGACCATGGAACAGACCGAAGAGGGCGATCTCGATCTGATCGTCGCCGGTAAGGAGGACGCCATCGTCATGGTCGAAGGCGAGATGCGCGAAATCACCGAGGAGGATCTCCTCGAAGCCCTCGACGTCGCCCACGAGGCCATCAAGAAGCTCTGCCGGGCACAGCATGAACTCATGGAGGCCTTCGGACCGATCGAACCCCTTGAGTACCAGCTCAAGACGCTTCCGGACGGACTCCTGGAGAAGGTGGACAGCCTGCTCTCGGGCAGAATTCGGGAGCATCTGCGCCAGCCCTACGACAAGTCGACGTTCTACGGCGGCGTGCGTGATATCAAAGAAGCCGTCGTGAACGAGATGCTCGGTGAGGACAACCCTGAAATAGGACTCGTCCGTGCGGATGCGACCGAGGAGGGCTTTACGGAGGCTCAGATCCGACAGGCCGTCGGCGTAATCGAGAAGCGCGAGATGCGTCACATGATTCTTGATGAGAGCCGGCGTCTCGACGGACGCGCCCTCGACGAAGTGCGTGACATCTGGACGGAAATCGGTTACCTCCCTCGAGTGCACGGATCGGCGATTTTCACCCGCGGAGAAACGCAGGTGCTTGCTTCTGTGACGCTCGGCACGGGTAGAGACGTTCAGGCTGTCGACCAGATCTTCGACACCGAAGACAAGCGGTTCTATCTGCACTATAATTTCCCGCCGTTTTGCACCGGCGAGG
>CAZQAS010000003.1:40015-43094 GCA_964591285.1 uncultured Rhodothermales bacterium
GAAGACAAGCGGTTCTATCTGCACTATAATTTCCCGCCGTTTTGCACCGGCGAGGCCAAGTTCTTGCGGGGCGCTAGCCGGCGCGAGATCGGCCACGGCATGCTGGCTGAGCGGGCGCTGCAACACATGCTCCCGACCGAGGATGAATTCCCCTATACCATCCGCATCAATGCGGACGTCCTGGAGTCGAATGGGTCATCGTCGATGGCATCGGTCTGCTCCGGCTCGATGGCTCTCATGGATGCCGGCGTACCGCTCCGCAAACCGGTGGCCGGGATCGCGATGGGATTGATCCACGAGGGAGATCGCACGGCAGTCCTCACGGATATTCTCGGTACGGAGGATCATCTCGGAGATATGGACTTCAAGTTGACCGGCACGCGCGACGGCGTGACGGCGTGTCAGATGGACATCAAAATGGCCGGGTTGACCCGGGAAGTCCTTCGGCAGGCACTCGAACAGGCGCGAACGGCTCGACATCACATCCTGAATATCATGGATGATGCCATTGCTCAGCCGCGTCAGGAACTATCGGCATATGCGCCGCGCCTTACTCAGATCGCGATCGACGCCGAGTTCATCGGCGCCGTCATTGGCCCCGGCGGAAAGATTATCCAGGGCATTCAACGCGATACGAACACGTCACTCGATCTCGAGGAGCGAGACGGGAAAGGCTACATCACGGTTGCCGCAACGAATCAAGCGGATGCGGAAGCGGCTATCGAGATTATCAAAGGCATCGTGGCAGTTCCAGAAGTGGGCGAGGTCTACGAGGGCACCGTCAAGAACATTCAGAGCTTCGGTGCCATCATCGAAATTCTCCCCGGCAAGGAAGGACTTCTCCACATCTCGGAACTCGATCACGGTTACGTCGAGAAGGTAGAGGATTACCTCCAGGTCGGCGACAAGGTGAAGGTCGAGCTGATTCAGGTCCGCGATGACGGCAAGCTTCGACTGAGCCGTAAGCCGTTTCTTCCGCCACAGGAAAACGGCCAGAGCGACGATCGCGGCGAGAGCCGCCAAGGCGGTGGGCAGGGCGGACGCGGGCGCGGTGGAGACGGACGCGGAGGTCGTGGTCGCGGAGGAGGCCGGCGCTAAGCGCCGGCACCAACTCGCTCTCGCGCGTTCTCTTTCAAGTGGTGCATGATGGCTGCGGAATATCCGCTTTTCAGGAAGACTACGCTCGACAACGGAGTGCGCGTTGTCAGCGAGTCGATCCCGTCGGTGCGTTCGATATCCGTCGGCGTGTGGATTAACACCGGCAGCCGCGATGAAGCGGAGAGCGAATGCGGCATCAGCCACTTCATCGAGCACATGGTGTTTAAGGGCACCGAGAAGCGGCGGATGCACCATATCGCTCAGCGAATGGAGGCCGTAGGGGGGTATATCAACGCGTTTACGAGCAAGGAATATACTTGCTACTACGCGCGGGCCCTCGACGAACACCTTGAACGTGCCATCGATACGATATGCGACCTCGTCGTTTCACCACAATTTCCGGCAAAGGAGCTAGAGAAGGAAAAAGACGTCGTCCTCGAGGAGATGAAGATGTACGAGGACAATCCCGAGGACCTTGTATTCGACCGATTCGAATCCGTTGTCTACCGTGATCACGAACTCGGTCGGCCGATAATCGGATTTCCGCATACTGTGACGTCCTTCAGCCGCGATCAGCTCGTCGATTACATTAAGCGGACGTACACGCCCGACCGGATCGTCCTTTCCGTGGCCGGCAACATAGATCACGGCCAGGTCGTCCGTTACGCGGAGGCCGCCTTCTCCTCGACGCGTCGGCGGGTCGACGATCAGCATCGCACGCCCGTGAACGGCTACGCGCCGCAAGAGGTGACCGAGGACCGCCCGATTCAGCAGGCGCACGTGGTCACCGGGACGCGTGGAATGGACATACACCATCGCGACCGCGTGGCCCTCACCGTGATGAATACAATCTTGGGAGGGGGGATGTCCAGCCGCCTCAATCAGAACATCCGGGAACGGTATGGCTTCTGCTACACCATATACTCCTTTCTGAACATGCACTCCGATACGGGCGACTTCGGTGTGTACATCGGAACGGATGCCGAGAATGTGGAGCGAGCAAAGAGGCTGATCTTCCGCGAGTTCCAGAAGCTCGTCGAGACGCCCGTGAGTGCCCGCATGCTCAACCAGGCCAAGAATCAGGTTCGCGGATCCATTATGCTCGGGCTTGAAAGCATGAGCAATCGAATGATGCGGATCGGACGTCAAGAGCTCTTCTTCGAGCGCTATATTTCGTTGGATGAAATCAATGCCGACGTCGACGGTGTCGAGGCGGCAGACGTTCAGCGCGTGGCTGCCGATATACTGGATCCGAAGTCATTTTCTACCGTCGTTCTCCTGCCGGCGACTTAATGCCCATGAAAATTCTGGTTACCGGTGGAGCCGGTTTTATCGGATCGCACGTCGCCGATGCCTTCGTCGAGGAAGGCCACGACGTCCACGTTCTCGACGACCTCTCCAGCGGAAAAGAGGCGAATGTCCCCGACCGCGCTTCCTTTCACGAGATGGACATTCGCTCTAAAGAAGCGGCCCGGCTCTTGGAGGCGGAGCAGTACGAAGTCCTCGTGCATCACGCCGCACAGATGGACGTGCGGAGGTCCGTTGCCGATCCCGGGTTCGATGCCGACGTAAACGTGCTCGGTTTCCTTAACTTGATGGAGGCCGGGCGCAGGAGTGGATTGCAGAAGGTTATCTTCGCCTCGACCGGCGGGGCCATCTACGGAGAGCCGGATACCGTGCCGCAGGATGAGAATCATGCTCTTCGGCCCCTTTCGCCGTACGGCGTCACGAAATTGTGTACGGAGCGGTATCTGTACTACTACGAGCAGGAGCACGACGTCCCCTACGTTGCGCTTCGATATGCAAACGTCTACGGGCCGCGTCAGAATCCCCACGGAGAGGCAGGTGTCGTAGCTATCTTCACGCAGCGAATGCTAGACAGAGAGCAACCCGTGATCTACGGCGATGGCCGACAGACGCGCGACTACGTCTACGTCGGCGACGTCGTTCGCGCCAACCTCCGCGCGCTGGAGCATGGCGA
>CAZQAS010000003.1:43104-50963 GCA_964591285.1 uncultured Rhodothermales bacterium
CGAATCGGGGACGTTCAACGTGGGAACCTCGGTCGAGACCAGCGTGAACGAGCTGTTCAGGGCGATCCGCGACTTGATCGATGAGACCGTCGAAGAGGTGCACGAGGAGGGACGTCCTGGTGAACAGCGCCGCAGCGTCCTGGATTACAGCCTCTCCAGCCGGGAGCTCGGTTGGGAGCCGTCCGTCTCGCTTCGCGACGGCCTTGCACGGACGGTCGAGTGGTTCCGGCACCGAGGCTGAGTCGGCATGGTCCGCACGCGCCGGGACGGCTGCGCGGCCACCCATTCGATGACTGTCGAGATCTCTCAGCCGGATTCACACCGAAATGCCAGGTCATGACCGCATAGCCCTTTCGCTCGTCGCCTCCACGACCGCATGTATCGGATAAGTCTCCAGGATTTTGAGGGTCCGCTCGACCTCTTGCTCTTCTTCATCAGGAGGGACGAGCTCGACGTCTTCAATATCCCGATCGCGAAGATCGCTGACGAATACCTCGAATACGTGCGCGTTCTCGAGAAGATTGACCTTGATAGCGTCGGCGACTTTCTCTACATGGCGGCCTTGCTGATCAATATCAAGGCGCGAATGCTGCTTCCCAAGCAAGAGTTGGATGAAGAGGGGGAGCCGATCGATCCTCGCAAGGAGCTCGTCGAGCGCCTGCTCGAATACGTCCGATACAAGGAGGCCTCCGCGAACCTTTCCGACCTGCATGAGGACCGCTCCGAACGCTTTACGCGAGGCCGGGCATCGAGTGAGCGAGAGCACTGGGAGGATCGAGCGGAAGTATCGTATGACGTATCCGTATTCGATCTCATCAGTGCGCTGAAGCGCATCCTCACGGAAGCTCCCGAGGAGCCGGAGCACGCGGTGGCTCGCGAGGAGTATCACGTCGAGGAGCAGCAGGCGTTCATCCTCGCCATTTTAGAGGAGCAAAAGAAGGTGTCGTTTTCTGCGGCCGTAGGAAGACGCTCAAAGGCCTTCATCATCACGACCTTCCTTGCCGTGCTTGAGCTCGCACGGCAACAGCGCGTCTGGTTGCTACTGCCGGATGAGGAGCCGGTCGATTTCTATCTTGAGGAGCGTGAGCCGCCTGCGGAGGACGAAGAAGCGAAGGCAGACGGCGGCATCGTCGGCGGCGGCGTCTCGGACGAATCCCCTAACTAGTAGCCTGCAACTTGCAACCGGCATTCAATAAAGTGGCTTCGATTCACGAACTCATCGAGCGCGGCCTGCAGAGGGCCGTCGAATCGCTGGTCTTTGCCGCGGACAGTCCTGTAGCGGCTGGAGACGTCGCCGACGTCTATGCCGAAGTCACCGGCGAAGACCGTCCTTCCGAAAAGCAGGTCGAAGAAGCCGTTGACCGTCTCAACGAGCTCTATGAGCAGAGCGACCGGGTCTTTCGGATTGAGGCGTGGGGCGGCGGATTTCGGATGGCCACGGAGAAGTCCGTCTCGCCCTTCCTGAAGTCGTACTTCAATAAAGAGCAGGAGCAGCGCATCTCTCGCTCGCTCATGGAAACGCTTTCGATCGTCGCCTATCGGCAGCCGGTGACGAAGCCGGAAATCGATTTCGTCCGCGGCGTCGATTCCGGTTACACCATCAACAAACTGCTTGAGAAGGGGATGGTGGACGTGGTCGGCCGGAGCGATTCGCTGGGACGGCCGTTGCTCTACGGCACGACGAGGCTCTTTCTGGAGCAGTTTGGACTAAAGAATGTCGACGAACTGCCGGATCTTCGAGAAATAGAAGAAATTCTCAACGATCCAGCCTTCAATAGAGAACGGGCGCAGCTTCTCCAGCTAGAGCAAGAGCAGTCGGCTCATGTACCGGACGAGCCGCGTTCAGACGATGCGGAGCCGGCGGACGACGAGGAAGACTGAATACGGACCACGCAGGCTATGCCACGCTATCTCAAGGTCATTTATCTAGGCGCTGCCGCACTTGCGATTTTGGCCTTTGGGCTTGGCCTCTATGAGTATGTGATTATCGGCGATCAGGATGCCCACTTAGGAAGCGACGTATTTCTTCCGGTGGCCGTACTCGTCATCGTCGTGGCACTGTACAGTCGCAGAAAAAGGGAGATGGAATCGAGGAGTACGAGGAGTCGGTCGCGCGAGCGCAACAAAAGGTGACCCCGCGAGAACACCGGGCCCCCTCGTTCGTTCATCCACCCAATCAATTTGGTGCGCTCCGCGAGCGGCGGAAATGCGTGCATGTTCTTTCCTTTCATCGTCGCAATGTCGAGGAATTCAACGCAAAGAGGCCGACGATCCGACCGCGGAGAAGGCGGCCGGCCGAAGGATCGAGCGCGCGGAAATAGCCAGTCCTCCTCCGGCCGAAAGGGAATGAGGCTCAACCGCTACATCGCGCGGGCCGGCGTGTGCTCGAGGCGCGATGCCGACGGGCTCATCGAGTCCGGTCAGGTCAGGGTAAATGGCGCAATCGTGACCGAATTTTCGACCTACGTGAGCGACGACGATACGGTCGAGGTCAACGGCCGCACGATATCTCCTCAGCGTCACGAATACCTGATCGTAAACAAGCCGTCGGACACGATCACCACCACGGACGATCCCAGAGATCGCCGAACCGTGATGGATTTGGTTCGACTCCCTGAGCACGAGAAAGGTAGTCTCTTCCCCGTAGGCCGTCTGGATCGAGACACCGTCGGGGTCTTGCTTCTCACAAACGACGGCGAACTTGCACATCGACTGATGCATCCCAGCTACGAAGTCGACAAGCTCTACCGGGTGAGAACAAAGGAGCCGGTCAAACCGCACGAGATCGATCTGCTGAAAAGCGGCATCGAGCTGGAGGACGGACCGGCATCGGCGGACGAGGCGGCGTATGTAGCGCTGCCGGATCGCCATGAAGTGGGACTCCGTATCCACGAGGGCCGAAATCGACAGATCCGTCGTATGTTCGAACGGCTCGGCCATTACGTGGAGCAGCTCGAACGCGTAAACTATGCCGGCCTGACCGCGGCCGGGGTGCGACGCGGCAAATGGCGGCGACTGCAGCCGCATGAGGTTCAGCGCCTGCGTCGACAGGTGAAACTGAAATGAGACGGTCCGCCGTGGTGAGTGCCGCGGCGGTTCTTGTATAGGGCCGTTTTTGAGACGACAGATGGAATATCAGTTAAGGCAACAATGATTATCGACAACGACAAGGTAGTTGAACGCGTCCGCACGGAAGGCCTGACGTACGACGACGTCCTGCTGGTACCGCAGCGCTCGTCGATCATGCCGCGTGATGTGTCGACGAAGACGTGGCTCACTCCTCGGATTGAGCTCAACATCCCACTCGTATCTGCCGCGATGGATACCGTGACCGAAGCCGATATGGCCATCGCGATAGCACGAGAGGGCGGCGTCGGCGTGCTACATAAGAATATGACCATCGAGCGCCAGGCTGCCGAAGTTCGACGCGTGAAACGGTCGGAAAGCGGCATGATCCTCGATCCCATCACGCTGAATCCCGACGATACGGTGGCCGATGCCCGCTCGATGATGGCACGGTATCACATCGGTGGGATACCGGTGGTCGATGAGGACAACCGCCTCGTAGGTATCGTGACCAACCGCGATCTGCGCTTCACGCACGAAGGTCGCAAGCGTCTGAATGATATGATGACGCGCGAGAATCTCATCACGGCGCCGGTCGGAACGACGCTTGAGCAGGCGGAGGCCATGCTCCAGGAGCATAAGATCGAAAAGCTTCCCGTCGTCGACGAGAATCACTTTTTGAAGGGACTGATCACGTTCAAGGATCTCGAGAAGAAGCGCAAGTATCCCATCGCCTGCAAGGACGAACACGGCCGGCTTCGCGTGGGCGCCGCCGTGGGCGTCACCGTCGACGTGCTGGAACGCGTCTCGGCGGTGGTGGAGGCCGGTGTGGACTTCGTGGTCATCGATACGGCTCACGGTCATTCCGACGGCGTTCTGCGCACGATCGAGGCCGTGAAGGACTTCACGGACAAAGTCGACGTGGTCGCGGGGAACGTGGCAACGGCCGAGGCGGCGGAGGACCTCATCCGGGCTGGAGCGGATACGATCAAGATTGGCATTGGGCCGGGCTCGATCTGTACGACGCGCGTCGTAGCCGGCGTCGGCGTGCCGCAGCTCACGGCCATCATGGAGTGCGCAGCCGTCGCACGCGCCCACGGCGTGATGGCGATTGCCGACGGAGGCATCAAGCAGACCGGCGACGTACCGAAAGCGATCGCAGCGGGCGCCGACAGTGTGATGATCGGAGGCCTATTCGCGAGGGTGGAGGAGAGCCCCGGTGAGACCGTCCTCTTCGAGGGTCGAAAGTATAAAAGCTATCGCGGGATGGGGTCGGTCGGCGCCATGGAAGCCGGCTCGAAGGATCGATACTTCCAGGATGCGGAGGACGACATCAAGAAACTTGTACCCGAGGGTATCGAAGGGCGCGTTCCATACAGCGGACACCTCGGTGAGGTAGTCTACCAGATGATTGGTGGACTCCGCGCGGCGCTTGGGTACTGCGGCGCGCCGTCCCTTCGCGATCTACAGGATAAGGCGCAGTTTGTACGCGTCACCGGCGCGGGCCGTCGGGAGAGCCATCCGCACGACGTGTTCATCACGAAGGAGGCGCCAAATTACAGCACTCGCAGCTGATGCATCTTCGATGCGGTGGGCTCGTAGAGCAGGCCAACTGCCCACGGAATTTGCTTGCGCCATGAATCTCACGCGACGCATCGATCTGGTCGGCTACCTCCATGTCGGCTACGGCGCCCTACTTCTGCTAATCGCGGCAGTCATCATGCTTGCCGTAACGGTCGGCGCCATCGTGCTTCCGTCGCTCGCTTCCTGGGTGGCGGGCGCCGGCGGAAGTCTAACCGCGGCGCTCCTGCTGGCGGCTATCGGCCTTCCGTCGATGGTTGCCGGCGTCGGGATTATCCGTCGCGCCTCATGGGCCCGAATGCTGCTCATCGTCATTTGCATCATCGACCTCTTTAGCTTTCCGTTCGGCACCGCTCTTGGCGCCTATTCGCTGTGGATACTTCTGAAGGAACGAACGCGGCTCGAGTTTGCCTGAGGCTCGTAACGCCATACTCCAGAGGCTCCGTGCCGAGCTGGGGGCCGACGCCCTCTGGATAACCTCACTGCCCCACATCCGATGGGCATGCGGATTCTCGGGCTCGAATGGGATTCTGATCAGTCGAGACGACACCGCGCATTTCGTTTCCGACGGTCGCTATGCTACGCAGGCACGAGCGGAAGTACGAGGGGCTGAAGTTCACATTTCCGGGCCCGATCTCATCGACCACGCCGCCGACAAAGACCTGCTTCGAGGGTGCCGCCGCGTCGTCTTCGAAAGCGACGACGTCACCGTCAGCACCCTCGGCAAGGTCGAGGACGCGTTCCCCGATGTCGACTGGTCCGGTAAGAGGGATCTCTTGACGCGCATCGTTGCTTCCAAGGACCCCGAAGAAGTGCGACGCATTCGAGCCGCCCAGGAGATTACCGATGCCGTGTTCGAGCGGCTGCTGGACTGGCTCGGGCCCGGACTCACCGAGAAGCAGATAGCGGCCGAGATCGTTTACGAGCACTTGAAGCGTGGGGCGGAGCGGATGTCCTTTGAGCCGATTGTTGCCTCAGGTCCAAACAGCGCACTTCCGCATGCCCGGCCATCAGATCGCCAGGTACAGCGTGGCGACGTTCTGCTGCTGGATTTCGGCTGCGTAGTCGACGGCTATGCTTCAGACATGACGCGAACGGTGGCGATGGGGAACGTCGATTCCGAAGCCCGGCATATCTACGACATCGTGCTCGAGGCTCAGATGAAAGCCATCGAACAGGCACGGTCGGGAATGGCGTCGAACACATTGGACGGGCTCGCGCGAAGCGTCATCGAGCAGAGCGGCTTCGGCGACGCCTTCAGCCACGGACTTGGCCACGGGGTCGGTCTGCAGACGCACGAATGGCCTCGCGTCTCCTATTCGGTCGAGTATCCGCTGCCTCGCGACGTCGTCGTCTCTATAGAGCCCGGGATTTATCTCCCGGATCGGTTTGGCGTACGCATCGAAGATCTCGTCGTGCTGCGCGAGAACGGTGCCGAAGTACTGACGACCGCATCAAAGGAGTGGACTGTATTGTAAGCCTTTGGCCACACAGCGACGTTGCCGCCGAGCAATCAAACGACCGCGCTACGCAATGCATACGGAGGACGTCATCGTACGCATCGACGACATATTGGACCCGTCTGACGACTGATTCTCACTGGAGAGAACGAGGCGATGCCGCGGCTTTCATCCTAGGACGGCTTGACGGCATCCCATCTCGTGCAATGTGTTCAGCCACCGAGTCTTGATTGGCTCGTCCGCCGACGATAGGGCAGCTAGCGGGTCTTCAAAGCCAATGCGGCGTGCTTTTGCGTGCCCCATGTTGTGATATGCCATGATTTCGATTCCCTGAAGGCGAGGAAATCTGTGGGATAGCTCGGCGATTGCCGCCAGATGGCGTCTCGAATCGTTAATGCTCGGAATCAGCGGACAGCGAAGCACGATGTGTGCGTCTTTCGAATAGAGGTATTCGAGATTCTCTAGAATGAGTTCATTCGATACACCCGTCAGATCCTTGTGCACCTGCGGATCGGTCGACTTATAATCGAACAGAAACACGTCGACGTAGGGGAGAACCTTCCCCAGCCGGCGTGGATGTACGGCACCGCTCGTATCGAGGCACGTCTGGAGGTCACGGTCCTTTGCAATACGGAGCAAGGCGAGTGCGAAATCGGGCTGCGCCAGCGGCTCGCCGCCGGAGAGTGTAAGACCGCCGCCAGAGCGCTCGAAATACGCTCGGTCGCGTTCAACCTCGTCGATGATCTCGCCCGCATACGACTCTCGCCCGATAATCGACAGCGCGCCTTTCGGACATGCCGTCACACAGGCACCGCATCCATTGCATAGATCATGCTCGACGTGGAGCCGCCCATCGCGGACCGTCAGGGCGGCGGTCGGACATACATCTGCGCACTCCAGGCACTGCGTGCATCGGTCCGCGTCGTACGACAACTGCAAACGAAACCCCTGCGACTCGGGATTGTGGCACCACAGGCAAGACAGGGGGCATCCCTTCAGAAAGACGGTCGTTCGGATGCCCGGTCCATCCGTGAGAGCGAAACGCTGCAGGTCGAATACGATGCCTCGCGTCTCCAGCAGTTTCTTGTCGACTTCACGCACCATGGTCAGTAGAGGGCTCGATCTAGAATCTCGTATTGCACGTCACGCGGAAGGTCGACGAATCGAGCACTAAATCCGCCCGCTCGGACGAACAGGTGTTCATACGCTTCCGGATTCTCGATGGCACGTTTGAGGTCGTCGCGATTGACCACGGTGATCATTGCTTGAGCACCGCCGTTCGCAAAGTACGTGTCGAGCAGCGCCTTAAGCGCGTCGGGGTGCCTGGCGAAGAGTTTGGGGCTGAACTTCATGTTCTGGACCGCTCCCGCGTGGCTGTGCGTCGTCGGCTTCACGATCGAATTCAAGAAAGCCGTGACACCATTCCGGTCGCTGCCGCTCGAAGGATTATTACCGTTGTTCATCGGCGATCCGGCGTTCCGCCCATCCGCTGAGGCAGCCGTCTGCCGGCCCATCAGCGTGTTCGCGCTGTTGTTGATGATGACGACCAGGTAGGAGTCCAATCCGACTTCGGCGGCCGCCTCCCGCGTCTTGCTGCAGACGTGCTCATGCACCCGCACGAGCATGTCGTCCGCCGTCTCGTCGTCGTTTCCGTACTTGGGTGCCTTTCGAAGTAGATTTTGTACCCGTGCAAAACCATTGAAGTCGGCATCTAGTGCGTCCATTAACTCGGTGGCAGAAATCCGTTCCTCC
>CAZQAS010000004.1:0-6219 GCA_964591285.1 uncultured Rhodothermales bacterium
CTTGAGGGGGCAGCGCTCGCAAGGGCGTGCTGGTTCGAATCCAGTCCCGGGCACATTTTCGCGGGCGGCAGGAGCAAATCGAGCACATCAGGAAAGCGGAAAATTCGCCTAAAAAGGTAAAGCTCGACCCTCCACCCTGGGTCGAGCTTTATTTTACCCCGTGCACTGTCCACCTTTGGCGTTGAAGTGCACCCCCATAGTACACGCGCGGACGGAAATAAAGGCGGGTACTTTTTCACAACTTGTTCAGAGCTTTTCCACGTTCGGCCCCGCTCACTCTTCCAGGTCGATCGTAGGCCACGTGCCCGGCGGGACGAAGTCGGTCTCCCTCTGCGGCCCTCGAAAATTGGCGACGTAAACGGCCGTTTCTCGCAGCATCCGGGCGACGTTTCGCTGCGAAGAGTCGCCGAGGACCACGCCTTCGTGCGTCAAATCCGGTCCCGAAAAATACGGGAGCACCTCGAGCCGGCCCGTCGACATGATCGTCTTGACGGAGTCGTTTCGAAACCCGTGTCCATAGGGAAACGGCTCGATTCGCGGATCGCTCTCCGGTGAATGACGGGCGCCCTGCAGATGTCCCACCTCGTGGGCGAGGGCGTACGAGGGCGCGCCGAGCGATTCCCAGAAGACGACGACGAAAGCGGTCGCTTCGTCGGCCAAGATGGCGCCGTTGATCGTCGAGGCACGCTGATCGAGAAGCAGCGCGCCAACGTCGGCCTCGTGCTCGTCTCGCATTGCGTGGACCTCGTCAAGGTATCCGTCGTCCGTACGGATGAGGCGCTCCAGATCTTGCAGCCGCTCGGTGGCTTTGTAGTCGACCGGCATGAGATGCGCCAGCTCCAGCCGAATATCGACCTTGCTGTTGGCGTAGGCGACGTTGGTCTCGTGAAGCGCGCCCTCGACGAACGCCTCCACATCCGTCGCGGCTTCGGCGACGCTTGGCGAGTAGGCGACGAGCAAGGTGACTACGACGGGATC
Source organism: uncultured Rhodothermales bacterium (assembly GCA_964591285.1). GTDB lineage: Bacteria > Bacteroidota > Rhodothermia > Rhodothermales > VXPQ01 > CAZQAS01. The sequence goes on from CAZQAS010000004.1 coordinate 979, forward strand.
GGCCGGATCGTCTCCGGCACGGTCGCAGCCGGCCAGGAGCGTGGCCAGTACGGTCGCCAAAAGGCCCGCCGCCAACGGCTTCAGCTTGGATCGTCTCATCTTCATTCCATCAGCGAACGTGCGGCGTGAGTTCAAAATACCGAGGCCGAGCAAGACGGTTTCCCGGCCGGACCGCGGCGCGCGATGGAAGATCCAACTGGTACACAAGTTTTAAAGCTTGTATATTTCCTGAACAAGTGTATGCGCTTTCTCCTCGGTCGGTCCGATGCCAAGCAATTCTATCTCCACTCTGCTAGATCGCTCCGTCGCGGTCCTCACGGGCGATATCGTGCAATCCACTCAGCTTACAGGTGATGGGAGACGGCAGCTCCACGACGGCATCGGCGAGACGGATAGCGAGCTCCGCAGGCATTTCCACGGCACGATCCCCTACGAGGTCGACGTCTTTCGCGGTGACAGCTGGCAACTGCTCGTCGTCGAGCCGCGGCTCGCGCTTCGTGTGGCGCTCTTTTTCCGCGCCCGGCTGCGCTCGCGCTTTGAAGACGTCAAGATCGATACTCGGGTCGGCATTGGCGTCGGCGGCGTCGACTTCCTCCCGGAGAAAGGCGTCTCCACTGGCGACGGAGAAGCATTCCGGCGCTCCGGGTGGGCCTACGAAGATCTCGGCCGCAATTTTCGCCTCGCGTTCTCGGGCGACGGACCGCACGCGCGGTGCCTGGATGCCTGCGCACGGCTCGTGGACTACCCGGCGAGCAACTGGACCGCCAGGCAGGCCTATGCGGTTTCGCAAGCTCTCCTCGGCCGAACGCAGGAAGACATCGCCGCCGGCTGGATCGATCGGCCCATCACCCAGCAGGCTGTGGCGCAGCACCTGGCACGGTCGGGGTGGCATGCCGTTGACACGGCCGTTTCGTTCTTTGAAGATGTGGCTGGTGGATCCAAGACAAGTTAAAAGACTTGTTTTTCGTCAGTACAAGTTAAAACGCTACCTTTCGAAGAAACGACGATATGTTCGCAGCTCTCCTCGCCGCGCACGTACTGGGAGATTTCGTCCTGCAAACGCGGCGCGATGTGGCCGAGAAGCATCGGACGGCGATCCTCCTAAAGCACGGCCTCATCCACGCTCTGCTCGCCTACGTGTTGGTCGGCAGACCGGAGGTGTGGCCGGTCCCCCTGGCGATCTTCTGCGCCCATTCGGGGATCGACTTCGTCAAGACGCGCGCCTCGAGCGGAAGTCTTCCCGCCTTCATCCTCGATCAGGCTGCCCACGTCGCGGTCGTGGGCGCCATCGCCGCCCTCTACGCGACGACCCTCGATCCGCCGCAGCCGCTCTGGATCGACGCATTTGGCAGTACCTATCTTACCGCCCTGATCCTTACGGCCGGATTCGTCGCAGCCGTCCGGATGGGCGCCTTCTTCGTCGACTTCGCGGTGGTGCCGTTTCTTGAGCAGATTGAACTGGAAAACACGCCACAGCAGCGCGTGCGCGGCCTGCGCAACGGTGGTCGAACGATCGGCCAGCTGGAGCGGGCGCTCATCTTCGTATTCGTGCTCATCAATCAGTTCGCCGCGATCGGATTCCTCATCGCGGCCAAGTCCATCTTTCGCTTTGGCGAACTGCGCGAACGCAGCAATCGCATGGAAGCCGAGTACATCATCATCGGGACCCTGATCAGCTTCCTCTGGGCCATCGTGGCCGGACTCATCACGCGCGCGTTCCTCGCATGAGGCCGTCAGTTGTCCGCGAGCGCGGGCTCCGTCCGTGCATCCGCCGGCCACGCCGCATCATGATCAGAGGGACGGGCATCGTCCTCCATCGACTTGAATCGATGCAGGATACAGTCGGCCAGAAAAGCGACCGCTTCCTCTTCCGGCAGCTCCGCCTGACAAGCCGATAACGTGATGCGGACCTGGCCTGCGCCAATGTTCTCAACTCGCCGGATGAGATCCAGGCTCTGGGCTGTGTCCGCGAGGTCGTCGAGCACCGCACGGAGCCTGCGGGGATCGGCCGCAACGAGCGGCGTCCACGATCGGCCGCGCACGATGCCCAACATGAACGCCCGCGCATCGCGGTAGGAGAGCGTACGCCGTCTGCCATCCTGAAGCAGGATGACGTGCTCCTTTCGCAATTCACAAGCATCAATCAGGCCGTCGCGGAGCAGCTGCTCTGCGATCTCGCCGACGGATAGCCGCCGCGATAACTCCACAGTTGGGGACGTTTAGGGATGATCGAACCAGGGGAGGGGGATCGCCGCCAAAATGTCGAGGCGCCTATATAATCGCAAAGGTTGTGTACAAGTTGTTGGTAACCTTTAGCTCGAATCCGTCCTCGTTTCGGATCGATCTTCACCGACGACGATGCGCCCCTCTGAGGCGAAGAACTTTTGGCGGCAGCACGGGTTATTTGAGCGAACAAGCATTGAATCAGACCCCAGAGTCGTGTCTCGTCGCCTCCATACGTGTTGTTGTTGCTGCTGCTGTCGCGTAGACGGCAGGGACGATAGGCGCACGCACTGGCGGCGGCTGCCGAAGCACCGGCAAGCCGACTGACACGAACGACAACGCACACCATCGCCCCTCCGGAATCTTCCGAGAGGGGCTTTTTTGTGATATGAAGATAGATTTCGAAGACACCGTTACCGCCACCGCAACGGCGGAGATCCCGGATCTTATTCGTCGGGTCGGCAGCACGCCCCTCCTGCGGCTGCACCGAGTTGCGCGGCACCTTCCGACGACGGTTCGGCTCTATGCGAAGGCCGAGCACCTGAATCCTACCGGTTCGGTCAAGGATCGCGCCGCCGCCGGGATGCTTCTGGACGGCCTGCGCTCCGGACGACTGCACGAGGGGGTCTCGATCATCGACGCTACGAGCGGCAACACTGGAATTGCCTACGCGGCGATGGGCGCTGCGCTCGGCATCCCCGTCACACTCGCCATGCCGGCGAACGCGTCGGAGGAGCGGCAGCAGATTCTCCGGGCCCACGGCGCGGAGCTCATCCTCACCGATCCACTCGAGGGAACCGACGGGGCGCAGATGCACGTGCGGCAGCTCGTCAGCCGGGAACCCGAGCGATATTTCTATCCGGACCAGTACAACAACGACGCGAACTGGCGCGCCCACTTCGAAGGGACGGGGCTGGAGATCCTCGAGCAGACCGACGGCCGCATCACGCATTTCGTCGCCGCACTCGGCACGACGGGCACCTTTACCGGCGTCAGTCGACGGTTGAAAGACTTCGACGATCAGGTTCGCACGGTGGCCGTCGAGCCCGACTCTCCGCTTCACGCCATCGAAGGGCTCAAGCACATGGAGAGCGCAATCGTGCCGGGGATCTACGACCCGTCGCTCGTCGACCAGGAGCTGCGCGTATCCACCGAGGAGGCCCATGAGATGACCCGTCGACTCGCCCGTGAAGAGGGCACGCTGGTCGGCGTGTCGAGCGGCGCCAACGTCGCGGCGGCGCTGCGCGTGGCCGAGCGACTCTCGGAGGGCGTCGTCGTGACGGTGTTCTGTGATACCGGCACGCGGTACTTGAGCGATGCCTTCTGGTTTGATGGGCTTCGTGATGGCAGGGGATGACGCATGAAAGCTAGTAGTGACGTACTCGATGCGGTGAGGCGGCACGCCCGGGAGACGTATCCCGAAGAGTGCTGCGGTCTGCTCCTCGGACGGCCGGTCGACGGGCAGAATGACGTGGTGGCCGCCCGACCCGTCGAGAACCGGAACGAGAACCGGCGCGTCGACCGGTACGTGATCGACCCGGAGGACTACCGCAAGATCGACCGCGAAGCACGCGGCGCGGGCCTCGACGTCGTCGGGATCTATCACTCGCATCCGGACCATCCCGCCGAACCGTCGAGCACGGACCTCGAGCAGGCCACGTTTCCCGGATATACCTATGTAATCGTGTCCGTGCGGGATGGGCAGGCAGCGGATCTAACCGCCTGGACGCTCTCCCCTGATCGATCCCGCTTTCTGCCCGAGCAGATCAACGGTCCTGCCGGAGGCGTTCAATGATTGATGAGCACGCAACCACCTATATCGCTTCGATAATGGCAAAGATTTTCATCCCTACCCCTCTCCGAATCTATGCGGACAACCAGACCGTCGTGGACGTCGATGGATCGACGGTCGGCGATGCGCTCCACGGCCTGATCGAGAAGTATCCCGACTTGAAGCAGCACCTCTATAATGAGGAAGAGGAGTTGCGCCAATTTGTAAACGTCTATCGGAACGACGACGACATCCGCTACCTCGAGAAGGAGCGCACGACGCTAAGCGACGGCGACGAGGTGTCGATCGTCCCTTCGATCGCCGGCGGCGTGGAGGTCGTCGAAACGGCGCGTGGCCCGGCGCGCGTGGCGCGGGCGGCCGAGGAAGCGGAGCTTAGCTCCCAGGAGATCCAGCGATACAGCCGTCACCTGACGCTGCCGTCGTTTGGGATGTCCGGGCAGAAGAAACTGAAGGCGTCGTCCGTGCTACTGGTTGGCGCCGGAGGGCTCGGATCGCCGCTGGCACTTTATCTGGCTGCCGCCGGCATCGGAAAGATGGGGATTGTGGATTTCGACGTCGTCGACGAGACCAATCTGCAGCGGCAGGTCATCCACGGCACCTCCGACGTGGGGCGAAAGAAGCTCGATTCCGCGCGCGAGAAGGTGAACGACATCAATCCGCACGTGGAGGTCGTCACGCACGAGGCCGCGCTCACCAGTGACAACGCGCTCGAGATTTTGAAAGACTACGACGTGGTCGCCGACGGCACCGACAACTTCCCGACGCGCTACCTGGTCAACGACGCCTGCGTGCTGCTCGGCATTCCGAACGTCTACGCCTCAATTTTTCAGTTTGATGGACAGGTGTCGGTCTTCGGCACGGAAGAGGGGCCTTGCTACCGGTGCGTCTACGAAGAGCCGCCGCCTCCGGGCCTCGTTCCATCGTGCGCCGAAGGGGGCGTGCTCGGCGTGCTTCCGGGGCTGGTAGGCACACTGCAGGCGACGGAAGTCATCAAGGTGCTCACGGGCCTCGGTGAGCCGCTCATCGGACGTCTGCTCATGATCGACGCGCTCGACATGCGGTTCCGGACCTTGACGATTCGCAAGAACCCCGAATGCCCGGTCTGCGGCGAAAATCCGACACAGACGGAGTTGATCGACTATCAGGAATTCTGCGGGATCCCGACGGATCCGGACGGGCCTCCGCCCGACAAGAACGACGTCGTGCCCGAAATCACGGTTCGAGAG
>CAZQAS010000004.1:6319-17840 GCA_964591285.1 uncultured Rhodothermales bacterium
TCCCTCACACGCACGGCTTCGGCTTCGCGCTCCGGATCGCCAGGAATCAGCGGGCCGTCGGTGCCCGGCGCCGGCTCGGTCTTGCGGAAGGTGCGAATCCAGTTGTCGATCTGCCGCTTGAACTCCTCCGGGTCGATGAATCCCGAGATCTTGAACGCCCCGAAGAAGTGGCCGATACCCTTGCCGACGCTCCGTTCCGGAAGCGCTTGACCGAGGGCGAACGGCGGCGCAAACGGGCCCCAGTTGGCGCCGCTCAGCACACAACTCAATACGTCCACCATCGTGGCGAGACAGTACCCCTTGTGGCCGCCGAGCTCACGCACGGAGCCGAGCGGCAGCAGCGCCCCGCCACCGAGCATCTCATTGGGATCGTTCGTGTCGCGGCCGGAGGCGTCGATCGCCCATCCCGTCGGCATCGAATCACCCGTGCGTTTGGCGATTTCCACTTTCCCGAAGGCTACCGTGCTCGTAGCCATATCGATGACGATCGGCGGCTCTTCGAGTCCGGGAAAGGCGATGGCGATGGGATTCGTGCCGAGCATTTTCTCACGGCCCCACAGCGGCGCGACGATCTTCGTCGTGTTCGTCATTGCCATTCCGATGAGGTCCTCACGGAGCGCCTCGAGTACGTAGTATCCGGCGATGCCGAAGTGGTTGGTGTTGCGTACCGATACCCATCCGGAGCCGGACTGATCGGCCTTGGCCATAGCGATGCGGTTCGCCTTCGGTCCCACGACGAGCCCCAAGCCGTTGTCCCCATCGACGGTGGCCGTGCTGAGCGTGTGCCGCACGACCTGCACGTTCGCACGCGGGTTGATGCGCCCATCGGAGAGCAGATCGTAATACGTCTTCAGGCGGGCGACGCCGTGCGAATCGATCCCCCGGCGGTCGGCCGCGTTCAGGACGTCCGCAGCCTGCTTCGCGTCGAACTCCGGGACATCGAAATGCAGGAAAACGCGGCGACAGAACTCGTGCAGTCGTTCGAGATCGAAAACTTCTGCCGATATTGGTTTCATACTGCTTCAGGTGTTCTTGAGAGCCGATGTACGATTTCCTCACCAATCTTGAGGCAGGATGTGGCAGCGGGTGACGGTGCGTTGCAAACGTGGAGGACGCGGTGCGACAGCTTGATGACGAAATCGTCCGCAAGGTCCCCGTTCGGCAGCACGGCCTGCGCGCGAACACCGGAGGGTGAGTCTTCCAAATCTTCCATCTCGACCTCGGGGATGAGTCGTTGGAGCGTTTTCAGGAATGCCCGCTTGCTGAGTGACCGTCGGATCTCATAGAGCTCCTTACGCCAGTGCTTCAGGGCGAGCCGTCGAAAGCCGGGGTACGCCAGCGTACCGGCCAGATCCCTCAGGTTGATCGTCCCGAAGCGGTACCCCTCGCGAGCGAAGGCCAGCACGGCGTTCGGCCCGCATTCGACCCCACCGCCGATGACGCTCGTGAAGTGGACGCCCAGGAAGGGGAACGCGGGGTCGGGCACTGGATAGATGAGCGTGCGGCACAGGTGCCGGGCGTGCGGCTTCAGCTCGAAGTACTCGCCCCGGAAGGGCACAATCAGCATTCCCGGATCCTCCCCGCTCAGCTTTGCGAGCCGGTCCGCGTAGAGCCCTGCACACGTGACGGCGTGCCGGGCCGCAACCGTGCCGTCTGCCGTCTCGAGGATCACCTGGTCGCTGCCCGGATGGATGTCGACCACCTCTGCGCCCGTCCGGATCTCGTGGCCGCGCTCCGTGAGCAGCTCCGCCAGTCGCCGCGCGACGGCCTTGTAATCAACGATCCCGGCCTCCGGTACGTGAATGGCCTCGACGCCCGCAACGTGCGGTTCCAGCTCGCGCAGCCGATCGGGGCCGATCATCTCACACCGGATGCCGTTTTCCTGCCCCCTGCGGTAAATCTCACGAAGACCGCTGCGCTCCTCGTCGGCGACCGCCACGATTACCTTGCCGCACATCTCGTAGGGAATGTCCTCGCGGCGGCAAAATTCGACGAGGGCGCGTTTGCCCTCACGGCAGTTTCGCGCCTTCAACGATCCCGGTCGATAGTAGATACCGGAGTGAATGACGCCTGAATTGCGACCGGTCTGATGCTGCGCGATATCATCTTCCTTCTCGAGAACGACGATGGATTGCGATGGATAGCGCTCCGAAAGGTTGTAGGCCGTCGCAAGGCCGACAATGCCGGCGCCGACGATCGCCACGTCGTAAGTGTCGCTCATTCAAGTCCGATAGCGTTTCAATGCTCCGCAACGGGCAATCTACGTCCGCCGGGACAGACTATCATCCCTGACGGCGAACGCGTCGGTCCTCCTCGACGAGCACCTGGCAGCCGACTTTCTGATGATGATCGCGCACGGTTGCGGCGGCATCGAGATCTCGGATGAGCTGGAGGACGGCGAAATCACCGACCGCCGAGAGGATCATGACGTACCCGTAGAGCACGAGCCAGCCGATGCCCTCGATCGTGCCTACGGCGGCCGGCAGGATGCCCAGCAGGATGGCCGGGAGCATCAGTACGATGCGGTAGGATGCGACGGACATGGGACGATCGGAATGTACGTAGAGCACCCCCTCGGAGAGTCGCGCCCCGAACCGCAGGCTGGAGATCGGCACACGCGCGACGGTGAGCATCGCGAGCACGTGGAGCCCTTCGTGGACGATCGCACTGGCCGCATACACGGCTAGACCGATGGCGGACCAAAAGAGGACGGAGAGCGCCGCGTCAGCAAGCCCGCTCCAGTCCGGAAGTGGCGGGAGTCCATGGATGAGCACATATGGAAGGAGCGAGAGGATCGTGATGATGGGAAACCACCGGCCTACGATGCCGACGAGCTGGTCGATCGATAGCGTGAGATCCTTCCAGTTCGCGTCGGAGGCTTCGGGATCCATCAGGACGTGTACGAATGAAGGCAAATAGGAAAATCTTGCTCCAGATGCGATCGCCGGTGTTGGAGTGCTTGACGCGCATGCCGCCGAAGCCATTTCTTCACTATGCTATCGTATCGCAACATGGCACCGTAGCGCGCACTTCATTAAGACCTCGGCTACATGATATTCAAGACGATTCAGGGTACAAAGGTGCCGGCGCTTGGCTTGGGGACCTACCGGATGACCGGGCGCGCATGTCTTGAAGGGGTGAAAGACGCACTGTCCATTGGATACCGGCACGTAGATACGGCGCAATCATACAAGAACGAAGAAGAGGTCGGCCGTGCGCTTGCGGCGTCCGACGTTCCCCGAGAGGATGTCTTTCTCACGACGAAGATTTGGCGGGACCGTCTTCGCCGCGAGGGTGTCCGATCGTCGACAGAGGAAAGTCTGCGAAAGCTGCAGACCGATTTTGTGGATCTGCTGTTGATCCATTGGCCATCGGACGAGGTGCCGCTCGAAGAGACCCTCGATGCCATGCAGGCTATGCAAGCAGAAGGACGGGCGCGTCATATCGGGGTGAGCAATTTTCCCGCACCACTTGTGCAGCACGCACTACGGCACGCGTCAATTTTCTGCAATCAGGTTGAGTATCATCCATTTCTTTCGCAGCAGGCGCTGCGAACACTCGCCGCCGAGTACGATTTTCTGCTGACGGCGTACAGTCCGATCGCACGCGGTCGGGTCCGAAACGACGCCACGCTTCAGGAGATCGCTGTCGCGCACGGCAGGTCTCCGGAGCAGATATCGCTCCGCTGGCTGGTTCAGCAGGATAAGGTGGCTGCGATTCCGAAAGCGGCGGACGGCGATCATCGGCGACAGAATTTTGCTATCTTCGATTTTGAGCTTTCCGAGGAGGAGATGCGGCGCATGGAAACCCTCGCTCGCGGAAGCCGAATTGTCAATCCTGCCTGGGCACCGACCTGGTAGGAGCGTCTTCCATTCCACCCCACGTAATCCGCATATGACTGCTTTTAGGGGCTCCTTGGTCCTAATCCTTGCGCTCATTTTCACTGGCTGTGATGGACCGGCGCCCAACGAAGGTGTTGCTACCAGCGCCGGCGCGGCTGGTGCGGCCGTCGACGCCGCCATCTGTGACGAGGACCAGGGCGGATTGACGCTGCCGGATGGCTTCTGTGCGGCCGTGGTGGCGGACGAGCTGGGGCGGATTCGGCACATCGACGTTCGCGAAAACGGTGATGTGTACGTCATCCACCGAAACATGACCGATGACGGGGGTGTCACGGCACTGCGTGACACGACCGGCGACGCGCGCGCGGACGTCGTCGAAACGTTCGGGGAGGTGGCGGGCACCGGTATCGGGATTCACGACGGATATCTCTACGCCTCGACGGACACGTCGGTCTGGCGATACCCGCTTTCTGAGAATGAGCTGCTTCCCGGCGAAGGGGAAAAAATCATCGGCGGCTTCCCTGAACAGGGATCGCATGAGGCAAAGTCCTTTGCTTTCGACGAGAGCGGCCACATCTACGTCAACGTCGGCGCGCCTTCGAATGCCTGTCAGCAGCAAGCGCGTTCGCCCGGTTCCGAGGGCGTGGATCCGTGCCCGCAGCTCGAGCGGCAGGCGGGCATCTGGCGGTTTCGGGCCGATGAGACCGGTCAGACGCAGTCGGCCGACGGTGAACGCTTTGCGACCGGAATCCGAAATGCGGTCGCGATTGCCTGGAATCCCTCGGCGCAGGGCGTCTACGTTGCGCAGCATGGGCGCGACCAGCTTCATCAACTCTGGCCTGACCTCTACTCCGAAGCAGAAAACGCGGAACTGCCGGCTGAGGAACTCTTGCGCCTGGAGGAGGGCGCCGATTTCGGCTGGCCCTATTGCTACTACGATCATCAGCAGGGGCGGAAGGTCCTTGCACCGGAATATGGCGGGGACGGAAGCGAAGTTGGCCGCTGTGCGGACGTCGTCCCTCCGGTGGCGGCATTTCCCGGCCATTATGCGCCGAACGATCTAGTATTCTACACAGCGAATCAGTTTCCGCAACGGTATCAGGAAGGGGCGTTCATCGCGTTTCACGGATCATGGAATCGTGCGCCGGAGCCGCAGGCGGGCTATCAGGTAGCCTTTCAGCCTTTCGACGAAGGCGAAGCGGCGGGTGAGTGGGAGACGTTTGCGAATGGCTTCACCGGTACGGACGTGCTGGAGAGCCCGGGTGATGCAGAGTATCGCCCGATGGGACTCGCCGTCGGTCCGGACGGCAGTCTATACGTCACGGATTCGCAGCAGGGCCGCATCTGGCGGATTCTATACGCCGGCGACGATGGCTAGCATCCGTCCTCGTTCGCACCTCGTAAAGAAGGGGTAACCCCAGAAACGGCCGGCACGCTCTCCCATTCAACCGGATGAGCTGTGAAGGATGACGAACGTACCATATCTGAGCACCTGTCCGATGACCTGGAGCTGGCCGCCGATCCGATGGCAGCCGCTGAGCAGGCGGGTCTGAGCTATGTCTCGAATTCCGATCCGGGTATCGTCCGCAAGAAGTGGGGACGCGGCTTCACCTATCTCGATTCCGGCGGTGAGCACATAGACGATCCGGAGATCCGTGAGCGCATCGAGGGCCTCGTCATTCCCCCCGGATGGAGCGACGTGTGGATCTGCGCGGACGAGCGGGGGCACATTCAGGCGACCGGCCGCGACGCGGAGGGGCGGAAACAGTACATCTACCATCCCGAGTGGGAACAGGTGCGGAATCGCGCTAAGTTTAACCGTACGATCGTCTTTGGCGATGCTCTCTCGACCATCCGCGAGGCCTGTGAGAGCGATCTTCGCAAGCACGGACTCAAGTACGAGAAAGTTCTTGCAGCGGTCGTCTTTCTGCTCGACCGGACGTTGATTCGGATCGGCAACAAGACGTACGCCGCAAACAACGGCTCCTTCGGGCTCACGACGCTTCGCGACCGGCACGTCGATTTTACGGGCACGCGCTGCACGTTCGAGTTCAAGGGCAAACGCGGTAAGAAGCACTGCGTCGAGCTCGATGACCGCCGGCTTGCGGGCATCGTTCGGCGCTGCCGCGACGTTCCGGGATATGATCTCTTCCAGTACTACGACGATGACGATCAGCGCGATAGGATCGGGGCAGAGGACGTCAACCAGTACCTGAAGGACGTGACGGGCCAAGAGTTTACCGCGAAAGACTTTCGCACGTGGGGGGCCAGCGTCCAGGCGGCCGTGGCGCTTTACGAGATGGAGGAGCCGTCCTCCGAGTCGGATGTCGAAAAGCAGATTGTCGGAATGGTCAAGATCGTGGCCGAGCGGCTCGGCAATACGCCGGCGGTCTGCCGGCAGTACTACATCCACCCGGCCATTGTCGAATCCCACGCCGAAGGCACCTTCCGCGAGCTCTTCGAAGCTGGGCTGAGCTTGGAGCCGCGGCCGTACCTCGATCGAGAAGAGACCGCGCTTCTGCACTTCATCTCCAACCGCCGCTAGGCACGGGCGTCATCGACGTCAGGTCGTCCGAACGCGCGCTCGGCATCCCCCGGGCTGAAAGGAATGAGGCCATTCGCTCATTGCGCCTTCATTTCTACGACAAATACACGGCATAGCGCCATTATATTTGCGTATGAGAACACTACGCCTTACATTTTGTCTCATTATTCGCTAGATGCCTTAATGTTTTAGCTAATCAAACTGATGCGACGTTTACTTCTCGCCTGCCTCGCCCCGCTGGTGCTGGTGGATCCGGCCCTGGCGCAGGACGCGGCTGCCGGCACCTCGATCTCCTCTGCCGATACGGCCTGGTTGCTCATCTCCACGGCGCTCGTGCTCCTGATGACCCCCGCGCTCGCCTTCTTTTACGGTGGACTCGTCCGCTCGAAGAACGCGCTGAACACGATGATGATGAGTTTCATTGCTCTCGGACTGGCGGGCGTGTTATGGGCGATCGTCGGTTACTCGCTTGCTTTCGGTGAAGGCACTGCGCTGTTCGGCGACTTCTCAATGGCTTTCCTTAGCGGGGTCGGCCTCGAGGCGAGCGGTTCAATCCCCCACCTTCTGTTTATGGCCTTCCAAGGGACCTTTTTCATCATCACGGCCGCCCTCATCTCCGGCGCGGTCGTCGAGCGGATGCGGTTTCCGGCCTATCTACTGTTCATTGCGTTCTGGGGGCTGCTCGTCTACGCACCCATCTGTCACTGGGTCTGGGGCGGCGGATGGCTTGCAGGGCTTGGGGCACTGGATTTCGCGGGCGGCGCCGTCGTGCACGTAAATGCTGGAGCGGCTGCCGTCGTCGCCGCCCTGATGCTTGGCTCGCGTAAGGACTACGGCCGGCAGGCCCTGCTGCCACACAACGTCCCGTTCGTCCTGCTCGGAGCGGGCATGCTCTGGTTTGGCTGGTTTGGATTCAATGGCGGAAGCGCACTCGCAGCCGACGGACTGGCCGCACTGGCTTTTACGAACACGCTCTTGGCGCCGGCGGCGACCCTCGGATGCTGGATGATGCTAGACCTCACTCGCACGAGAAAAGTCACTGCGGTCGGCACGGCCACCGCTATCGTCGTCGGACTGGTGGCGGTCACCCCCGCGGCCGGGTTCGTCGGACCGATGTCGGCCATCGTAATCGGGGCCATCGCAGCCGTGCCGTGCTATTTTGCCATCGAATGGCGAGCGCGGACTCGTCTGGATGATTCGCTCGACGTCTTTGCCGCGCACGGGATCGGCGGCATCAGCGGAGCGCTCCTGACCGGCGTCTTCGCCCACTCGGCCTGGAGCGGTGCAGCCGACGGGCTGCTCTACGGCAACGCCGCCCAGCTCGGTATCCAGGCACTCTCGGTCGTCGCCGTGCTTCTCTACAGCGGAGGCGTCACGTTCCTCATACTAAAGGGCCTGAGCCTCGTTATGGCCATCCGGCCGGAAGAGAACGTCGAAGGTCTCGGTATGGACATCGCTTTCCATGGCGAGGAGGCCTACACGGATGGTGAAGGTGCCGTTCTCCTGTTGGATGACGAGATCAAGCCGTCGCGAGTGCCGGCGGCCACCGAACTGAAACCATCCATCGCATAACCAAGGAGAGGCAATATGAAGCTCATCAAGGCGGTCATTCGACCCGACAAACTCAACGACGTCCTCACGGCGCTCTTTCAGACGGACATCCACGGTCTAACCGTTTCCCGAGTGCGCGGACACGGCGGCGAGACGGAGCCCGTCGAAACCTATCGCGGCACCACGGTAAAGATGGAGCTTACCGACAAGATGATGCTCGAGATCGGCGTCTCAGATCCGTTCGTCGACCGTGCGGTCGGCGCCATCCTCGATTCGGCACGTACCGGGGAGGTCGGCGATGGGAAGATATTCGTTCTTCCCGTCGAGAAGATCTACCGCATACGGACCGGCGAGCAGGATGCCGCTGCCGTGACCCCTGTCGCCGCCCACGCCGGAGCATAATTCCGCTCCCCGGGGCCGCCCCACAGCGGGGCGGCCCTCCTATGCGGCGGCGTTTGGTGCCGCCTCGCCACTGATCCGAGGCAGGGTGGTGGCGAACATCTGAAGGTCGTGACGTCAAGCCGAGCGCCGGTTGCGGCGTATGGGATGCCTCCCGTAGACCAGCGCCGCCCGGTCGTAGTGATGCTTCCACGCGTCGGGAGCATCACGGCTCATTCGCCGAATCGCAACGTCGCGCTCATCACGCTCGCCATCCGGCCACTCCACTTCGTCGTTGCTCGATGCATCTCTAACGACGAGAGTAGGCTCGTCCTTCTGCTCACCCCTGTAGCGAATGCTGACGAGCTCTGATTCCGGCGCAGGGAACGTCGATCGTGCTTCCGCGCCTGCACGGGAGGCGAACATGCGTTGTCCGTAGGGTGTAAAGAGGTTCGGCTCCCATTTTGCGATGACGTGCAGGCAATCGTAGAGGTAATCATTCAAATCCTGCCGACGGACCCGCAAGATCGTGTCCACGATCCCGGTGCCAAGTGCCAGCGCGTCGTTATCCTCAACCAGAGCCGTTTCGAGATTTACGGGCGTGTCCCTATAATCGATGGCGACACGGCGCGTACCGAGATCAATGAGGAAATCGAACCGGCACATGGAGTGGGCGGCCCAGACCCGCGCGCGGTAGTCCAGCGATGCGGCCGGCACGAGGTACGCAACAAGATGACGAGCCATCCGGTCATCAAGATCGTTCGCGTACGGCGGGTCGTAACAGAGTGTCACGAAGCCGCTGCCGGTGGATTTGGTGAAGATATCCGAGTGTTCTCCCGCGGGCGGAGCATCCGCCTCCATAACGACCTGTTCCATGGCCAATCCTCGTCTATTGGTATGAGTCCGTTGCATTGCGCCTTTCGTTCTGATCGCAACGTACGAGGGAGGGGTGACATCTTTTTGTCACCCCTATCTCACATTTTTCACACATGCACTTAATCGAGAGCCGAAATACACGTCACAAGGAGCACTTCCTCGGCGGCACTACGCGAACGGCGGCCGTCATGATCGGGCCATTCGTCGTATGCTTCGTCGCACTCCTCGTCGCACTCCTCCCACCGGCCGGCGTCCAGGCCCAGGGCTTCAATATTCTGAGCGGCCGAAACCATCCCGAGCTGCAGTGGCAGGTCGCAGAGACCCCGCACTTCCGGATCATGTATCCGGCTCGGCTCGCAGGCATCGAAATCGAAGCGGCGCCGATCGCGGAGGCAAGCTATGCCGCACTTGCAGCGAACCTGGAGACGGAGTTCAACCGAAAGATCGACATCTATCTCACCGATGAGGACGAAATCACGAACGGCTTTGCCGTCCCCATCGGCAACGGCTATACGAACATCTGGGTACACGTCCCCGATTTTGCACGCCTGAAAAGCGGTCCCGAAAAGTGGCTTCGCTCCGTCGTCGCGCACGAGCTGGCGCACATCTTCCACTACCAAAAGGTGCTCGTAAGGCCGCGGTGGCTGAATTATCTCTTTGCGGATCCGCTGCCGCGATTCTGGACCGAAGGCATTGCGCAGTACGAGACGGAGAATTGGACGGCGATGCGCGGCGACCGCTGGCTGCGTACCGCCGTGCTCGACGATCAGCTATCGTACCGCGACGGCCGATCCGTCTGGAATGGGCGGCTCCTGTATGCCATCGGAAACTCACAGGTCCGCTACCTCGCCGAACGCTACGGTGACTCCACGCTGGTCGACATCCTCGAGCACCGTACACCGGTCCTCTTCGGGCTGACTCACGTCCACGATTTCGGATCGGCGCTGGAGGACGTCACCGGCGATTCATATCGCAGCTTTTACGACGACTGGCGGCGACACGTGAATGTCTACTATAACACGGCGGCGGGCTTTCTCGAAAATGCGGACTCGCTGGATGCCGAGCCGCTCGAGCTTCCGGGCCAGTATTACTACGACATAAGCTATAGTCCGGATACCAGCCATATAGCCGTCCTCGCCCTGGCGTCGCTACGCCGCCCCGTCCAGAGGCTCATCGTGATGAACCGTGAATCCGGCGACGCCGAAACGGTCGAGGAAGGCACCGTGTACGGCCCCGTGGCATGGAGTCCCGACGGGCGGCGGTTGGCCTATGCACGTCTTCACCGAGGCGCGCACGGATCGTTGTTGCGAGACGTATACGTAGTCGATCGGGACGGCAGCAATCGCCGCCAGCTCACGAAAGACCGCCGCGCCGGCTCGCCCGCGTTCTCCCCTGACGGAGACCGACTCGCCTTCGCGGCGGCCGAGCGGGGTACGGAGAACATCCACATCCTCGATCTCGACTCAGGAGACGACGTCCGGGCCACGCGCTTCGAAGGAGACGTGCAGCTTTCCTCGATACGGTGGCATCCGACGGCCGATCGCCTTCTCTTCGACCGCTTCACCGCAGAAGGCGTCCGCGACGTCGCGGTGCTCGACCTCGGCTCCGGGTACGTTACGCCGCTCACGAGCGGAGAGCAGGACGATCGCGACCCGGTCTGGAGCCCCGACGGGGAGCGCGTCGCTTTCGTGTCCTTCCGCGATGACGTGCCGAACGTCTTTATTGCCGATGCGGATACGATCGCGCGGGTGACGCGTCTGGCAACCGGCGCACAGGTCTACGACTGGCTTCCGCCGGATTCGGCGAATGCGGACGGATCTCTCATCGTTGCATCGGCGGTCTCCAAAACGAACGACCGTGCCTTTCGCATCGACGCCGCACGCCGGGTTCCGGAACCCGATGTGACCATGCCCCAGGAGTACCGCCGCTGGACCGAGCAGCGGCCGCCGGCCACTATTCCGGCGCAGATCGAGCCGGATTCCTCGCTCGTCGGGCGTCGTTATGCCTATCGATCACTGCGCAACCTGCGGCATGCGACGACGCTCGCGGTTCCCTACGTGCGCATCGGCCGAGACTGGAGCCCGGGCGCAGACTGGGGGATCGCCGCGCTGACCGCATGGATCGAGCCGCTCGGCAAGCACGCCATCGTCGCCGCCGGCGCGCTGTCAATCCCCGATCCGCTCGAGGAGAGCTATGCGCTTGCTTCCTACGTCAACAATCAGTGGTTTCCCACCCTCAGCGTCAGCCTCTACCGAATACCCGGATCCGCCCAAGTCTACGGCAGCGACCTGCTCGTAGAAGCGTACACGGGCGGCGATCTGACCATCAC
>CAZQAS010000004.1:17940-47833 GCA_964591285.1 uncultured Rhodothermales bacterium
TCTACGGCAGCGACCTGCTCGTAGAAGCGTACACGGGCGGCGATCTGACCATCACCTGGCCCCTGGACTGGTCGGACCGCCCGTACACGTCCGAGATCTTCGACGCGCGCCTCCGTCTGGTCGACATCGAAGCCCTGAACAGGGAATCCTTTGAAGCGCCGCCCTCGCTCCCTGCCCCCGACGAGGGCCAGCAGGCGGACGTGCGGGCGGGACTGACGTGGCGAAAGCAGCGTCCATACTGGAACAACGTCATCCATCCGCTGGATGGACTCGGCGCACGCCTTCAGCTTACCGCCGCGGGTCGCGTGTTAGGAGCGGATAGCGAATATCTCCGCGCCGATCTCGCCGGATACTCCGTGCTCCAGAGCATCGGCCTGCACCGCATCTATATCTACGGACGCGCGCAGGTTCAGCTCGGCGAATCGTTCGCGCAGGATTTCGTCGGCCTCTCCCGACACGACGCCGTTCAGATCTACCTGCCGAATCAACTTCCGCTATTTCTAGGAGATACCGAGCGGGTGCGCGGCTACCGAAGCTATGCATTGGGCAACCGGATGCTGTTCGGAACCGCGGAGTACCGGGTCCCGCTGCTCTCGAGCCTCCAAACGAGGCTCCTCGGTCTGCTGTCGTTCGGGAGTGTGGCCGGAGCACTCTTCGCGGACGCCGGCTTCGTCTGGTCGGACGGCGACGTCGGCGAGGCCATTGAACGCGTCGGGATCGGCGTCGAGCTGAAGAACGCACTCGATCTCGCCGGCGTATTCACTATTTCCCACGCCCTCGGAGCCGCACAGCCTGCCCGCGAAATCGGCTCGCGATCCGACGTCGAGGTTTACTATCGTATCCGAACCACCTTACCGTTCTGACGTCGCGATGCCTTCCTCTATCGGACATGCCCTTGCAGGATATGCCGTAACGCGGCTGTTTGGTCATCGGATGCGGACGGACTGGGTCTACGTCCTCGCCGCCACGGCGCCGGATCTGGACATCATCGTGAGCGTGCTCGGCGATCGCCCCATCGACTACGCGCACCGCCGCTCCCACAGCACGGGAGCGGCCCTGGCCGCCGGTGCCGTTCTGGGTGGATGGTCCTGGATGAGGGGCCGGCGCTTTCTCCCGCACGCGCTGTATGGCACGGCGGCCTATGCCTCGCATCTCGTGCTGGATTACTTCGGTAAGGAGGCACAGGACGGACTCCCGCTGCTCTGGCCGTTCTCAGAGCGTCGACTGTCCGCGAAGCGACCATTCTTCAAGACGATTTACAGCCGGCGCGAGCAGTTCTTCTCCGGCCTCGCCACCAAACGGAATCTCCACCGGATTGCACGCGAAGTGGCGATTCTTGCGCCCGCCGTGCTGGCGGCGGCAATCGTCGGGCCGGTGACCGGCTCGGAGGCGCGTGGAAACGCGCTCTCCTGTCCAAAACCGCACCTTTCTTAGGCGCGACGTCGGCGAGCGTTACCATTCGCCGGGTGGAGTGGTAGGGCGAGTTTTCACGCCTGGATCAACATTCGAAATGTCGTGCTGCCGCACCGTTGCTTCTTCGAGGGCCCGAACGTGCGGTGCCGCCTCGTCGAGCAGGCGCTCCTTTGCATGCTCATCAAGATTCCTGAAGCCGGCGATTCGCCCGAAGCAGCCCTCCGCGCCGCACGCGCACTCGAAGGATTCGGCCATTTCCCATTCCGTCGTGAGATAGTTGAACGAGAGCTGTTCGTTCGGCTGGATGAGCCTTCTCGCAACAAAAGTCCTTGAAGCAGGATCGTATGCGAGATTTGGGGAACAGGCGTGGTTGAGATACTTCCACGGCGTCTCGGTGCCGGTCGGATGCAGATGTCGATCCGTAGATACCTGGACGGAGTAGCGCGATGGTTCCGGGCTGACCGCCCCCTCAATCGGCATCACGTGCTCGCCCGGCTCAAACTCGCGCAGTGCATAGACGCCGCTCTGACCTTTCCACGTTCGAACTTCAAGATCCCCTTCCATCCGTCTCCACCTCCCAGGCGAATGTCTTGCGTTTGGACTTAACGTAATCGGAGACGTGGTCGCCGTAGCGATCGACGAACGGCTCCAGATAATCAGTACCGCGAATGATTCCGCGGCATTGGGCCGAGCCGCACGAGCACTTGAACGGCTCCATCACCTCGTTGCAGAACGTGGCGTAGTCGATCGTAATCTCCTCTCCGGCGGCGATGTGCCGGCGAGCCACGAGGTCCAGCCCGTCGAGCCATGCATTCGGATCGCACGAGTGGTTGATCGGCTTCCACTCCTCCGGATCGTCGCTCCACATGACGTAGATTTCGTCGGTCAGGGGATACGCGAACCGTCCGAACCACCGTTTGCGGCGATCATCCCACGTGTTTTCCACGACCGAGCGGGTGACGAGAACGTGGGCCGATTCCTCGTGCTCGTAGATGACAGCACCCGGAGAGAGATCTGTCAGCGCGTAAAGGCCGAAGGCCCTCTCCTCGTCCAGTTCGAGCGTCCACTTCGGCGGCGGTGAGACGCGGTTGCGCGCCGAGCGGAGAATCGTCTCCACGAAGCGGTCGTGGCCTTCCGGATCGAGATCCAGGATCAGATCGGCGCTGCCTTCCGCGTGCGGCGGATAGAAGATGCCGCAGTTTGGATTGATTTCGAGCATGAAGGGGCGGCCATCGGCATCCACACGGATGTCGCAGCGCCCGTAGCCGGTGCCCTTCAGACCCGCAAAGAAGGCCGACGAGATCTCCTTTAACTCGCGTGCGAGCACCGTGTCGCCGCAGGAAATGGAGACCATATCGCCGTACTGCCTCCACTTCATGTCGAAGTGTTTGAACGTTTCTCCATCAGGAAAACGAAACTCGACGGGCTCATACGTGATGGGGTTCATCGGGTCGTCGGGATTCTCCGCGACGAGCACGTTGTACTCGCGCCCTTCGATGAACTCCTCGATCAGTACGGATCCGTAGGCGGCGATCATCTTCGAGGCCTGCTCGCGCAGTGCCTCCGGCGTTTCCACGCGTGAGCGTCTGGTCATCCCGATGCTCGAATAACTGTTCGGATGCTTGGCGATGAGCGGAAACGAGAGCGTGCGCAGTGCCTTCTCGATTCCGCGCTCGCCGGACGCAAAGACGCCGGCCGGCGTGCGGATGCCGTAGTAATGGGCGACCTTCTTCATGGTTTGCCGAGACGGATCGTAGAAATTCGAGTCCGCTCCGGTAAAGGCCACGTTCATCATCTCGAGTGTCTGGACGACCTCCACGCCCGGGCGGTCCTCGTCCCACGCGCCATCACACAGGTTGACGAAGACGTCGAAATCACGGCCGGCGAGCTCGGTCACCTTTCGCACGGCCGTCCGCTTCGTCAGAAAATGATGCTCGAGTTCGTAGTTGCCGAGATAGCGGTCGACGTCGGTTGGGATATCAACGTCCTTCATCGGCGACGTCGAATCATCGTAGGCGTCGTCGAGAATGCAGAGCTTCATGTGTGGGAGATAGGAGATAGGAGAGGGGAGATATAAAACGCCGTATTTAAGGAAATCGACATCTGCTATCCACTACTCTACCGCCGTCACGCAAAATTTTGCTGTGAGATCTTACGGTGAGCTGCTATTAAAAAAGGCACGCCCCTCGACGAGAGACGTGCCTAATTTGTAATACTTGGTTGCCGGATTCAGCCGATGTGCATTTGCAGCTCTTCGCGGCGATGTTTTTGTCGAAGCTTGCGGAGGGCCTTCTCCTTGATCTGGCGCACGCGCTCGCGGGTAAGTCCGAAGCGCTGTCCGATTTCTTCGAGTGTCAGCGGATGCTCGCGGCCGATGCCAAAATAGAGCCGGGTGATCTCAGCTTCGCGGGGATGCAGCAGCGAGAGGGCGCGCTCGATGTCGATCTTGACCGATTCGTCGAGGAGCGTCTCGTCGGGCTGCGTGTCTTCGTCGTCGGGCAGCACGTCGAGGAGACTATTGTCGTCGTCCTCATTGAAGGGGGCATCCATCGAGAGATGGCGACCGGTGTGCTGCATGGCTTCGCGCACCTTTTCGACATCGATCTCGAGCTCTTTGGCGAGCTCTTCGATGTTCGGTGAGCGGTCGTTGACCTGCGAGAGCTTGGCGCTTGTCTTGCGAATCTTCGAGATCGTGCCGATGCGGTTCAGAGGCAGTCGAACCACGCGGCTCTGCTCGGCGAGCGCCTGTAGAATGGCTTGTCGAATCCACCAGACGGCATACGAGATGAACTTGAAACCGCGGGTTTCATCGAAGCGCTGTGCGGCCTTGATGAGGCCGTAGTTGCCTTCGTTGATCAGGTCGGCAAGCGAGAGGCCCTGTCCCTGATATTTCTTTGCGACGGAGACGACGAAGCGGAGATTCGCTCGGGTTAGCTTGTGGAGCGCTTCCTGGTCGCCTTGCTTGATGCGTCGCGCCAGGTCAACTTCTTCGTCTGGCGTGAGGAGCGGAATCTGGCCGATCTCTTGGAGATACTGATCCAGCATCCGCTGCTGGCGAGGGACATACATAAGCCAATCAGCTAATTAGGTGGTTGTAGCGGTATTGCGAGATGATGTCGTCGTCTGTTCGATGAGGTCAGGTTGCGACGCCCGTGTGAGAGGATGGGCTGCGCGCGGACGGCCCTAGCATGCAACGTGATTGTTACCAGGCCCCGGCTGCAATCCACGTCTTTAGGCAAGTGATGTTCCGGCAGGGTGATTATTGCGGGTCCCGACCGAGCTCGACGGCGTCGGCCCATAGTACATGGAGGATTGTAGCTTGGCTCCTCCGCTGCACGCCCGGCCGACGAACATGCCGCTAGCGGCTCTGAGGTGCGGCCCGGGTGCGCATCACATTCAAAACGCCTTCCGCAATCGAGCGTTCCTCGCTCATGCGAGGCACTTTCGTCTGTCCGCTCACGCGTCCTTTGGTCTCGACCAGCCATTCGTAGAATGAGCCACGGGAAAGCGCGACGATCTCCGGCGCATCGAACGCTCCGGCTTCGCGGCGAATCTGGTAGTGTCGATTTACATCCGACAGGTACTCGTCGAGAGACCGCGAGAACGTCTCGACGCTCGTCGGCGGACGTTCGAATTCCACGAGCCATTGATGGGCCGGAAGCCGGTCTAGTTCCGCCGGGCGCGGCGCCACATGATAATCGCGCACGCGGGCACCGGTCTCGCTACAGGCGAACTGAAGGGCTGCCCGCACCTCCTCGCCGAAGACGGCCTCGCCGTACTTGTCCATCATCTCACTCGTCCGGCCCGCCACGACGATGCGGTGCGGAGAGAGACTCGTGAAGCGCACGACGTCGCCGACGCCGTAGCTCCACAGCCCGCTGCAGGTAGAGACGTAGAGCGCGTAGCGAACGTCGGTCTCGACCTCGTCGATCGTGTAGCGTCTCGGCGACGGATCGTCGAGCTCATCCATTCGAACGAACTCGAAGAACACCCCGTTGTCGAGGTGCAGGAGCATCGAAGGATCGTCGAGTCGGTCCTGGAAGGAGAAGAAGCCTTCGGAGGCTCCGTAGGTCTCGATGAAATGCAGATCGGGCTTGCCGATCGTCTCGGTGAGCAGATCTCTGTAGGAGCTGAGCGCGACGCCGCCGGAGATGAACACCTGCAGGTTCGGCCACACCTGCGCGACGTGCTCGGCCCGCGCACCACCCCGCTCGTTGTAGCGCTCCATCAGCGCCCGAAAAAAGACGAGCGCCCAGGTCGGCGCCATGACGAGCGAGCGAACGTCCATGTCGACCGTTCGATCGGCGATCGCCCGGAGCTTCCGCTCCCAGTTCGGCAGGAACGCGACCTCGTTCGGAACGGCCTGATAGAAATAGCGAAAAAACGCAGGTGCATACTCGGCCTGCAGCCCGCTCACTTCGCCGATCATCGTACCCGGAAATTTCGGATCCTCCTCGATGCGGCCCGGCAGCGTCAGGTGCTTCCCGAGAAGAAAGGCGACGTTGCCGGTCTCCCGCAGGTAGTTGAGCCCGACGCCAACGCTGAACGCGCGATTCTTGCCGAGCATCTCCTCGCTGACGGGGATTATCTTGCCGGCGGAGGCCGTCCCGCTCGAGATCGCAAAATTTCCGAAGGTGCCGGGCCAGGCGACGTCTGACTCTCCACGGCGGATGCGCTCTACATCCTCTTTGTAATCGTCGTAATCATGCAGCGGCACGCGCGCCTGATAGCCCGCCACCGGATTGCCCTCGCGCAGGAGATCGGAAAATCCGTATCTACGTCCCCAATGCGTCTCTGATGCGCGCTCGAGAAGGTCGCGGAGCAGGCGCCGCTGCGCGAGCCACGGATCGCGTCGAAAGGTGTCGACCGTCCGCAGCGGCCCTATCGGCAGGCCGGCGACGATTGATGATGCGATGGACTTGACGGATGCCATGGCGTGGAAGTCTCCTTCAATTTGGCGCTCGCCGACGAACGTACGAGAGCCGTGCGTATACTATAGGGCAAACGTACCAGTAAAGGGATGATGCGACGAGAGTACAGGGCTCCGGTTGATTTCGATCCCGAGGACTTTCTCCTCAACTGTCGGGGCCGTATGCTCGATTGTCGTCCCGGGAAAGAGGTCGGCGCGCACGTGATGGGCATCCTGAACGTCACGCCGGATTCCTTTTCCGACGGAGGGTTGTACCTGGATTCAGGCGACGCGCTGGATCGCGTGGCCGAGATGCTCGGGGCAGGAGCGGCGATCATCGACGTAGGCGGCGAATCCTCGCGTCCGGCCGGCCGCGTCTATGGCGAAGGCGCCGAGTCGGTTTCTATGGATGAAGAAATGAGCCGGGTGCTGCCGGTCGTCGAGGCGACCGTCGACCGGTATCCGGAGGCGTTGATCTCGGTAGATACGTATAAGCCGGAGGTGGCGCGGGCGGTGCTCGAAGCCGGTGCGCACCTCATCAATGACGTCACCGGACTGCGGTATACGGTGGAGACCGCATACGCCGTAGCGGAGGCCGGCGCCGCGCTGGTGCTCATGCATTCGCTCGGCAAGCCGGGCGATCCGCCGCGGCATCGTGAGTACGTGGATGTCGTTCAAGACGTGGTTTCGTCGCTCTCCGCATCGGTCTCGCGCGCGGAGGAGGCCGGTGTAGAGGGCATCGTGATCGACCCAGGCTTCGGGTTCGGCAAGACGCCGGAGGAGAACCTGCGCTTGATCAATCAAGTGCAATCTCTTCTGTCGCTGGGACATCCCGTGATGATCGGTGTGTCGCGGAAGAGCACGATTGGAGCATTCCTCGGATCGCCGGAGCGGCCCGCGCCAATCGACCAGCGGCTCTTCGGTTCGCTGGGTGTGACGGCGGTAGGCGTGCTCGGCGGCGCATCGATCGTTCGCGCGCACGACGTGCGTCCGACCGTCGATTTACTTCGGCTCATTGGAGCGACGATACATACGTGAACGACGGTGCCTTCGTAAGTGGTGATACATACGTGAGCGACATGCCTACGCAAACTGACGGCCGCCCTGCCCAACGACAGAGGCTTAGAATCCAAAAAGCGTGCAGATAGTCGATTGGATTATACCGATTCGCGTCGTTGATCTCCTGGAGATCACCGTCGTTTCATATCTGCTCTACAAGCTCTATCAGTTCATGCGCGGTACGATTGCCGTGCAAATTTTCCTGGGCTTGATGGCACTCTACGCCGTGCAGGTGATCGTCACGGCCGTCGATATGACGATGCTCCCGGCGCTGTTCTCTACGCTAGGCGAGGTGGCCGCCCTGGCGATCATCATCTTGTTTCAGCCGGAGATCCGACGTGTGCTGCTCCTGTTGGGTCAGAACCCATTGGTGCGCCGATTCGTGGCCTCGTCCGCCCACGACGACATGCTTTCGGAGGTGTCTGCCGCCGTGGCTGAGATGAGCAAGGACCGGATCGGCGCGCTCATCGCCTTCGAGCGTTCTTCGGGATTGAGGAATTACATCGAAACGGGCACCCTCATTCAGGCCGGCGTGACACGCGACCTGCTCATCACGATATTCTACGGCCAGAATCCGCTGCACGACGGCGCGGTCATCATTTCGAATCGGCGGATCGAAGCGGCGCGCTGCATTCTGCCGGTCTCTACAAGCATGAAGCTGAGCCCGCATCTAGGACTCCGCCACCGGGCCGCCGTGGGTTTGAGTGAGCAAACGGATGCGTTCGTCGTGGTCGTTTCGGAAGAAACCGGCAGCATCTCCGTGTCGGTGGACGGCGAACTTATCTCGAATCTTACCGTGAACGAACTGCGCACACATCTGCGAGATGCGTTCACCATGCAGAGTCAGGAGGGTGCCGAGCAGCTCGCGCCTGCTGAAGCGTGACGATTTGATGGGCTTTAGATGAACGACGACCGTAAGTATCAGCGACAGCGGCAGCGGCTCGTCGACTCACTGCGCGAGAACGGCATCTCAGACGAGCGTGTGCTTGCGGCCGTTGCGGCCGTACCGCGTCATCTATTCGTCGAGCCGGCCCTTCGAAACCGTGCCTATGAAGATGCCGCACTGCCTATCGGCATGAATCAGACGATCTCGCAGCCGTTCACGGTCGCATATCAGACGATGATGCTCGATCCGCAAGAGGGGGATCGCATCCTCGAGGTCGGCACGGGCAGCGGGTATCAAGCTGCGGTGCTCTGCGAGATGGGTGCGCGGGTCTTCTCGATCGAGCGCCACCGGGCGCTTCTCGAGCGTACGCGGCGCATCCTCGAGGCGGCCGGGTACCGCGTCGTCGCGAGACACGGCGACGGAACGCTCGGCTGGCCGCAGTTCGCTCCGTTCGACGGCATCGTCGTGACGGCGGGGGCTTCGGACGTCCCCGAGCCGCTGTTGGAGCAGCTTCGCGTCGGTGACGAGGGCGTGCGGGCCGGACGCCTCGTCATTCCGATTGGCGATGCTCGCGGCCAGAAGATGAATCTCTTCACCCGTCTTGGAGAGAACGAGTACGAACGCGAGGAGAAGCACATCTTCCGCTTCGTGCCGCTGGTTGGGAAGCAGGGGGGGATGTGAGGCGCGTGGCGGTTGCAAGTTGCAAGTTGCAGGTTGCAGGTTGCGTGGATTAGAACGGTGTGCCGGGAATTTCAAACCGCGCGTTAAAGTGGGCCGCCACGGTGGCGGCGTGGTCGGTGAAGGAGGAACGGGTGCCGAGATTGCGGCCTCCCGAATCCGCAGCGTAGACCAGTAGCGGTACGTATTCTCGGCTGTGGTCGGTGCCTTCCGTGGTCGGATCGTTGCCGTGGTCGGCGGTGATGACGAGTCGACCGCCGTCGGGAAGCGTATCCAGCAGCTTCGGAAGCGCCGCATCGAACGCTTCGAGCGCACGCGCAAATCCTTGAGGATCGTTGCGATGCCCGAACTCCTGGTCGAAATCGACCAGGTTCGTCCAGATGAATGATCGGTCCGGCTGGTCGCTCATCTGCTTGAGCGTCTCCGCGATCCCGGCCTCGTTCGACGTGCTCTTCTGGATGACATCGAATCCGACGCCGCCGAAGAGGTCGCCGATCTTTCCGACCGCACACGTGCGGACGTCCGCCTCCTGAAGGGCTTCCTGCAGCGTCGTGCCTGTAGGCGGGAGCGAGTAATCCTTGCGCTCGTCGGAGATGCGGCGGTAGGCGCCGGGCCGGCCGACGAACGGACGCGCAATCACGCGGCCGACGGCGTGTTCGCCCGTGCAGACATCCTTGCGAGCCTGGCTGCACATCCGGTAGAGCTCCGCGAGCGGGATGGTCTCTTTATGTGCGGCGATCTGGAAGACGCTGTCGGCCGACGTATAGACGATCGGCTTGCCCGTACGCTGATGCTCCTCTCCGAACTCATCGATCACGGCGGTCCCGGAGGCTGGTTTGTTGGCCAGGATACCGGGCGTTCCGGTCACGGCGAGAAACCGCTCGATCACCTCGGATGGAAACCCGTCCGGGTACGTCGGGAACGGGCGATCGAGCCGTAATCCGGCGAGTTCCCAGTGACCGGTCGTACTGTCCTTGCCGGCGGAGACTTCCTGCATCCGCCCGAAGTCCGCTCTCGGGTGTTCGACAGGCGGGACGCCTTCGAGCGATGAGATGCGGCCGAGCCCGAGCGTCGCGAGATTCGGCAGATGGGGATGGGCGGTCTGGCAGACGTGCTTTAGCGTGTTGCAGTGCTCGTCGCCGTACCGATAGGCGTCGGGCTGCGCGCCTATCCCGACGCCGTCAATGATGATGGTGACGAACACGAGGCGGCGTCACTCGACGATCGTGCAGGTGCCGGACTCGTAGGCCTCCCGTAGCGCGTCGGTCGCGTCGCGGCGGAGCGCGTCCGCGTCGGTGTGACGACCCTGCAGTACTGCGATGCCGATGCTCACGCCACCCTCCAGCGAACCCGTCACGTTCTCAAGATCCTTCTGGAGCTTCGTGGCCCACTTTTCGACTTTGCCCACCGGTGCGGCGAAGAAGACCCCAAAGGTCAATTCGCCGAAGCGCTCGACGCGGGCATCCCGCGCCGTCTTCCGAAGATGCACGGCGAGGGCCCGCTCTTCGTTCTTGACCTCACGTTCCCCGAGATCGGCGACACTCTCCGCACGGTTCAGGTGGACGAGCGCCAGAGCGAGCGGGCGCTGCGCAGATCGAGCCCGATCGATTTCTTCGTTGATGATGTCGCGGCGGGGTCGAACGGTGTCGTAGGATTCCTGGATTTTGCCGCCGGTGGCGTCGTCCATGACGGCTCCGAGCAGCCGGGCGAAGTGCCCCATCAATGAGCGGCTGCGCTCCGAATCGAGCGCGTGCTCCGTCATCGAGTCAGCCAGCAGCACGTATTGTCCAGCGGCACCCTCGCCGGGCACGGGCGTGACGGCGATCTCCTTGACGGCAATGGTTTCGCGGTAGTATCCGAGTCCGCTCGCCGGGAAGTCGTCGTTGGAAACGCGGCGAACTTCCGTGGTCGCCCGCGAATCTCTGGTTTGAAGCATCGGAACTTTCGTCGCAAAATCTCCCCCGCTTCGCGCGTAACCATTCAGGCTCACGATCCCCTCGATCTGATGATGCAGCGCGTCGATAGGCTGCTTGAGGAGGCAGACGGTGTGCGCATGAATGGCGGCACGGAAGGACTGGAGATAGGGGACGATCACCTCGCGGTAGTGATCGGGCACGCGTTCATCGACGCCTGCGCGAATGGTCCGCTCTTTCTCCTTGATGGTGATCGACGACTGACCGGATGAGCCCGACCCGTTTACGTCGCCGCCCCGTACGCTCATGTCGCCGTCACGGGATTGGTCCCGCTGATGCTTCGGTGGCCGCGATGATGCCGTGGCAGGTGGTTGGGGCGATCGCTCCTCGAGTGCTTCTACCTCGTCGACGGCGCCGTCGCCCGGCACGCCACCACCGCCCGACTCGCCTGGATGGTTCGCGTCGGCCGAGTCCTGAGAGGGAACTCCTTTTTCGCGCGGCCGGATGTCGAGAATGCCGAGAGATGCCAGATCGTCGCCCCCGGAGCCGTCGGGCTGGGCGTAGGCTGCGGCCGAGGGTTTCTGCGCAGAACGGCGACGCTGCATCCGAGCGATGACGAACCCGATCGTCCCCACGAGTGCGAGGCCTGCCGCTATGAAGAGCTCAGGCATGGGGAGAACCACCCCGAGAATCGCGGCCACAACAGCCACAATCGTAAATAGGATGCGGATCATGCCGCCATGTATGCTGCCGAGAACAGAGACGTTTCGGGATGGTAGGCCAGGCAGTCGTTCAATCTACCAGCACATGTGTGTAAAGTCAATAAACTGCGGCCATTATAGGATGCGTTTTCCGGCTTGTGATCTTTTTGACACACCCCGTATCGATGCAAACTTCGGTATTCTCAGTACGTTGCCGCATAGTTGTACACGGATGCGGAATTTACCATGGAGACGCAGCAGCGAGCGCTCATCGTAACGGCCGGTTCGGAGAAGAATCGCGGAATCGACGAGCTGAACATCGCGCTTGGCCGCGGCTGGCGTGTGGCGCACGTGGCCCCGATGGGCGGATCCGGGGCGTCTCGAAAGGAGCCCCGCTTCGCGGCGCTCGTAATCATCCAACGAGAGGAAAACACCGCCTCGGAGGTTCTGCAGCAAACCGAAGAGGAGGCCGACATTGTTGATGGAAACGGTACATCCGCCGATATTGCGGATGACCTGGAAAATGAGCCGCCACCGGACTGGCCCGATTAGATGTTTGCTCGCACGCTGCTCGGAAGTCTCCTCTTCGCCCTGCTTACTCTCGTCGCCTGCCGCGAACCGCAGGAGACATTGGAATCCGACGAGGCATCGAACGCACCCTTGGAGCTACCCTCCTCGAACCTGGTCGACCTGACGCATCCTTTCAATGCCGAGACGATCTACTGGCCGACTGCGGACGGATTCTCGCGAGAAGTAACCGCCGAGGGTACGACCGAGCAGGGCTATTTCTATGCGGCCGGCCGATTTTCCTCCGCCGAGCACGGCGGCACACATCTAGACGCGCCGTTCCACTTCGCTGAGGACGGTTGGAAGGCCGACGAGATCCCGCTCGATCGCCTCATCGGTCAGGCCGTCGTAATCGACGTCACGGATCACGTGACGTCCAATCCTGACTACCGCATCACGTCGGAGGACATCGAAGCGTGGGAGTCGGAGAATGGGCCGATTGCGGACGACGTCATCGTCCTGTTTCGGACAGGCTTCGGGAGCCACTGGCCGGATCCTGAGCGATATCTAGGCACATCGATGACGGGGCCGGAAGCCGTCCGCGAGCTGCACTTCCCCGGTCTGCATCCGGAAGCAGCGACCTGGCTGGTCGAGAACCGGAAAGTGAAGGCAGTCGGATTGGATACGGCGAGCATCGACTACGGGCAGTCGCAGGAGTTCGAGACGCATCAGGTGCTCTTCGAACGCAACGTCCCGGTCTTCGAAAACGTGGCGAACCTCGATCAGATACCTACCGAAGGTGCGCTGGTGGTCGCTCTTCCTATGAAGATCGAGAACGGAAGTGGCGGCCCGCTTCGAATCGTGGCGTTCACGCCCTAGCCGCCGCCCGATGTTTTTCGTGGAGATTCGTCCAGCGGGAATACACCGACGGCGACGTGAATCGCGACGAGGTCACCTCAGGGCCACGTTCTGGATGAAGCGGCGAACGGCGAAGAGGGAGCCCAACCATCCGAGTAGTACGCCGGCCATGATCACGACGATGTTGGACAGGACGGCGACCGTCGAGGAGGACATACCGATCTGCGGGAGGTACTCGGCCATGAGGCTGTAGAATCCCGACAGCACGAGTGCGGCTAGCACGCCGGCCAGCAGTCCCTGCGCGATACCTTCGACGATGAACGGTCGCCGAATGAATCCGTCGGTGGCACCGACGAGCTTCATCGTTCGGATGAGCAATCGTCGTGCATAGATGGTCAGCCGGATCGTGTTTGCCACCAGAAAAATAGAGGCCAGCACGACGATCGATCCGAGGAGGAGCCCCGAGATCGTCAGCAGCCGGATGTTCTGCTGCACCTTAACGAGAAGCGGCTGGTTGAAGACGACGTCGTCGACCCGATTCCAGCTGCTGAATTCCTCGACAAGGCGGCTGAGGCTGTCCGGATTGGCATAATTCGATCGCACGCGCACCTTGATGGATGCCGGGAGGAAGGCCTCGTCGAGGAAGATGTCGGCCTCGTCGCCGAACTCCTCGCGGAAAATGGCCCCGGCTTCCTCCTTCGAGACGTACTCGGCCTCGAAAACACCGGGCGTCGTTTCGGCGCGGAGATGGAGTGCTTCCGCTTGCGACCGCTCGATGTCCTCGCTCAAGAACATTTCGAGCTCGCCGACCCGCTGGCGGAGCCAGGTCGAGACCTGCTGTGCTTCGTAGCTCAGCAGTGCGAAAAGGCCGATGAGTACGAGCGCGACCGACATCGCGCTCGTTGCCGCGAAGACGGCGAACTTGGCGCGCTGAAAACCGGCCAGTCCTTCTTTGACACTATATGGAATCAACATGGCTGCGCTGTTCGAATATCCTGCGCTTCTTGTATCGGCTGTTGCGGAGCGGGCCTAAACCCCAGCTCACTCGACCGTCTCTCCGCGGGGATACGATCCGAGTATTTTCAGCTCCGATGCGATCTCCCGCAGGTGGTCGAGGGCTCTTTCCACCGGATCGTCGCTCGATGCGCCTTCGGCATCCAGATAAAAGATGTAACTACCCGGGCTCCCCACGAGCGGGCGGCTTTCGATCTTGAACAGATCGAGCTCTCGGAGGGCGAAGACGGCCAGACTCTTGAAGAGCGCCCCCGGAACGTTCCTTTTCATCGAGTACACAATCGAGGTCTTCCAGTCGTGCCGCGCCGTTTCGGAGCGGTCGTCGGGAAGCTCGGCATCTCTGGAGAGCGCCAGGAAGCGCGTGTAGTTCTGGTGGTTGCTCTCGATTCCGCCGTCGATAATCTCGAGCCCGTAAGTCGCCGCCGCACGCACGCTGGCGATCGCCGCCTCGTCATTCCCGCCGCTTTCCGCGACCATCTTCGCGGCGCCGGCCGTGTCGTATGCCGGCACGACCTCCGCATGCGGAAGGCGCTCCTTCAGATAGTCCTGGCACTGTCCGATCGCCTGCGGATGAGAGTGCACGATGCGGATGTCGTCGCGCGTGAGTCCGGCGGGAGCCAGCAGATTGTGCCGAATCCGCAGCTGCAGCTCGCCGATGATCGAAAGCTCGTGCGTTCGGAGAAGGTCGTAGTTGGCATGAACGCTGCCGAAAAGCGAGTTTTCGATGGGGATGACCGCGCGATCGACGTCGCCGCGGGCAACCGCGTTGAAGACGTCTTCGAAGGTCTGGCAGGGGACGGGAGCGGCATCGGCGAAGAGCGCTTCGACGGCTTCCTCGCTGAAGGCTCCGGTCTCGCCCTGAAACGCGATTTTCATGGTGTACGGTACGTCTCCTGGAGGCTTTCCGGCCGCTACATCCGCTCCGGGGCCGAGATTCCCAGCACCCGCAGACCGTTGGCAAGCACGATCCGCGTGGCCCGGGCAAGATGCATCCGGGCCGTGGCGAGTCGCTGTTCCTCGCCAATGATACGGCAGTGTCCGTAGAACTGCGTAAAGGCGACGGCCACGTCGCGCAGGAAATTGGCTACCTGGTGCGGCTCCTTATCCTCGGCCGCGCGCTCTAATTTTTCGGGGAGGCGGAGCAGCTCCTTGATCAGGGCTATTTCCGCTTCGTGCTCGAGCAGGGAAAGATCGGGCTCCTCGCCGAAGCGGAAGCCCACCTCCTCGGCCTTGGCAAGGATCGAGCAAATCCGCGCGTGGGCGTATTGTAGATAGAATACCGGGTTCTTCTCGCTAGCCTCTTTGGCGAGGTCGAGGTCGAACTCGAGGTGTGTGTTCGGCGAACGCATCAGGAAGAAATACCGCGTCACGTCCTCACCCACCTCGTCCATGAGATCATCCAGCGTGACGTACGTGGCGCGGCGGGTGCTCATCTTCACGGGCTCACCACCGCGAACCAGTGTCACGAACTGATAGATGACGACGTCGATCTTGTGCGGGTCGTAGCCGAGCACGCGTACGCCGTCGACGACGTCCGGATAGGTAGCGATGTGGTCGGCACCGAAAATATCAACGATGCGGTCGAATCCGCGCTCCAGCTTGTCGGCATGATAGGCGATGTCCGGAAGCCGGTAGGTCGGCTCGCCGGAGCTCTTCACGAGCACCGTATCCTGCTCCTTTCCGAACTCTGTCGTCTTGAACCAAACGGCGCCGTCTTTGTCGTAGACGAAGCCCTTCGACCGCAGCGTTTCGAGCGTCGCCCAGACGCGATCGTCTTCGTAGAGGCTGTATTCGTTGAAATAGGAGTCCATCTTGATGCCGAGGCGCCCCATGGTCTGCTCGATTTCGGCAAAGATGGCCTTTTCGGCCGCGTCCTTGAACGGGTCGACGTCCTCGACGGCCAGCAGGCCGTCGCCGTGCTTTTCGAAGAGCGAGCGCGCAATGTCTATGATGTATTCGCCGAGGTATCCGTCATCGGGAAATGAGTCGGGTACGGTCACCCATTCGTTG
This sequence comes from uncultured Rhodothermales bacterium, assembly GCA_964591285.1. GTDB lineage: Bacteria > Bacteroidota > Rhodothermia > Rhodothermales > VXPQ01 > CAZQAS01. Next base: position 33,889 of record CAZQAS010000004.1, read on the forward strand.
TCGGCGACCTTGAGCTGCCGGGTTGGCGTGTCGGGATCGGCGAGTGCTTCGTACCGGGCGCGGACCGACTGGCCCAGCACGCGCATCTGTCGTCCGCCGTCGTTGAAATAGTACTCGCGCGTGACGTCGTATCCGGTCCACTCTAGGAGGTTTGCGATCGTATCGCCGAGAACGGCGTTTCGGCCGTGGCCGACGGTAAGCGGGCCGGTGGGATTTGCGCTCACGTACTCGACCATAGCCTTCAGGCCGCGTCCACCCATCGAGCGTCCGAAGTCCTCGTCGGCAGCCAGCAGATCTGCTAGGCTGTCGGCCAGATAATCTTCCGAAAACCGAAAGTTGATAAAGCCGGCGCCGGCGACCTCCACGGATGCGATGCGGCCCGGATCGAGCGGGCGCTCGCGCAGTTTTTCGGCGAGGTCGTCCGCGATGCTCCTAGGGGATCGGCGCAGGTGACGTGCCAGCCGCATGGCGGTATTCGTCGCGAGGTCACCGTGGTCGGGATTGTTCGGCTTCTCGAACACGGGCGTGAAATCGTCGGGAACGGCGTCGAACGCGGACAGGACGGATGTCAGCTCGCGCGTTAGGTAGTCTTTCATGCATGGAAAACGTGGACGTGCAGCCGTTTGGGGCCAGTAGTAAGCCGCAACTGCCGTGCGGTTTCGGTCCAGCGCGGCCGGCGCCGATCGTTTTCGTGGGTCTCCGCGATGAGTCCATTTGCGCTTCCGTCACTCGCTCACGGTACCGGACCGACGGTGAGCGTATGCAGGAGGACTGTCGGCATGCCAACTGATACCGGGACGGTCTGGCCGTCCTTCACGCAAGCGCCGCGCGCGGGATCGACCTTGAAGTCGTCTCCGACCGCGGCGACGCGGTGCAGCATCTCCGCCGGGCGTCCGCTGACCCGCAGCGGCCGTACAGGTGCCGCAAGGTGCCCATGCTCGATGACGTAACCCTCGAGAACATCGAAATGAAACCGATCCTCGGCCGGTCGAACCTCGCCACTGCCAATCGTGCGAATATAGAGCCCGCGCTTGACGTCGGCCACTAGGTCCGCGGTGGGCGTCGATCCGTTCGCCAGACACAGGTTGGTCATCCTCGGAAGCGGCTGGAAGCGGTAATTCTCGCGACGGCCGTTCGGCGTACGCGGAGTTCCTCGGCGAAGGGCCGTCCACCGATCGGTCATCAATCGGCGCAGCCGGCCCCGTTCGACGAGGATCGTGCGCTCCGACGGCAGCCCCTCATCGTCGTAGGCACAGTTGGCTCTCCCACCCGCCATGGTGCCGTCGTCTATCACCGTCACCTGATCGGTGCCGATCCGCGTACCGAGGGACATGGATGCGAGCGGCGATTCGGTATCCGCCTCCAGGAGGTGTCCGACGGTCTCGTGCAGCCAAACGCCGCCCCATCCCCCTTCGAGGACGACCGGCACGTCGCCGTGGAGCTCCTGCGACGGCCGCGCGTCGGATAAGGCGCGCAGCCGTTCAATGCATCGTTGAGCAATCGATTCGGGGGACTCCTCAAGGAAGACTCCCACGCCTCCCGGACCGCCACCGACGGCATGCGTTGAAGCATTCGCCGTGCTTGCGAAGACGCGGATGCCAACGTGGGACGTTGCGGCGCGAGTCGGCTGGATGTCCGTCGCCCAGACGCCGGTGCGTCGTGCGTATCCCTGGAAGCTCACCTCGAGATCCTGCAGATTCGGCTCGAGCGACATCGCCGCATCGGCCGCGGCTCGGAGGAGGTGCCGCTTTTCCTGTAGCGAGACCTCGTCCGGCGTGTCCGCGGGCAGATCAACGGAGCCGCGAACCCGGCCACTTGACGGATCCCGTGCCGTGACCGGCCGGGCTCCCAATTCGAACACCTCCAAAGCCTCCTCCTCGAGGTCCCCACTATCCAAACTGTCGACGGTAGCGAAGCGATTCGTTGAGGGACCAAGCAACCGCAGTCCGACGCCGACGCATTCGTCGTGGCTGTAGAGCTCGGACGGCTCGCCGCGCGTGCTTCGGCGCCCGTAGGAAAGCGTGAGCTGCTCGCGATAGCTTCTCTCGGCGAAGATCTCCGCGACCTCCTCGTCGAGCTCCCCCGGCCTAGAGGAGGGCTCTTCCAGCGCGCCCACGCCGGGCCGCCTTGCATCGGACGTGCCGACGATCGAAGCGGCCGTCTCATGAATCCGATCGACTTCTTCGCGAAACGGGCCGGTCATGCCGGGTCAATAGCCGTAGATCGAAAAGTCGTCGCGCCGCATGTGGAGGTTGAGCATGATGGCCAGCATCGCCGTGTTGGCGAGCAGGGCAGAGCCGCCGTACGAAATAAACGGAAGCGGGATGCCGATCACCGGCAGTAGGCCCGTCACCATACCGACGTTAATAAAGACGTGGACGAGATAGATGCCCGCTGCGCCGGCCGCGACCATGCTGCCGAACGGATGCTTTACCTGCGTGCCGAGACGGATGAGCCGTATGAGCAAGAGTGCGAAGGCGAGCAGAACCACGATGGATCCGATGAAGCCCCACTCCTCGCCGATGACCGAAAAGACGAAGTCCGTTGACTGTTCCGGGACGTATGCACCCTGCGTCTGCGTCCCCTCCATGAAGCCTTTGCCGGATAATCCTCCCGATCCGATCGCCGCTTTCGATTGAACGAGATGGAATCCGACGCCGCTCCGAAACTCCTCGGCTTCCGGGTTGGTGAAGGAGACGATGCGCGCGATTTGATAGGGCTGCAGCACCTTCGTGAGTGCGAACGAAATCGCAGCGATCGTGCCGCCGGTGAATACGCCGGCCAGCACGCCGTAACGCCGCTCCTTCGACTGAATGAAGATAATCGCCGTAAAGATGACCGCAAACGCGATCGCCGCCGGCATGTAGACGATGGCCAGATAGCCGGTGATCGCGGGAGAGATCATCAGCATGACCGTGCTGATCGGAAGCCCGGACCAGAACAGCATGATCGGAACGAGCGCGAAGAAGACGAGCGCGGTGCCCGTGTCGTTCTGCAACACGATCAGTATCGCCGGAATGGTGATCAGCAAGACGGCACCCGCCGCGTACCGCACGTTCTTAGTATTCGGGCGCTTCGATGCGATAAGTTGTGCGACCGCGAGGACGGCGCCGACCTTCGCCAGTTCGGAGACCTGGAACCCGATGCCGCCGACGTAGAGCCAGCTCTTTGCCCCGTTCACTTCACGGCCGAACAAGAGGGCGGCAATCAGGAGGAGCAGCGTAACCAAATAAAGAGGGTAGGCCGCCTTCTGGAAGAAGCGGACCGGCAGCATCAGACAGGCAAGCACGACGCCCATCGAGACGAACACCCACATGAGCTGTCGCCAAAAATTCTGCCGAACGGACTCGAGGAGATACTGGCTGGCCGGACCGTTCGTCGTACTGTAGATGGCGACGAGCCCGATCGCCACCAGCACCATCCAGGAGAGGATCGTGAGGTAATCGAGATTTCTGTACCACGTTCTCATTCTTCGCTGCTGCTGCAGTTGGTTGTCCCAAACTTCGACGCGCAACGACGTCGGCGCCTGCGCCGGAGCTAATTCGTGCCCGGCAGCGGATCCGAGCGGACGTTGAGGACGGCAGTAAGTCTGTTCTGCCGCTGAGGATCATCCGAAATCTCGCCCGTCAAGTACTGCTCTGCCATAAACGAGGCAATCGGGCCCGCCGCAGTCGCGCCGTATCCGGCGTTCTCGACCTGAACGGCAATGGCGATCTGCGGATTGTCGAATGGTGCAAACATGATGAAGACCGAGTCGTCCTCTCCACGAGGGTTCTGCGCCGTTCCGGTCTTCGCACCGCTAGGAATGTTTGGGATCTGAATCCAGTAGCCGGTACCGGCTTCCATGACCTGCCTCATCCCCTGCCGCACGGTATCGAAGTGACGTTCTTCGATCGCGATGTCTCGCGGAGCGGGAAGCGACGGATAGAACACCTCCCCGCTTTCCGGATGCTCGAGTTTCGTCACGAGGTGTGGCGGAACAAGGGTCCCTTTGTTTCCAATCGCGGCCACGTAGCGGGCGAGCTGGAGCGGCGTTACGCCCATGTTTCCCTGCCCGATGCCGAGGCTGAGCGTGAACCCAGGCTTGAGCCCTGCTTCGCCCCAGCGGTTGTAAAAATAGGCTGAATCCGGGATGAGGCCATCCGTCTGTTCGCTGAGGTCCGCGGGCGCCTCCTCGCCGAACCCAAACATGTGCGCGTACTTATTGAACGTATCCATGTTCGTACGCATCATCATTTCGAAGAAGAACGTGTTGCAGGAGCGCTGGATCGCCTCAACGACGGCGATACGCCCGTGCACGGCCATATCGCGGAAGAGGCCGGGCCCTCCAAAGGGATGGTATCCCGGACAGCTGATGTAGGAGTCCGCGGAAATCTTACCTTCCTGCAGCGCCATGAGGGCCATAAACGGCTTCCAGGTAGAACCCGGCGGCAACAGATTCATCGTCGCCCTATTGAGCAGCGGCTTCTGCGGGCTGGTGGTGAGAAAGTTCCACGTCTCTTGATCGACGGACTCTGAGAAGAGGCCCGGATCGAAATCGGGCTTACTCACCATCGCGATGATCGCCCCGGAGTTGGGGTCCAGCGCGACGGCGCCGCCGCGCTTCCCGACGAACAGCGATTCCGCGAGCGCCTGCACCTCCGAATCGATGCCGAGATGCATGTTGTATCCGCTGAGCGGATCGATGTCGTGGCGGCCGTCCTGGTAGGACTTCACCTCCAGCCCGTGGACGTTCACGAGCTTGAGCTCGGCGCCGAGCCGGCCGCGGAGATAGGCCTCATAGGTTCGCTCGATGCCCGACTTGCCGATCAGATCTCCCTGGCGATAGCCCCGATCACGAAAGGACGAGAGCTCGCGATCGGTGATCTCGCGGATGTATCCGAGCGCGTGCGAGGCAGTGGCCTTCGTGTGATATCGACGGCTGAATTCCTCCTCGTAGCTCACGCCGGGCAGCCGGTACAGATTTTCGATAACGCGGCTGAAGATGTCGAACGGAACCTCGCGAAACGCCTTGAACGGCTGGTAGCGACTGCGAGCGCGCGCCTGAGTCAACTTAGCGGCCACCAGGCTATCGGGCACTTCCATCAATCCGGCGAGCGTCGAGACGTTTTGCGGATCAAACGTGCGCGGCGTTAACGTGATGGTGTAGCTCGGCTGGTTGTCCACCATCAGAATGCCATTCTGATCGAAGACGGCGCCGCGGGCCGGTTGAACGCGGCGCTCCTTAATGGCATTCGATCTCGATTCGCCGGCGTATTCCTCCACGTCGAGGAGCTGCAGCTGACCGAGTCGCAGTCCCAGGATCCCAAGGATCACGATGATGATCCCGATGAAAATCCGTACGCGAATTCTATACTCATCCATTTGGCGCTTGGCAGAGTTCTCCGCCCGTTAGATTCTCAGTTCGCCCAATTGCGCTTGAGTGGCAGCCGACCCGATCCCGAAAAGTGGCGCGCGCACCCTTGATTTGACTTGTGAGTTTAAGCATTTGAAGCGGCGGGCAGTTCCACCTCCGAGTCTCCGCGATACCTTTCATCAAGAGTGTAACTATCCGCAATGGGGCACTTTCCTCTGCCTGTGGCAACAGCCCCATCTACAATACCGTTACAAATATGGCTCCAAATACACGAACTGGCTGTAGCTCGGTTCGTTTTACGTCGAGGAATCGGCAGGGCGAGCGGTAAAGTGAGTCCGGACGGGCGGCTATGTGTCACTGTTCGACCCTTCGTTCATTTTCGTGACCAATGATTACGACACCAATGCGTCGTCTAGGCTCTACTTGTCTCTTCCTATTAATAGCCGCCCTTCTCTCACCGGCGTTCGTACCATCCGCTGCGGCGCAGTATTTTGGCCGCAACAAGGTCCAGTACGACGACTTCGACTTCCACGTCCTGGAGACCGATCACTTCCGTATCCACTACTATCCGGAAGAGGAGCAAGCGGTGCGCGACGCCGCACGGATGGCGGAGCGCTGGTACAGCCGGCACTCGCGGACCTTTCTCCGTCAGTTCCGCGAGAAGAAGCCGATCATCTTCTACGCGAATGACGCCGATTTCCATCAGACGAACGTCATCAGCGGGTTTATCGGCGAGGGGACCGGGGGTGTAACCGAAGGACTGAAGCAGCGGGTGGTCATGCCGATGACCGGCAGCTACGTCGAGAACGACCACGTGCTGGGACACGAGCTCGTCCACTCGTTCCAATACGACATTGCGTTCAGTGATCGTGATACGGTCCGCTTCAATCTGGGGCTCCTGCCGCTGTGGATGGTCGAAGGCATGGCGGAATACCTCTCGGTGGGTCGGAACGACACGCACACCGCTATGTGGCTTCGGGATGCGATCCTACGCGATGACCTGCCCACGATCGAGCAGCTCACACGGGACGTGCGCTACTTCCCCTATCGCTACGGACAGGCGTACATGGCGTATGTCGGTGGGAAATACGGTGACGCCGCCGTCGCGAACCTTTTCAAGCTTTCCGGACGTGCGGGGGTCGATTCGGCTTTCGTCTACTCGCTGGGCATTACGACCGATTCGCTCTCGACCGAGTGGCAGGAGGTCGTCCACGAGACCTACGAGCCGCTGATGGAGGGCCGAACGCCGCCGGACGAAGCCGGACGACGCGTACTGGCGGCCGACATCGATGCCGGGGAGATGAATCTCGCGCCGTCGGTGAGTCCGGACGGACAGTACGTCGCCTTTCTGTCGGAGCGTGACATTTTCGCGATCAACCTATTCATTGCGGACGCCGAGACCGGTGAGGTCCTGAAGAGCCTGCCGAGCCCGGCGGCCGATCCGCACATGGATGCGCTCCGCTTCATCAATTCCGCGGGTACGTGGTCGCCGGACGGGCGGCGGCTCGCCTTCGTCACCTTCGCGGAGGGTGACAACGAAATATCCATACTCAACGTGGAGTCGCTCGACGTGGAGCGGACGATTTCAGTGGAGGGCGTCTCGGCCATAAACAATTTGGCCTGGTCTCCAACGGGCGAGTCAATCGCGTTCACCGGGTTGGACGGTGGCATCAGCGACCTCTACCTATTGGACATTGAGACGAATGCCGTGAGGCAGCTCACGAATGACCGCTATGCCGATCTGCAGCCGGCCTGGTCGCCGGATGCCCGCTACCTGGCTTTCGTGACGGACCGCGGGCCGGACGGCACGGATTTCCAGACGCTCGATTTCGCGAACATGCGGCTCGCGCTCTACGAACTGCAGTCGGGCGACATTCAGAACCTTGAGCCGTTCGACGGCGCCTTGCATCACAACCCGCAGTTCTCGCCGGACGGTCAGAGCTTGTTTTTCATCAGTGATCAGGATGGGTTCAAGGACGTCTATCGTCTCCCCCTTGGTACGGCCCAGCCTCAACCTCATCGCGTCACGGAGATCGCAACGGGCGTAAGCGGCATTACGGCCATGTCTCCGGCGATGTCGGTGGCCACGCAGAGCGGAAGGATGATGTTCTCGGTGTTCGCGGACAACATGTACACCGTATTCTCCCTGGAGCGGAGTGAGATCGAGGGGGAACCGGTTGAAGCTTTTCAGCCCGGCGAGGTGGCGACTGCGAGCGTGCTGCCGCCCGTCCGCGCCCTGAACGAGGGGCTGGTCGGCAACTATCTGAACGATCCTATGACCGGGTTGCCGCCCGCCAGCGTGGAGTACGCATCGCGTCCATACAGTCCAGGATTGCGCCTGGACTACGTCGCCCCGCCGACTGTGGGCGTCTCAACCGGCGGTGCATACGGCACGCAGCTTGGAGGTGGCGTCGGCTTCTTCTTCTCGGATATGCTGGGCAATAAGAACCTGACTCTCGCGGCACAGGCCCAGGGTACACTCAAGGACGTCGGGGGACAGGTGACGTATATCGATCTCGGCAACCGAATAAACTTTGGGGGAACGGCGGCCCACATCCCGCTGCTGTATAGCCGGGGATACGTCCAGAGTCCGCAATTAGTGGAACAACTGCTGACGAGAATGTACGTCCAGCAGGTCGCCGGGATTACCCAGTATCCATTCAGCACGACGCGGCGCGCCGAACTGAATGCAGGTTTCGTCCGGTACGGCTTTGAGAATGAGGTCGTTCAGACCACGTTCGGAGGACAGCGGCGGTTGGATCCTGACGATTCGGAATTCTTCACCAACATCGATGAGTTCGATCCCGTCTACTTCTTCCAGGGATCAGTCGCCTACGTCGGCGACTACTCCTTCTTCGGATTTACGTCTCCGGTGAGTGGCGGCCGTTTCCGCTTCGAGCTTGCGCCGCAGGTGGGGTCTGCAAGCTATGTGCAGGCACTCCTCGATTACCGGCGGTACTTCTTCATGAATCCGCTGACCTTCGCGGTGCGCGGCCTCCACGTCGGAAATTGGGGTGCCGATACGGCAGATCGATTTAGCGTCCAGTTTCTCGGCTATTCGTACTATCCCGGGTTCATTCGCGGGTACAATTTCTCCTCTTTCGACGTCGCCGAGGAATGTGATATGGACGCAACGGGGTGTCCGGTTGCAGACCGCCTCGAGGGCACGCACATCGCGCTCAGCAGTGCGGAGCTACGGGTACCCGTACTCGGTAGCGAGGCGTTCGGACTGATCAACTTCCCCTACCTGCCGACGGAGATCTCCCTCTTCGCCGACGCCGGGCTGGCGTGGACGGCGGATGAGCCGCCCACGTTCTCGTTTGACCGTGACTCGGATGAACGCGTGCCGGTAGTTAGCACGGGCCTTTCGGCGCGCGTCAACATCCTCGGATACGTCGTTCTGGAGTCGTACTACGCCTATCCCTTCCAGCGACCGGACGCCGGCTGGCAGCTCGGCTTCCGTCTGGTACCGGGGTGGTAACCGGCGATGCGTTCCGTTCCAGCGAGGCTCAGGCGCGCAGCTCACCGGAGATAATGGTGACGGCTTTGCCTTTGAGCAACACGCGGTCGCTTACGACCTCCACGCCGACGATTCCGCCGCGGGCTGAGGCCTGATAACCTACCAGCTCGCTCTTGCCGAGCCGTTCCATCCAGTACGGCCCCAGGCAGCAGTGGGCGGAACCCGTCACGGGATCCTCCGGAATGCCGAACCGAGGTGCGAAGTAACGCGAGACGAAGTCGTACGGGTGATGCTCCGCCCGTGCGGTCACGATGAATCCTCGAAATCCCATCCTCTCGAGTGCGTGCATGTCGGGTTCCAGTGATCGAACCGCCGCCTCGTCTTCCAGCTCCACGAGGATATCGAGCCGGTTTTGGGCAATGAAGGTGGGTTCGACTCCAAGCGTATGAGCCAAGCCCATCCTGTCGTCGATCTTCTCGGCCTTTTCGGCGGGAAAGTCCATGACGATCCGTTCACCGTCCTTCCGCGCGGAGAGACGGCCGCTGGCGGTCTCAAATACGGCGGTGCGGTCCTCCGGCAGCCTCCCGGATTCCCACAGCGCATGGGCGCTCGCCAGGGTGGCGTGCCCACAGAGGTCTACTTCGGCCACTGGGGTAAACCAGCGCAGATCGTATCCCTCGCCGTTCCGAATAGAAAGGAACGCCGTCTCCGACAGGTTCATCTCCGCGGCAACGAGCTGCATCCATTCATTCGACGGCACGACGTCGACGAAAATCACTGCTGCCGGATTTCCGCTGAAGGGTTTCTCCGAGAAGGCATCAACGTGATAGAAGTCCACGGCAGGTGTTCGGATGGTCGGGGGGTGTGCACGGCGGTGGCCGTAATCTCGACGGATCCTGCTCCGACGGCGCATACCAAAGTGGATCCGCGGCACGACCTCCCGTCCGGAATGGATGCGTAATATAGCGTCGGTCCGCGTGTATATTAAGGCCGAGCCGAACTTTCCAGCTTCGCGCGGTAAATGAGACGATTCGAACCCTCTGAACATGTACGATTCCCTGCGTTCAGCCCTGTTTAGCCTGGAGCCGGAGAAGGCGCACGGGCTCACGATGACCGCCGCCCGCGCCGCTCAAATGACGCGTGTCCACCGGCTGTTCGAGGACCGTTTTGCCTACGAGGACATGCGGCTGCGCACGAGGGTTTGGGGGCTTTCGTTCGACAATCCCGTGGGGCTGGCAGCGGGATTCGACAAGAACGCTACGCTCGTCCCGTTCTGGTCGGCCCTCGGGTTCGGATATGCCGAAGTCGGATCGGTAACGGCGCGCCCCTCTCGCGGAAATCCTCGCCCGAGGGCGTTTCGACTGCCGGACGACGAGGCGGTCATCAACCGAATGGGTCTGAACAATAAGGGAGCGACGAAGATCGCACGGAAGCTGCAGCGCCTCGCGGGCCGTTCCAGCATCCCGCTCGGCGTGAACATCGCGAAGACCCACGATCCGGAGATAACGGGCGATGCGGCCGTCGACGACTTCCGCGAAAGTTTTCGCCTCCTCGCGCCCGGTGCCAATTACGTCGCGCTCAACATCTCGTGTCCGAATACGCGTGACGGAAAGACGTTCGAGGATGGTGGATCGCTCGACGCCCTCCTCACAGCAGTCATGAATGAGAAGCGTGAGGCCCAGCTAAACGTGCCCGTGCTCGTTAAGCTGTCTCCGCCGCTGTCCGATAAGGTCGTTTTCGACAGCAACGTCGAAGAGATCGTGGACATCTCGCGCAGCCACGGCGTCGAGGGATTCATCGCTTCGAACACGGCGTCGGATCGCGAAGGCCTCACCACGGAAGCAAGCAGGATTCGCGAGATCGGCCGCGGCGGGCTGAGCGGACGACCCCTTGAGAGCCGTGCCACGCACCTGGTTCGCTATCTGTATCGGCTCACCGATGGTAAGGTGCCGGTCATCGGCGTGGGGGGCATCTTCTCTGCCGAAGACGCCTTTCGGAAGATCAAGGCGGGCGCTAGCCTCGTGCAAATCTACACCGCGCTCGTCTACGAAGGACCCGCCTTGGTGCGCAGCCTCAAGACGGGGATCGTCCAGCTGATGGAGCGGGAGGGCTACTCGTACGTGCACGAGGCCGTCGGCGCCGAGGCGTAGCCGCTCCGGGAAGAGCGACGTCGGGATGGGCGGCGCGTTGCCTTTCCCCTATCCAGCCAATAGATTCTCTCGTCCATTGGTGAGCCACCGTCGAAGCCGTACCCATGTCCGCGATCGTCGAATTCGAGACCATCCCCCAGCTGTTCTATCGGCTGGTCGATCACTTCCGGGGGTCGGATCGCCCCGCGCTCCGCTACAAGAGCTCCGAGACGAAGCAGTGGGAGGGCATTCTCTGGACCGAGCTCGAGGAGATGGTGCAGGATATGGCCGGCTTCCTCTACAAGAGCGGCGTTCGTAAGGGGGATCGGGTGGCGATCCTGTCGGAGAATCGTCCTGAATGGGCCGTGACCGATCTCGCGACGCAGATCCTGGGCGCGGTCAACGTTTCGCTCTACACGTCGCTCCCGCCGGATCAGATTGCTTACATCATCAAGGATTCCGGCTCTAAGATTTTCATCGTCTCGACCACGTTGCAGCAGCGCAAGGCCGAAGAGATCTTCGACGACTGCCCGGATCTGGAACTCGTGGTCACGATGAGCGACTCGGAACTCGCCGGCAAGGACTACCTCATGCCGTGGGAGCGGGCGCTCAGTCAGGGACGGTTGTACTGGAAGGAGCACCGGCACGAGCTTCGGCCGCTCGCCAGCGAAGTGAAGCCCGACGAGCTCTGCGCGCTGCTGTACACGAGCGGCACGACCGGTCTGCCCAAGGGTGTGATGCTGACGCATGAAAATTTCTGTTCGAATGCCAAGTCGTCACTCCGCATCGTGCCGTTTGGGCCGGATGACCATCACATGTCCTTCCTCCCGCTCTGCCATTCGTTCGAGCGGACGGCGGGATACACGGCGGTCCTTGCCTGCGGTGCGCTGATCACGTATGCCGAGAGCATCGAGGCGGTAAGCAAGAACCTGCCGGAGGTCAATCCGACCGTGATGATATCCGTGCCGAGGATGTTCGAGCGAATCTACGGGCTGATCGCCAAGTCGGTCGAAGAAGGCTCCGCCACGAAGAAGAAGATCTTCAACTGGGCGGTCGAGACGGGAATGAAGGTGTCGCAGCGGGAGGCTGACGGCAAGCGGATCGGTCCCGTGCTGGGCGCAGAGCGTGCGCTCGCCCACCGGCTCGTCTTCGGGAAGCTGCATGCGAAGCTGGGCGGCAACCTCCGCTTCGCCGTGTCGGGAAGTGCGGCGCTGCCGCGCGAGATCGGCGAGTTCTTCCAGGCGGCCGGCATTCCGATCATCGAGGGATACGGGCTGACGGAGACCGCGCCGGTGCTGACTGTGAATCCGACGAAGAAGCCGCGATACGGTACGGTCGGGCACGTGATCCCCGGCGTAACGATCGGCATCCAGCGGTTGGACGATGGGCGGATCATCGGGCAGATCTCCGGAGAGCAGTATCCGTCGAGCCTCACGACCGAAGACGGAGAGATCGTCTGCAAGGGACCGAACATCATGAGGGGCTACTGGAACGATCCGGAGGCGACGCGGGAGGCGATCGACGCGGATGGATGGTTTCACACGGGGGACGTCGGTCGGTTCGACGACGGGTACCTGCTGATCACCGACCGCATCAAGCACATGATCGTATCGGCGGGCGGGAAGAACATCTATCCGGCACCGATCGAGGAGCGGTTCAAGACGGTGCCGTGGATCGATCAAATCGTGGTCGTCGGCGAAGGGCGCGAATTTTTGGGCGCGCTGGTCGTGCCGGACTACGAGGCGCTGCAGGAGTATTCCGAGGAGCGTGGGTTGAAGGTGGACGAGGCGTCGCTGCTACGGCAGGAGATGGTGCTGCAGCTCTTCGATCAGCGGTTCAAAGACTACTCGCGGACGGCCTCGCCGCACGAAAAGATTCGGGCCTTTCGGTTGGTGCCGGAGCCCTTTACGATCGAGAATGCGCTCTTGACTCCGTCGCTGAAGCCGCGCCGGAAGAGGATTGAGGAGCAGTACGCGTATTTGATTGAGGAGATGTATGCGCAGTATGGGCGCCGTTGACGGCGCCCGTACTGCGCGTTGCAGGTTGCACGTTGCAAGTTGCAGGTTGGGCGGTCGGATTGGAGGTGGTGGCGTTGTGTAGGTGGTCGTGTGGTTAGTCGACAGTCTGGCGTCGCGGCAGGCGGCGTTCAAGGTTCGTTGAATGTTTGCGCATCGGGCGGAGCCCTCGAAACCTGCATGGCAAGGCGGCGTTGAGTCTCCCCTTGCGATCGAACTCGCCGGCGGCGGAAAGCGATTGCGGAGATCAACAATAGAATTCGGGGTGTGGCGCAGCCCGGTAGCGCGCTTCGTTCGGGACGAAGAGGTCGTGGGTTCAAATCCCGCCACCCCGACAGCAGATAATCGGCCTTTACGGTATGTAGGGGCCGCTTTTTTATATTCGAACGGTCGGTCATGATGGTCTCTAATGTACGGGGTGTACACGTAGGTGTACACGGAAAAATTTACTTTCCGCCATTGCCGCCTGCGGCCTGCCGCTGCTCCGGCTCTCTGCCGATCCCCATCTGCTTCGCCACGCGCTCGGCGTCTTCCAGCGAAAGCGTGAGCTGCCGGTTCGTATAGCGCACCGTCGTCTCCTCCAGCCCGTGCCCCATACCGGCCTTCAGCTGGCCGAGGTTCAGGCCCGCATCGTCGGCGGAGACGGCCCACGTTCGGCGCAGATCCTTGAAACGCACGTGATCGAGCAGTGCGACCGCTGCCTGGAGCACCTGCAGGCAAATCGCATCCAGGAGGCGACCCGCATTTTCGAGGAGATCACTCTCAATGAGCTGCGCTTCGGCGAGGAGGCCGCGAGGATGTGCGAGATCATCGAAGCGATGTATCTGTCGGCGTGGGCGCGACAGCGGTAATAGTCGTGATCTTTCGGTGCTATTGTTGGATCGCTCGGTCCAAGTCGGCGGTAATTAACCAGCGGCCATCCTGAGCGCGACGGAGAGTCAAGATGAAGACTCCTCTGTCCGGGATCGACGGGTCGTTTCCATAT
>CAZQAS010000005.1:0-10235 GCA_964591285.1 uncultured Rhodothermales bacterium
CTCGACGACATACAGCCGTCGAGCAGTATCGAGTGGATCCAGTCCGAGCTCCAACGGGTGTGGGAGCTCCAGCAGATTTTCCGATTCGACGACTCGCTCCCGCTACGAGACGTGATCGACGTACGGCCGATCCTCGACGGAGCGGCCCCCGCCGGCTCGTTGGCCGATCCTGAGGAGTTGCTGGCAATAGGGCGCGTGCTCGCGACGATGCGCCTACTCCGGCGGTTCTTCGACAGCCGGAAGGAGAAGTATCCGCGGCTCCGGCATGTCGCCTCTCGGATCACGCCGCTGCCGGATCTTGAGAAGCGCATCGGTGAGGTGGTCGATGACGACGGCCGCGTGCGAGACTCCGCCTCTGCCGAGCTGAAACGTCTTCGACGCCTGATCATCCGGAAGGAAGCCGAGCTTCGCGAGACGCTCCAGCGCGAGCTGCGCAGCGCTGTGCGGGAAGGTCATGCCACCGAGGAACAGCCCACCATCCGCAACGGCCGGATGGTGATCCCCGTCCGTGCCGAGGCGAAGCGCAAGATTCAAGGGTTCGTACAGGACACGTCCGCCAGCGGACAGACCGTGTACATCGAACCGACCGACTGCCTGGATCTGAACAACGAGGTGCGCGAACTCCAGGGCGACGAGCGGAGGGAGGTCGAGCGTATACTGCGCGAGCTCACGGGTGAGCTGCGGAGCAGGATGGATGACGTCCGCGAAGGCATTCGCGTGCTGGCACGATTCGATCTGTTGCAGGCGAAGGCCCGCTTCTCAAACGAAACGGATGCCGTCATTCCCGACCTGAATACCGACGGCGTCATTGACGTCATCGGCGGGAGAAACCCCGTGCTCCAGCTTCATTTTCGAGGGATGGATCGCGCGGTGGTGCCGCTGAACCTGCGCCTGGGTGCGGACTTCCACACGCTCATCATCACCGGGCCGAACGCCGGCGGAAAGACGGTCGCGATGAAGACAGTGGGGCTGTTCGCCTTGATGACGTCGTACGGTTTGCCGCTTCCGCTGGACGAGAAATCACGTTTCTCGGTGTTCGAGCGCCTTCACGTCGATATCGGTGACGAGCAGTCTATCGAGGAGGATCTCTCGACGTTTAGCTCGCACGTTTCGAATCTGCAGTACATGCTCCGCCACGCGGGGAGCGACACGCTCGTTCTGATCGACGAAGCCGGCACGGGCACCGATCCCGCGGAGGGCGGCGCCCTCGCGCAGGCGGTGCTCGAGCGACTGACCGACCGGGGATCGCGAACGATAGCCACGACGCATCACGGCACGCTGAAGGTTTTCGCACACGAGACGGACGGCGTCGAAAACGGCTCGATGGAGTTTGATCAGGCGACGTTGAGTCCGACCTATCGCTTCCAGCCCGGCGTGCCCGGCTCCTCCTATGCCTTCGAGATCGCGAGCCGGATCGGACTCGACGGCGAGATCCTTGAACGCGCCCGCTCGCTCGTTGGTGAGCAGAAGACGGCTTTGGAAGAGCTCATCACCACGTTTGAGTCCCGCACCCAGCAGCTCGAGGAGCAGCTCAGCGTGGCGAAGGAGGAGACCAATCGTGCGCGGCACGAGCGCGAGCAGTTCGAGACCCGGCAGCGGAAACTGAAGCAGGAAAGGGACGCCATTCGGCGGCAGGCCATGGAGGAGGCCGAACGGATCGTCTCCGAAGCGAACGCCCGGATCGAGCGTACGATTCGCGAAATCAAGGAGGCGCAGGCCGAAAAAGAGGTGACGCGAACCGCGCGCCGGGAACTGGAGGCGTTTCGCCGGGACGTAGGAGAGCGGATACAGCGCACTGACGAGCCGAGCGCCGCAGAGCAGCGCGCCGACGAGTCGACCGCCAACGAACCGGCGCACGGGGTCGATGAACAACTATCTACGCCCACCGGCGAAGAAACAGCGACGAAGCCCGTCGGAGGCGCGATCGAAGTGGGTGATCAGGTCGTGCTCGACGACGGCTCCACCGCCGCCGAAGTGCTCGAGCTCGAAGACGGCGAAGCCGTGATCAGCTTCGACTCGATGCGCCTCCGTGCCGACCTCGATCGACTAAAGAAGGTGGGCGGAAAACGGCGCCAGCAGGTGCGCGTCGGTACGGTCGAGCAGTCCACTGCCGGCGGCCTATCGTCCCTTACCGCCCGGCACCGCATCGACTTGCGCGGCAAGAGGGTGGATGAGGCCATCGACCACGTGACGAAGTTCATCGATGAGGCGCTGATGTCCGGAATCGATGATCTTGAGATCCTCCACGGCAAAGGAACCGGTGCGCTTCGGCAGGCCATCCACGAGTACCTTGCCGCGCGCCAGGACGTCGTCACGTACGAAGAAGCTCCGTGGGATCAGGGCGGAGCCGGCGTGACCTACGTGCGCCTTCGCTAGCGATCCGAGGGCCGTCTCGAGTGCCTCTCGAGGAACGATCGCCGGAGTGTACAAAATGTGGATATTACACCTCCATAACATTTGATTTTTACAAAACCGGCCTATTTGGGCCGAAAACGGCTAAAACTGAGTTTGTGCATGTGTTTGTGCAAAATGTGGATTACCTGTGGTATGATGTTCTACGCCGGCATCTAATTGGCCT
Source organism: uncultured Rhodothermales bacterium (assembly GCA_964591285.1). Lineage (GTDB taxonomy): Bacteria > Bacteroidota > Rhodothermia > Rhodothermales > VXPQ01 > CAZQAS01. The sequence goes on from CAZQAS010000005.1 coordinate 2,579, forward strand.
CATCGAGAATCGCTATAAGGCATGAAGATCGTTGTAACCCGTGACCTGCCAGGGACCGCGCTGGAGGAGCTCCAGGATCACCGCGTCGAGGTGCTCAGCTTCGGCGATGCGCCGGTCACGGAAGAGGACCTGATCGCGGCGGCGAGCGACGCTGACGCGCTGATCTCCCTGCTGTCTGATCCGATCAGCCGGCAGGTCATCGAAGGGTGTCCGCGCCTCCGCGTCATCGCGCAATACGCCGTCGGCCACGACAACATCGATCTGGAAGCAGCGCGCGAGAACGACGTCGTGGTGACGAACACGCCGGATGTCCTTACCGACGCAACCGCCGACTTCGCCTTTGCGCTTCTCCTTGCGGCGGCGCGTAAGATCCTGCCGGCGGACCGCTCCGTCCGCGACGGACGATTCACTCGGTGGGAGACGGACCGGTTTCTCGGGATGGACCTCCACGGCAAGACGCTCGGCGTCGTGGGGCTCGGCAGAATCGGGGCAGCCACGGCCAGGCGGGCGATCGGCTTCGGAATGCACATCGTCTATCACAACCGCTCGCGCGTCAATCCGACACTCGAACGGTTCCTTAGTGCTCGCCACGTTTCGCTGACGACGCTCCTGAAGGAGAGTGACGTCGTCACCTTGCACTGCAATCTAAATCCGGACAGCCATCACCTCATCGATGCAAGCGCCTTCGAGCGAATGAAGCCGTCGGCGATTCTCATCAACACCGCCCGAGGTGCGGTGGTCGACGAGGAAGCGCTGGTGAAAGCACTTGCGGATGGGCAGATCGCGGCAGCCGGACTTGACGTCTTCGAAGACGAGCCGTCCGTTCACGCGGGCCTGCTCAACCTCGACAACGTCGTACTCGCGCCCCATCTGGGCAGCGCTACATTCGATACGCGGAGTCGAATGGCCGAGATGTGCGTTGAAGCAGTACGTGCGGTGTTCGAGGGGGCAGAGAAGGTGCCGTACCGCGTCGCATAGGAGACGGGCGCAGCAACTGTTTCATACAGATCCGCTGGTGGTTTCACCCTGTAACGGTACCGAGGAGATGCGAAGACGCGGTCTTGACAACGCAGTAGATAAGGCACGAGAGGTCGTGCATGACGTCATAGGGCCGGCGGCGGAGGAGGTCGACGCTGCGGCTCGCTGGCCGGAGGAGGGACTCCGAGCGCTGCAGGACGCGGGGCTTGGCGGTCTGGTCGTACCGGAAGAATACGGCGGACTCGGTTTGGGAATGACGGGGCTCGTCCTGATCTGCGAAGAAATCGGCCGTGCATGCGCCTCCACGGCACTCTGCTTCGGTATGCACTGCGTCGGAGCGGCCGTTATTTCGGCGAAAGCGACGGATCATCAAGTGGAAGAGTATCTCGCGCCCATCTCCCGCGGGCAGCACTTTACCACGCTTGCGTTAAGCGAACCGGGCTCGGGATCGCACTTCTACTATCCGTTGATGCGGTTCGAGCGCGATGGCCGATATTTGCACCTCCACGGCAAAAAAGTATTCGTTACAAATGGAGGGTACGCCGATTCGTACGTGCTCTCGGCCGTCACCGGCAATTCGGGACACCTTGCCGGAGAGTTCTCGTGCATCGTGCTCCGCGATGGCACGCCGGGAATGACCTGGGGCCCGGACTGGAACGGACTTGGACTGCGCGGCAACGCCTCGCGGAGTCTAGAACTCGAGGACGTACAGATTCCCGCGTCCGACCTGCTTGGTGAAGAAGGCGATGAGATCTGGTACGTCTTTCAGGTCATCGCTCCTTACTTCCTGACCGCCATGGCAGCAACGTACCTGGGTGTTGCGGATGCGGCTCTTGAGGATGCCGTACGTCACGCGCGCTCCCGCCGCTACGAGCACAGCGGAGCCGATCTCTCCGATGCGCAGGTCGTGCAGCATCTACTTGGATCGCTCTGGGCCGAGGTCGAGCGAACGCGCCGTCTGATCTATTTCGGTGCCCGCCAAGGCGATGTCGGAGGGGCGGAAACGCCCCGTGCGCTTTTCTCGGCAAAGGCGGAGGCCGCTACGTGCGTCGTGAACGTCGTCAACCAGGCGATGAAGCTCATGGGCGGCCGTGCCTACCAGGAAAACGCGCCGATGTGGCGGCGCCTCCGGGATGCGCGCGCGGCGGACGTTATGGCGCCAACGACGGATATCTTGAAGACATGGACCGGCCGAACGCTGCTGGACGTACCGATCCTGCAGGAGTAGGAAGTAAGCATGAGTTCCGTTGTCCTGGCAGGTGTAACGTCTGAAGTAAGAGAGTTGATCGTCGACGCATTGTCCGGCCGCGACATTACGTTCGTCGATAAACGTTCGGACGAGGAGTTTGTCTTGCCGGAGGGCGAGGAGGTCGATCTCGTCGTACTGGGCGAATCGGTCGGCGCACCGCTGTCGGCGGTACATCGACTGGAAGGACGAAAGGAAACGACAGCCGTGCTGATTGTGGTCGCTCCGGAGCGCGCGGCCGATGTCGATCGGTCAATTCGATACTCGCCGGTGCTGAGAGGAGACGTGCGTTCCGTTCGGTCAGACAGACCGAAGGACATCGGCGAAACGGCCCGATCAATGGCCGTAAAGTCACGACGTAGCCGCCGGTTTAGCTCCGTTCTTCCACGGCTGCGCGAAAAGATGCCGTCCAGCAGTCCGGCGGACCAGACCACCCTTTATCTCGATACCCTACTCGACTATGCTCCGATCGGCGTCGTCGTGGTTGATCCGGTCGGGACCGTCGTGGACCTGAATCCGGAAGCTCGACGGTACTTAGCCGGTGCGGAGGCGCCGGCGCGCGGGCGCCTTCTGTCTGAGCTGCTTCCTGCCTCCGCGCGGGATGACGTGGAGGAGCTGCTCTCCGACGTGAAGACGACCGGCGATGGATCCGTGTCACGTCGCCTCCGGTGGCCGCCCGATGAACTGACGTTCGTGGATGTGACGGCGGCGCGCCTGGCGCAAGGCGGAGAAACGGAAGGCACGATGATCATTCTTCGCGACGTTACGGCGGACGTGAGCGTAGAGCGGGCGGAATCGGAACTGCGGCAGCAGCGGGCCGTGGCGCAGGCGCTGGAAGGGCAGGCGGATGAACTCCGTCGCTTGAATCGTGAGCTAGAGGCGCGGAACGAAGAGCTGCAGCAATTCGCCTTCATGGCCTCCCACGATCTGCAAGAGCCTCTACGTAAGATCGCATCGTTCGCGGATCTCCTTATAGAGGATGCGGCCGAACGGCTCGGGGAGGATGGACGATTCTACCTTGATCGCATGCAGGCCGCCGCCATAAGAATGTCCGAGCTCATCCGCGGCCTCCTCAGTTTCTCACGCGTTCGGACGGAATTGCACGAAGTTGAATCCGTTGACCTGAACGAAATCCTCGAGCACGTACTCACGGATCTCAGCATTTATATCGAGGAGATGGGCGCCGAGATCGAGGTGGACGAGCTTCCGGTAGTCCGGGGCGATGTGGGACAACTCAGACAGCTTTTCCAGAACCTGATCTCAAACGGCATCAAATTCAGCAAGGAGGAAGAGCCCCCGCGGATTCGAGTGTATGCCGACGAGCATGCAGCCGAAGTCGGCGGCCGGGCGGCGCATCGGATCACCGTGTCGGACAACGGGATCGGGTTCGACGACAAGTACGCCGCTCGCATCTTCTCGCCGTTCCAGCGGCTCCATTCCGGTGCTCAATACCCGGGTACCGGGATGGGACTGGCCATCTGCGCACGCGTCGTAGAGCGCCACGAAGGCCGGATCGAGGTCGAAAGTCAGCCGGGTGCGGGAGCGTCATTCATGATTTACCTGCCTACAACCACCGCCAGAACACCACCGCCAACGTGATCGCCAGGACTCCGATGCTGATCGGGAGTCCGGCGCGGGAGAAGTCCTTGAACCGGTAGCCGCCCGCGCCCATCACCATGAGGTTCGTTTGATAGCCGAGTGGAGAAAGGAAGCTGGCTGACGCGGCAATGGTGACCGTCAGCGCGACGGCCCGCGGATCGATGCCGAGATCGACGGCGGCCGCGACGGCGATCGGAAGCATCACCACGATCGCGGCGCTGTTCGTGACGACCTCGGTCAGCACCGCACTGCAGATGTAGAGCACGATAAGAATAACGAGCGGACCGACGCCCGGCATGCTCACTACGATACCGTGGCCGAGAGCATCCGCCAGGCCGCTCGCCTGCACGGCATGCCCGATGCCGAAGGCGCCCGCAATCGTCAACATCACGGTCGCGTCGATGGCCTTGCGCAGCTCGGTGCCGCGAAGACACCCGAACAAGACCGTGCCGAGCGCGGCGGCAAATGCCGCGGCGGCAAGCGGGAGCACGCCCGTGACATTCAAGAGAATCATCGCGACCAGCAGGCCGAGCGCGATGGGTGCCTTCTTGCTGACGCCGGGGAGAATCTGCGACTTCGGCGTCACCAGGTAGAAATCCGCCTGACTCTGGCTCCATATCTTCTCGAATCCCGGCCGCGCCTCGATCAGCAGCAGATCGCCAGGTTTCAGCTCTACATTTCCCAGCGCGCCGCGAAGCGACTCGTCCTGCCGGTGAATCGCCAGCACAACGCCCTGGTACTTTTCCCGGAAGCCTACGTCCTTCAGCGTCTTTCCGACGAGCGTCGAATTCGCCGCCACGACGGCCTCATACAGCGGGATTTCATCATTGCCGTCGTGAAGTGCGGGGCCGTCGACGTTGGCGCGGAGGTCCGTCTGCTCCATCAGCCGCTCCATAGCCGTGGGCTGCCCCGAGAAGGTCAACACGTCAGAGGCTTGAAGGACCTCATCCGGCGTTACCGGGCCGAGCATATGCCCATCCCGGCGGATATGGACGAGGTACGCGTCACCGAGCGCGCGGAGCTGGGCGCCCGCGACGGTCTTGCCGATGAGGCGCGAATACGACGGCACGCGGAGTTCGAACTGGTAGTCCCGCGCCGCGCCGTCGTCTCGCTGCTCCGATTCCGAAGCCGGGATGAGACGATGGCCGATGAGGGCGATATAGGTAACGAGAAAGATGGTGGCCGGTATCCCGACCCATGCGAACTCGAAGAGTCCGAAACCTTCGTACCCGGCGTCGATGAGCAGGCCGGTGGCGATGAGATTCGTCGACGTTCCGATGAGCGTCACCATTCCGCCGGCGATCGCCGCAAAGGAAAGCGGCATCAGGAGTTTCGACGCAGGAATGCCGGTCTTCCGCGCAACGGCCTGCAGGCGCGGCATCAGCATCGCCACGACCGGCGTATTGTTCAGAAAGGCCGACATGGTGGCCGTCGGCACCATGACGCGAACGAGCGTACCGGAGAGCGTCGGCTTACGCCCGACGAGCAGCCGGTCGATCGACGAAAGGACGCCGGTGCGGTGAATGCCCGCCGCCACGACGTAGAGGGACGCGATCGTGATGACTGCCGGATCGGCAAACCCTGAGAACGCCTCGATGGGCGTCACGACGCCGGCGACGAGCAGCAGCCCAAGCGCGGAGAGCACGGTCAGATCCACGCGTAGGACTTCCCGCACGAGCGCCACGATCAGCGCGCCGATCACGCCGAGTGTAAACCAGGCTTCCCAAGGCATGTGTGGTGCGGATGTGGAAGGTCAGATTATCCCTTTCTCCTCGAGAAGGGCGACCAATTCATCCACGCTTTCTTCGACGTTCTTCTCGTCCGTCCGCAAGACGAGTTCCGCCTCTTCAGGCGCCTCGTACGGCGCAGAAATGCCGGTAAAGTTCGGAATTTCGCCCTCGATCGCCTTCTTGTAAAGCCCTTTCGGATCCCGCTTCACGCACGTCTCCACGTCGCAGTCCACGTGAACCTCGAAAAACCGACCGTCAGGGACCAGGCGGCGCACGTTGTCGCGATCTCGTCGATACGGCGACACGAACGTACACACGGCGATGCTGCCCTGCTCGAAGAACAGCCGGGCCACCTCGCCCACGCGCCGGATGTTCTCGGCACGATCGCCCGCTGAAAAGCCGAGATCGCCGCTAAGGCCGTGGCGGACGTGATCGCCGTCGATCAGCATCGTCTGAAGGCCGCGATCGAAGAGGCGCCGCTCGAGCTCCCGTGCGATCGTGGACTTACCCGAACCGGAGAGTCCCGTCAGCCACACCACCGCCGCCTTGTGCTCGTTGCGCTGCTCCCGCTCCTCGCGCGGAATGTTGAGCCCTTCCCAGACGACGTCCGGCGAGGCGCGGCGAGTCCGCACCTCCTCTTCGACCTCCTGTCCAACCGGCGCCACGCGCTGGGCGGTACCGCGGATCATCCCGGCGGCGACCGTATTGTTCGTGTCAGGATCGATCAGGACAAAGCTGCCCGTCTCCCGGTTGATCTTGTAGGCGTCGACGAAAACGGAACTAGCAAGCTCTAGCTCCACGCGCCCGATTTCGTTCAGTTCGAACGTATCGGCCGCCTCGCGATGCAGCGTGTCAATGTCGATCCGATAGATGATCCTATCGACGAACGCCTGAACCGTTCGCGTGGTATGCTGCAGAACGTAGGGGCGATCCTTGCGAAGTGGGGTGTCACTCATCCAGCAGATGTCCGCATCCAGGCTTCGCGTGGTCTGCGGTACGTTTCGGCTGCGGACGATCATGTCTCCGCGGCTCACGTCAATCTCGTCGTCGAGAGTAACGACGACCGACTCGCCCGGCCGCGCCTCTTCGACCTCGCCGTCGAGGGTTACGATCGAGCTGACGCGGCTCCGCTGACCGGAGGGAAGCGCCGTCACTTCTTCGCCCGGCGTTACCGAGCCGGAGGCCACCTGGCCCGCATATCCGCGGAAGTACTGATCCGGTCGGACCACGTACTGGACGGGAAAGCGGAAGTCGACGATGTTGCGATCGGCGCCAACCTTGACGGTTTCGAGATGGTGGAGGACGGTCGGGCCGTCGTACCACGGCGTCTTCTCGCTCTTGGTGACGACGTTGTCGCCCTCCAGCGCCGAGATCGGGATGAACACGATGTCGTCGATGTCCAGCCGATCCGCAAACGTGCGATACTCCTCGACGATTTCGCGATAGGCGGCCTCCGAATAGCCCACGAGGTCCATCTTGTTGATGGCGACCAACATGTGCGGTATCTGGAGGAGCGAGGCGATGAATCCGTGCCGCCGGGATTGCTGCAGCACGCCGTTTTGTGCGTCGATGAGCACGACGGCGAGCTCGGCGGTCGAGGCGCCGGTCACCATGTTGCGTGTGTACTGGACGTGTCCCGGCGTGTCGGCGATGATAAACTTGCGGCGCGGCGTTGCGAAATATCGGTAGGCCACGTCAATGGTGATGCCCTGCTCCCGCTCTGCCCGCAGGCCGTCGGTGAGTAGCGCCAGATTGACCTGCCCGTTGCCCTGCGCCGCGCTGGCTCGCTCGATCGCCTCGTACTGATCCTGGAAGATCGACTTCGAATCGTATAGAAGCCGCCCAATCAGCGTGCTCTTCCCGTCGTCGACACTCCCCGCTGTGGTAAACCGTAATAAATCCATCGACTTTCGCAAATACCTTTCGCAAATACAAAGTGCCAAAACATTGCCGTTAGAACGTTCCACGTTCAATCCCTCTCGCCAAATCGAACGCCACGTCACGGCCAAGAAACGTGGAACGTGGAACGTTCAAACGTTGAAACACTCCACGTTCAACCCCTAAAAATACCCCCTCTTCTTCCGATCCTCCATCGCCGCCTCCG
>CAZQAS010000005.1:10335-21041 GCA_964591285.1 uncultured Rhodothermales bacterium
ACGTTCAACCCCTAAAAATACCCCCTCTTCTTCCGATCCTCCATCGCCGCCTCCGAACGCTGATCGTCGGTGCGACCGCCGCGCTCGGTAACCCGCGCGGAGGCGACCTCCTCGATGATCTCGTCGAGGTTCGAAGCCTCCGACGCCACGGCGCCGGTGCACGTCATGTCGCCAACCGTGCGGAAGCGTACCGTCCGCTCCTCATACGTCTCGCCGTCCGTCAACGTGATGAAATCGCTCTTGGCCAGGTAAACGCCCTGCCGCTCCACGACCTTGCGCTCGTGCGCGAAATAAATGGACGGAATTTCGAGATCCTCCTGGCGGATGTACTGCCAGACGTCGAGCTCCGTCCAATTGCTGAGTGGGAACACCCGGAAATGCTCACCCGGCCGCTTCCGACCGTTGTAGATGCCCCACAGCTCCGGACGCTGATTCTTCGGGTCCCACTGGCCGAACCGGTCGCGATGCGAGAAAAAGCGTTCCTTCGCACGGGCCTTCTCCTCATCGCGCCGCGCGCCGCCGATGGCGGCATCGAACTTGTGCTCGGTGATGGCATCCAGCAACGTGACGATTTGCAGCGCATTCCGGCTGGCGTTCGGTCCTTCCTCCTCGGAGACGCGGCCCTTGTCGATCGATTCCTGAACCGTGCGGACGATCAGGCGCAGCCCAAGCTCCTCCACGAGGCGATCCCTGAAATCAAGGGCTTCCTGGAAGTTGTGCCCGGTATCGACGTGAAGCAGCGGGAACGGGATCTTGCCGGGATGAAACGCCCGCTGGGCAAGTCGAACCATCACGATCGAGTCTTTTCCACCGGAGAACATCAGAACCGGACGCTCGAATTGAGCGGCCGTCTCCCGCATGATGTACACGGCTTCGGCTTCGAGTCGCGCTAGATGGGGGTGTTTCGCGGACATAAATCTCTAATGCTTACGATGCCTGGTTGTACTTCTATGCAATGTGCGTCCGTAAATGGATGCGTCGGAAAGGACGATGTCAATATAGACATCGGGAGCGCGATCCTTCGGCTTTAGGATGGATGGCGTTAGGCTTACATTCCCCGATAGAAATGGATACCCTCTACGGACGCGGGGTGAAGTGGTCTACGCTGCCCTAGGCGCCGTACCGTGCCTCCGCGCGTGCCAGCTTGGTCTGCACATACTGGAGCGTCTTCTTCAATCCCTCGCGTCGGCTGTACTTCGGCTGCCAATCCAGTGCTTCTCGGGCCAGCGTGATGTCCGGCTGCCGGATCTTCGGATCGTCCTCCGGCAGCGGCTCGAACACGATCTCGCTCGAGCTGTCGGTAAGCTCGATAATCTCCTTCGCGAAGTCGAGGATCGTAATCTCGTCCGGATTCCCGATGTTCACGGGATCGGAGACGTCGCTCAGCAACAGCCGGTAAATGCCCTCCACGGTATCGTCGACGTACTGGAAGGAGCGCGTCTGATCGCCGTCGCCGTACACAGTCAGCGGCTCGCCGTGGAGCGCCTGATTCATAAACGTCGGCAGAGCGCGGCCGTCGTCAAGGCGCATCCGAGGCCCGAACGTATTAAAGATGCGAACGATCCGCGTCTCCACGCCGTGGTAGCGGTTGTAGGCCATCGTCATGGCCTCGGCAAACCGCTTCGCCTCGTCGTAAACACCGCGCGAACCGGTCGGATTGACGTTGCCCCAGTAGGACTCGGGCTGCGGATGGACGAGGGGGTCTCCGTAGATCTCACTCGTCGAGGCCAGCAGTAGGCGCGCGTCCTTGTGCTTGGCGAGCCCGAGGGCCTTGTGTGTCCCGAGCGCTCCGACCTTCAAGGTCTGGATCGGATACTTCAGATAGTCGACAGGCGAAGCCGGACTGGCGAGGTGCAGCACGTAATCCAGGGGTCCTTCGACGTAGATGTAGTTTGTGACGTCCAGCTCGATGAGTTTAAATTTCGAGGTGCCAACCAGATGAGCGACATTATCGGCCGAGCCCGTGATGAAGTTGTCGACGCAGATGACCTCATGACCTTCCTGGATGAGTCGATCGCAGAGGTGCGAGCCGATGAAGCCGGCTCCACCGGTTATGAGTGTTCGGGGCATATCGAGATGTATTTAGCAGGTGATGGTTGCGTGACGGCTCCCGTTGGATGACGCACCGGCGCGCCACGTGGACGGCCAATGTCGACTGCCGATTGAATGGCGGACGTGGTCTGCCGGATCAGCCGTCGGGTTGCGTCAACGTACAGCGATAACTCTGGATCCGTTCTGCGCGCAACATAACATGCGCGCCGTCTACTTTCTGCGACACGCCTTCGCAAATGATCAAACAATTCCGATGGACGGCGGGTATTTTGCTCCGGCGGATCGCTATTTGCTTCTCGCTTTTTGCTTCTCGATGGAGCGGCCGTTTGACTCGGGCCATCCTGTCTTTTCTCCGGTATAATAATATCGAATGCTCATCGGTTGGATGTCCGTAAGAACGACGTTTATCGTACTGATAATTGGCGCATGTCCGCTGATTGGGGCGCGTGCGCAGTCGAGCAGCCCGGATCTGGAGCAGGCGGGCGCCGAAACGCTCGATCAGATCTATTCCGCGATGCGATCCGGACGTGTCGCGTCGCTGATGAATGTAGCCGCTGATCGCCTCGACCTCACGATCTTCGGCGCAAGCGAGGTGCTCAGCAAGTCGCAGGCGCGATACGTGCTTCAGGACTTTTTCCGCAACTATCCTCCCAGGCAGGTCACCGTCCACGAGACGTCGCCTTCGGAAGGCAACTGGTTTGCCTCGGCCAGCTACTGGTACCGAGGCGGCGACGGTCCGCTGACGGTCTATCTGCGCATGCGCGTGAAGGGCGCAGGCACCTGGGAGCTTCGCGAACTTCGATTCGGAGAGTCTATTGCCAGGTAACGTGCCGGACGGGGTCGACATACGACAGTCACCGCAAACTGAGCGGATCCGCCGGTTCGCCGCCGTGGCAGGCGTATTGCTCCTTCTCATTCCGCTCACCTGGCTCGCACAGTCCTGGTACGTCAGCGAATTGTCCGATTCGGCGCCTGCCGTTCAGCAGGAGGCCGTCGCTCGCGCACTGGGCCAGATCGAAAGCCGTTTCGACGACATGCAGCAGGATCTCCTCGACCGCGCGCGAGAGATCGCCCGAGACCCCGTGGTGATGCAAAGTCTTCGCACACGCGCACGCCAGGGCCTTTCCGAAGGTCCCGAGGAGGTCGTGGACTTGTTCGCCGGGCTCGACGTGCCGCTCCACACGTCCGTCGAGCTCTACGACTTCAGCCCTCAGCTCGTCGCATGGCACGGCTTCAGCATGCCGTTGGACGCCGCACCGTCTTCGCCGCGGTTTCTCGACGCCTTTCAAACGGCGATTGCGACTGACGGCAACGTTCGGCAGGCACTCGTGGTCTGGCGGCCCGTCCGGGAGGGCACGCGTGTTCTCGGTGCGGTACGCGCGATGCGACTTATCGGCTTCGACGCCCCGGTCCGGAACGAGTACCTACGCGATTTCTCCCTCGGCGACCGATGGCAGCGACTGACGGACCTTCCCGTCAGCGTAAGCTTCGACCTGTCGGCGGCTTCGACCGATCCGACCGTACGCTCACGTCTGCTACAAGGCGCCGATGGCACTACGCTAGGGCGGGTCAGCATCTATCCACCCTCGCGGGAGGAGCTCCTCGAGTCCGCTTCCGCACGGTTTGACGACGTGACGGCCTTCTGGCTCGTGCTCCTGATGTTTTGGGCCGTCGGCGGTCTCTGGTACGCCTACCAATCGAAGCTGGTCGATCTGCCGGAGAAGCCGCGTGGAAAGACCCTCGGGTGGCTCGCCTCCTGGTTCGTGCTGGTCTCTGCCGCGTGGTGGTCCATCCGATTCGCGCTCCTCAACCTCGAAGTGCCCGGGCGCTGGCAGGGCGGCAAGGCCCCCCTTGCGCCTCTTTTCGATCCGATGCACTTCGCCTCGGGTTTCGGCGGCGGTCTGATGCGATCGACGGGCGATTTCCTGCTCACGGGCATCTTTTTCCTTGTCTTCGCCATCGCCTTCGTCGACCTCACGCGCAGCTTCAAGGACCGCAGCGCCTATCTCTTCGAGCTCCGCGAGCGCCTGCGCCGCCGCCGCTCGACGACGACGCAGTCCGTCTTTGTGGCCGTCGGCGCGGTGGCGGCCGGCACGCTCACCATTCTCGGGCTGACCATCCTTCTCGCGCTCGCAACGCGACGTGTGGTGCTGGACAGCACCTTCGACTTTTATGCCCGCAAAGGCTTGCTCCCCGAGCCGCTCCTTCTGCTCGTCTTCTGTGCGCTGATTCTCGTGACCATCGGCGTCCTCCTCCTTGCGATCGGGGTGGTATGGATCACGAGCTCCGTTGCGCTCCGCCGGCTGCCCGATGAGATGTCGACTTGGACGTTCTGGCTGACCATCCTGCTGGCGGTCGCACTCCCCCTGGCGGTGCTGTACACGGCCCTGCCGCTGAATGACGTCGTCGCCTGGCCGGTGTCACTTTCTTTCGTCGCCGTAGCGTTCACGCTCGCGGTCTTCTTGATACTCCGTCGTCAGGCACTCGTCGAGCTGTTCATCCTGCGAAGCATCCTGCCCTCCATATTCCTGGTGACGGTGCTGCTCTATCCGATGCTGTACAACGGGATGGATGCCAGTCGTCGCATTCAAATGCTCGATGCTGCGGAGACCTTTTCGGAAGGACGCGATCCACGCGTGCTCTTTGCGCTCGAGCAGCTCCTCCGTGAGATCCGAATGAACGACGCGGCGCGCGACGTGCTGCAGGAGGGGGGAGGCGCGCCGCTCGATTCGCTCGCGAACGAGTTCTTTCAGCGATCCTTTCTCTCGTCGCTTCCCGCCTACGACGTTACACTGACGTTCTTCAGCCGGGACCAGGAGCCCATCGGACGCTATCACGACACGGGACGCTCCCTGGACGCACAGGCGCTCCGGCAGCTCGAACCGCTGCAGGCGAACATCCTCTACGAAATGTACCAGGAAGGCGACCGCTCGGTGGGTGTGATGGTCGCACCCATCACGGGCGTGCGTGAGCCGGATCGACTGCAGTACGGCGGGATTGCACCGGTCTACGCTTCGGGTACGACGGACGTGATTGGATGGGTGACGGTGCGCGCCGAACCGGAGTCCGCCCTCCGCGAGGGAGGCACACCATTTCCACGCGTTCTGCTCCCATCCGGCTCGTACGACGATCTGTACACGAACGTGGCGATCGCTGAATTTCGCGACGGCGTGCTCGTGCGCACCATGGGCCGCGACTTCGGGCGCTACCGCCTTCCGGAGGACGTCCGACAGGCCCTCGCCGCCGAGTCTTCGATCTGGCGGACCGAAGAGGTCGAGGAGCGGGATTATCAGACCTACTATCACCGCCGTGAGCGGACGATCGAGCGCGATGCAGCGGCGGCGATCCTTCCGTCGACGGTGATGTCGATCGTCGGGGTACGCGTGCCGAGCATCAATACCTTCGACCATCTTTACTATCTACTCCGGCTGACGGTCGCCGGGCTGCTGATCGGACTGCCGCTCTACCTCTTCGGCCTGTATCTCCGGCGCCGGGCGGGAATGCTTCCCGCCCCGCGGGTCCGATTTCGCGATAAGGTGCTGAACGCCTTCCTCGGCGTCGGCATCATCTCCGTTGCCGCGGTCGGGTTCGTCGGTCTGGAGGTCGTCACGGGAGAGAACGAGCGTGCCGTTCAAAGCTGGCTTCGGCAGCACCTCGAGCGAGTGGAGGAGACGCTGAACCTCGACACCCGCGACGAGCAGATGCCCTACACCGTACTGGACCGCGTCAGCATCGACTCACTCGCCGGACGCGTCGGCCTCGACTTGAACGTCTATCGCGGCTACAGCCTCGCGAAGCTGAGCAGGCCGCAGCTCGTACGCGAGCGCCTCATCGACCAGCGCCTCCCGATCGAGGCCTACGATGCGCTCTTCTTCGACGGCTACCGCTTCGTCTATACCAACGAGCACGTCGGCGACTTCACCTACACGACGGGCTTTCGCGCGCTGCCGGACGAACAGGGCCGGCCGCGATTCGTCGTTTCCGTCCCCACGCTGCCCGAACAGGAGCGCATCGAAGAGGAACGCGCGCGCACGGTGGCGTACCTGTTCGGATCGCTGCTGCTGCTGCTGCTCGTCGTCATGTTCACCGCCTCGCTGCTGGCGAACGCGATATCGCGACCGATTGCCCGGCTCCGGTCCGGCCTGCAGGCCGTCGCGGCGGGGCGGTTCGAAAGGATGATCCCCGTCGATTCCAGAGACGAGATCGGTGAGCTCGTGCAGACCTTCAACGAGATGCAGGAGCAGCTCGTCGACAGCCGACGGAAGCTTGCGCAGCAGGAGCGCCAGCTCGCCTGGCGGGAGATGGCCCGGCAGGTGGCCCACGAGATCAAAAATCCGCTCACGCCGATGAAGCTGTCGGTACAGCATCTGCGGCGGGCCTTCCGGAGCGACGGGGCCGATGATCCGGAGAAGGCCCGAAAATTCGAGACGATTTTCGACCGCATTACGACGACCCTTATCGAACAGATCGATACGCTGGCGCGCATCGCCAACGAGTTTCACTCGTTCGCTCGCATGCCCTCACGCATCCTCGATAAAGTGGATCTGAACGCCATCGTCGATCAGGCCGTCTCGCTCATGCAGGAAGAGAGCGACATCGAAATCACGCTCGATCTACATCCGCGCCCCATGATCATCGAGGCCGATCGCGAGGAGCTTCGACGCATCTACATCAACGTCATAAAAAACGCGATCCAGGCCATACCGGAGGATCAGAAGGGCCGCGTCGACGTGCGAACGGAGTTCGAGCAGCCGAATTTTGCAGCCAGCAGTATAACCGACAACGGGACCGGCATTGCGCCGGACGTTCAGGACCGCATCTTCGAGCCGAATTTCTCGACGAAGACGAGCGGTACCGGCCTCGGTCTGGCCATCGCCAAGAAGGGCGTCGAGGAGATGGGCGGGGAGATCGGATTCGAGACGGAGGAAGAGAAGGGAACCACGGTCTGGATCCGCCTGCCGATCGTCCACGAACCTGCCCGCCCGATGACGCGTTGACACGCCGAACCATGAACGTGACGTGCCGACTCATCGCTCACATGCAGAACCATCACTCACCCGATCTAACATGCCCGATCTGACATGGACGCGACCGACGCTGTAGATGAAACGCCTGACGCCGTAATTGAAACGACCGACGCAGTAGATCAAAACATCGAGCTCGTCGTCCCCCCGTTCGCAGACGAGTGCCTGACCGCTGCAGGCGAGGCTTGGGAAGCCTCCTTCGATCACCCGTTCGTCGCCGCGCTGGCCGACGGCACACTCGAGAAGGAGAAGTTCAAATTTTACCAGATGCAGGATGCGCGCTATCTGGAGGCGTTTGCCGATGCCTGCTCACTGGTCTCCGTCCGCTGCCCCCAACCCGACGACAAGCTCTGGTTCATCGAAGCCGCACGCCTCGCACTCGTCGTCGAGACGCAGCTTCACGAAGGATACGGTGCGCGGCTCGGGTACACGGCGAAGGACATCGCTTCGCTGGCCCTCACGCCGAACAACCGTGCGTATCAGAACCACATGATCGCCGAGGCGCAGCGAGGCACGATGGTCGAAGCGATCGCCGCGCTCTCCCCTTGTCCGTGGCTCTACATGGCCCTCGGG
The DNA here is from genome assembly GCA_964591285.1 of uncultured Rhodothermales bacterium. Classification (GTDB taxonomy): domain Bacteria; phylum Bacteroidota; class Rhodothermia; order Rhodothermales; family VXPQ01; genus CAZQAS01. The sequence goes on from CAZQAS010000005.1 coordinate 17,985, forward strand.
CAGCACTTCAGGGATGAGCTCGGGGAGGTTTCGGATGATCATCCCTTTGCGGACTGGCTTCGCACGTACGCCGATCCTTCGTTCGTGGACTACACAAACAAGCTGCTCGCAAAGCTGCAGCGCTTTGCCGACGCCGGAGACCAGGAGAGCCGCGAACGTGCCAAAGAGGCCTTCGCCGTAAGCGCGCGGTACGAATGGATGTTCTGGGAGCAAGCCTGGACCATCCAGACCTGGCCGGTATAGCATGCGCGTGATCGTAATCGGTGCCGGCGAGGTCGGATTCGACGTGGCTCGGATGCTGGCAGGCGAGCAGAACGACGTCGTGATCGTCGACAACGACATCGATGCCGTGCGCAACGTGTCGGAGAAACTCGATGTGCTGACCGTCACGGGTAACGGTACGTCCGCAGACGTGCTCGAGGAGGCCGGCGCCCGGAGGGCCGACATGCTGATCGCCGTCACGGCCGTCGACGAAGTGAACATCATCGCCTGCATGCTTGCCGATCGGCTCGGCGTCGCGACAACCGTCGCACGCGTGCGCTCCGACGAGATTACGCGGACGCAATCGATTCTCAAGACGAGCGACTTCGGGATCGACCTCGTCATCCATCCCGAAGAAAGTGCGGCTGCCGAGGTCGTTCGTCTCGTCCGCCGCGCCAGCGCGACCGATATGCTCAATATGGCCGACGGCCGCCTGCAGCTCATGGGTATCCGTCTCGATCCCGACTCACCGATCGTCGGCAAGTCACTGCAGGAGGTCGCCATTGAGCATACGAACGTCACGTTCCGGATCATGGGCATTTCGCGGGGTGTGCGCACGATTCTCCCAGGCGGAAACGAGATCCTGCAGAAGGCCGACCAAATTTTCGTCCTCGCCCGGCCGAAGTTCATGAGCCACATCGCCGAGATGGCCGGCAAGATCGAGAAGCGTGCCCACCACGTTATGGTGCTTGGCGGTACGGAAGTGGGAGCAAAGGTCGCCCTGCAGCTCGGACGGGAGAAGAACAAACGCGTGAAGCTCATCGAGCCGAGCCGAGATCGAGCCGAGACGCTCGCCGAGGAGCTGCAAGACGTCCTCGTCATTCACAGTGGCGGGACGGATGTCGACCTGCTTGTCCAGGAAGGCCTCGGGGAGATGGATGCATTCGTGGCCGTGACGAACGACGAAGAATCTAATCTGGTGTCCTGTTTGCTCGCCAAGCACCTTGGTGTGCAGAAAACGGTAGCACTACTCTCGAAGGGAGCCTACATCCCGATCAGCCAGAGCATCGGTCTCGACGCTGCCGTAAGTAAGAAACTGGCCGTTTCCCGCGAGATCCTCCGCTATCTGCGTGGAAAAAATGTAATGAGCGTGGCGACGGTGCATGGCTTGGACGCGGAGATCATCGAGATCGAGGCGAAGCACGGTGCCCGCGTCACAAAAAAGGCTCTGAAGGATTTGCGCCTACAGAACGGTATGCTCATCGGTGCCGTCATCCACGGCGACGATGTCGAGGTGGCAACGGGTGACACCCGAATCGAAGCGGGCGATCGGGCGATCGTGTTCGTCGTCCCGCACCTCGTTCAGGAGATCGAGCGCCAGTTTGGATAGCACCCGCCCATGCTTCCAAATCTAAAGGTAATCTGTTCGACGCTCGGGGCGCTGCTCACCTTCTTGAGCCTTGCGCTCCTCGTGCCGATGCTCGTCGGCATCTACTACGGCGAGGCGGAGTGGTGGGCGTTCGGCGCGTCGGCGCTGATCGCCGGCGGTTTCGGAAGCGTCGCTTGGCGTGGCCTCGGAGGCCTTCCCGAGGATCTAGGCATTCGCGACGGCTTTGCGATCGTTGCCCTCGCGTGGCTGGTCCTGTCCGTCGTCGGGGCACTCCCCTTTGTCTTTGGCGGGGTGCTCTCGAGCTACACCGACGCCTTCTTCGAAACGATGAGTGGGTTTACGACGACGGGAGCGACGATCTTGGATGGCGCAACGAATCCGGGCATCGAAGAAATCCCCAACGCCTTCCTGTTCTGGAGAAGCCTCTGCCACTGGATGGGCGGAATGGGCATCATCGTGCTCACACTGGCCATCCTACCGATTCTCGGGGTGGGTGGGATGCAGCTGTTCAAGGCGGAAGTGCCGGGGCCGTCGGCCGACAAGCTGACGCCGCGCGTGCGCGAGACGGCTCGCCGCCTCTGGTTCATCTACGTTGGCCTGACGGCGGCTGAGATCGTGCTCCTGCTTCCTGAGATGTCGCTCTTCGACGCCGTAAATCACGGCTTCTCGACCATGGCGACCGGCGGATTCTCGACAGAAAACGGTTCGGTGGGCCAGTACGGCTCGGCGTACGTCGAGTGGGTCGTGATCGTCTTCATGTTTTTGGCGGGCACGAACTTCGCTCTGCACTACCGATTCCTGACCGGGCGCTCCTTCTCCGTCCTGAACGACACGGAATTCCGTACGTACGGGCTCATCATTGTGGTGGCGACCGCTTTCGTAACGATCGGCATCTGGCAACCGACCGTCTCGTGGCTGCCCTACGCAGCGCGCGAGGGCGCCCTATTCGATGGATATCCGGCATTCCTCGATGCACTGCGACACGGCGCCTTTCAGGTACTCGCGATCGCGACTACCACCGGTTTCGCGACGGCCGACTACGAAATCTGGCCCCCGATCGGTATCGGCGTGCTCTTCCTGCTCTTCTTCTGCGGCGGCATGGCGGGCTCCACCGGCGGCGGGCCGAAGGTGATCCGCCACGTACTGATGTTCAAGAACTCGTTTCGGGAGATTAAGCAGCTGATCCACCCCTCGGCCGTCATAAACGTGCGGCTGAACGGCGAGGTCGTGCCGAAAGACATTCTGAGCAATGTGCTCTCCTTCATCGTGCTCTACATCGGTGGGATCGGCATCGGGACGGCGGTCATGTTTCTGGTCGGATTGGACCTGCTGAGCGCCTTCGGCGCGTCGCTATCGAGCATCGGCAACATCGGTCCCGCCTTCGGCACGTTCGGGCCGACGGAGAACTACGCGCACGTCCCCGGACTCGGAAAGTGGGTGCTCGCTTTCTTGATGATGGCCGGACG
>CAZQAS010000005.1:21141-40313 GCA_964591285.1 uncultured Rhodothermales bacterium
ACCCCTTGATCACGCCGAGCGGCCGCAGCTGCGCCACTGTTTTCGATATGCCGGCACCCTCGCACGCGTCGACCACGTTGCGCACGTCTTTGTACGCCTCCGAAATCTCCTCCTTCATCGTCCGTGTGCTGTCGCTCCGCACGATGATCCCGCGATCAGACAGCTCGCGATGAATGTTGCGCCCGCTCGCGGCCTTTTTCGCCTGCCGCCGGCTCATCGCACGCCCCGCCCCGTGACACGTGCTGCCGAAGGTCTGCTCCATTGCACCGTCGGTGCCGACGAGCACGTACGAATACCGGCCCATGTCTCCCGGAATCAGCACCGGCTGGCCGATCGTCCGATAACGCGCCGGTACGTCGTCGTTCCCCGGGCCGAACGCCCGTGTCGCGCCTTTTCGGTGCACGCACACCCGCTGTTCGCGCCCATCCACCCGATGCTTTTCGATCTTCGCGATGTTGTGGGCGACCTCGTAGATCGTCCGTAACCCGATCTCGACGGGCGCCATCCCCAGCGCTTCCTCGAACGCGAGCCGCGTGTTGTGCGCCATCACCTGCCGGTTCGCAAAAGCGTAGTTAATCGCGCAGCGCATCGCCCGCATATAGCGCTGCCCCTCCTCGGAACGAATCGGCGTGCATGCGAGCTGCCGATCGGGCAGCTCGATCGAGTACCGTGCCATGGCCTTGTCCATCACCGACAGATAGTCATCGCAGACCTGATAGCCGAATCCGCGCGAGCCCGAGTGGATAATCACCGTCACCGACTCCGGCTCGAGCCCCATGATGCGTGCGGCCTCCTCGTCATAGATCTCCGCGACGTACCCAAATTCCAGGAAGTGATTACCGGAGCCGAGCGTGCCGATCTGCGATCCGCCGCGCTTCATCGCGCGCTCGGATACGTCGTCCGGGTCGGCGCCGCCGATGCGGCCGCCTTCCTCGATGTAGTCGAGATCGGACGCGCTGCCGTAACCTTGCGAGACGGCCCATTTGGCACCGCCGGTGGCCACCCGCCGCAGCTCATCTGTCGAGACTGTGAGCGCGCCCGACGACCCCACGCCCGTCGGCACGCGAGTGAAGAGATGATCCACAAGCTTCTGCACGTGCTCGGTCACGTCCTGCCGCTTCAGCTTCGACGCCATCAGCCGTACGCCGCAGTTGATGTCGTAACCGACGCCTCCCGGCGATATCACCCCCTCGTCCATATCAAATGCCGCCACGCCTCCGATCGGAAATCCGTAGCCCCAGTGCATGTCCGGCATGGCGAACGACGCCCGCACAATCCCCGGCATGTGCGCCACGTTCACAGCCTGCTTCGGCGCGTTATCGGACTGGATGTCGCCGAGCATCTCCCGGGTCGAATAGATGCGCGCCGGAACGCGCATGCGCCCGGTTCGAGGAATCTCCCAGACGTAATCGGTGACTTTCTCGACGGTATAGTTCGCCATATCGATGCACACTCCCCTCAGCTTTGATCCACAATCTCTTTGTCCATAAGTAACGCCGCCACGATCCCCAGCACGGCCGCGCCGAGCGCCCAGTACCATCCTTCGACGAGTCCTTCGATGAGCGCATTCTGAACCATGGCGGCCGCCTCCGGCGACATCGCCTCGAGAGCGTCGATCCCGTCGGCCGTCCCCCAGATCTCCGACGCCTGAATCTGAACGGGCGAGTCCGGTGAGGCCATCCGCTGGACGGTCCGACTCAGCCACACGCCCGCGAGCGTAATCCCGGTTGCACCGCCGATGCTGCGGGTAATTGCGATTAATCCGGATATCTGCCCCTGCTTGTCGGCCGGTGCGAGCCGAAGCCCCACGTGGCTCAGCGGCCCCTGCGTCAGACCGAGACCCATCCCGAGGAACACAAGCCCGGCCAACAGGCCCCACACTTCATGCCGCAGCATGATCATCGCCAGCAGGCCACCCGCCGTGAGGATCATCCCGATTAGAATGAGGCGTCTCGACGTGCGTTCCGCACTGAGGTGCCCGGCAAGGTAGCTGCTCGCCCCCAATCCTATCGCGACGGCATTCAGGATCGCACCTGACGCGAACGTCGATGCGCCAAATGCGATCTGCGAATAGAGCGGGGCGAAGACGACACCCGCCAGCAGCGCATATCCAACGAAGAGCGAGACGAGCAGCAGCGTCCCGATGCTCCGCGACCAGACGAACGAGAGATCGATGATCGGATCCGATCGATGCCGCTCTATGAAGACGAAGGCCGCCATACCCGTCAGCGTCACGACCAGAAGCCCTAGGCTGTGCACGCTGAATAGCCCCCGATCTACGTGACGCAAGCTCTCGAGCCAGAAGACGAGCCCGCCGAGGCTGACGGCGACGCACGCCGCCCCGAGCCAATCCACACGTCCGCGACCCTGATGCGACGGAATGTCGACGCCGCGGAGCAGCAGAAACCCCAGGATGCCGAGTGGGACGTTGATCCAGAAGATCCATCGCCACGTCAGCGTCTGCGCGAAGAACCCGCCCAGATTCGGTCCGAGCACGCCGCCCATCGCGAAGACCCCCACCAGAATGCCGAGTACGCGCCCCTGTTGCCGGTCGTCGAGGGCGGTGCCGACGATCGCCTGCGCGACCGGGAAGAGCCCGCCGCCGCCGATGCCCTGCAGGATGCGTGCGACGACGAGCACGGCGAGGCTGGGGGAAACGGCGGCCAGCGCGCTCCCGCCGGCGAATAGCATGAGCGACGCTCGATAGATCATCCCGTAACCGCGGACGTCCGCCAGCTTGCTCATCACCGGCACCGAGACGGCGTAGAAGGCCGCGTAGATCGAGAAGGCGAGGACCACTGCGGCGGGGCTGATGCCAAGGCTGCCGCCGATGTGCGGAATCGCCGGCGCGACGATCGTCAGGTCGACGGCACCCATGAACACACCGATCAGCAGCGCGGCAAACAGGCGGGGGCTGAGTCCGAAATGCTGCATCAAGCTCCGCTGCTTCTCATCGCGTGCCGAAAGTCACCCATCACGAGCCGGCATTCCTCATTACACATCGGATATCGCCGATCACATATCGAAGATTACCTGAGCCCGCCACGCGCCGTTCACTTCGCGGATCTCGAGCCCATGATACGTGACGGCCTTGATCTCCGTGTGGATCGTGTGGCGAGCCGGATCGATCCCCTCCCCGCTTACACTTGCCACCAATTTCCTGTCGCTCCATTCCCGAATTTCGAAGCGGCAAAATAGAACGCCCTCGACTAGATGCAGATAGTTCAGCTCGGAAAGCCAGCGGAGGAGGAGATCATCCTGGTCTGATCCCTGCACCGACAGTTCGCGCGTTTGCATCGGCCGGATGGTCTCCGGATCGGCGAGAACCGCGAACATCCCCCAGGCGGCGCGCGCGAATAAGGTTCCAACGTCAGGCGCATGTACACGCAGGCCTGCGTCCCCGGTATGGTCGATTTCCTCCAGCCACAAAGGGGTGCTCATTGCGTGTTCGTTTCAGATGCTTCGCCGCTTCTGCACGTATGCCCGTGCCTGCAAGTACCGCCGTGCCTGCGAGTACCGCCGTGCCTGCAAATATCGCCGTGCCTGCAAGTTTGCGCCGTGCCGCAAGTATCGCGGTCCCCACAAGTATGCGCTTTCCCCAAGTATAAAGAAAAAGCCGCTCAGCACGCAGCCGAGCGGCCTTTCAGACGATGCACTTTTCAGACAATGCAGCGGAACGCGCCTCCGCGCGTCGTGCGCGGCGGCGGATTCACACCCTATGAGATCTCGATCTTCCGCGGCCGGCTCTGTTCCGTCTTGGGCATCCGGATCGTCAGCACGCCGTGCTCAAACGACGCCTTGACCTTCTCCGGCTGCACCTCCCGCGGGAAGCGCAGGCTGCGATGGAAGCGCCCACGTCGCCGTTCGATCTGATGGAATTGTGCGTTCTCATCAGCGGTGACGCTGCGCTCGCCGCTGATCTGCAGCGCACCATTGTCGAACGTGATCTGGATGTCCTTCTTCGACAGGCCCGGAAGATCCATCACCACGACGTACGAATCCTCCAGCTCATACAGATCGACGGCCGGCGACCATACGCTCGGCTCGCCGTTGAAACGCGTGGGAAAAAGTCCTCAAAGAGTCGATCCACCTCTCTTTGAAGCTCAGAGAGGGGGCGATAAAGCGTCAAGTCTGCCATATTGCTCACCTCCATAGTTTAATCTTCTTTTCGTCCTCACGGATTTCAAACGGCGTGCCGAGTCGTCGAGGTCTTTCGCTCTGACAGACTCGCCGCAGCCGAGTGTGCCGCAAAGTCAGCGGCGTCTGTCAAGGCGTACACTGGCTTGTCATTTGTTCAGACGAGACATCGGTTAAATGAAGAAGATCAGCGAGATGAAGTAGAGCAGCGCCATCAACATCCCGCCCGTGAAGAGGTACAGCGCAATTAGCGTCGTCCGATCGTTCTTGGGCGCGGTTGCCGGCTGGCGTCGCGTGGCTTTTCCAGTGGAATGGGCTTTAACAGATGTCATTTTCATGGTCGTGTCCGATAGCGAATGTGAGGTGTGGGCGTTGCCCACGAACGGCTGATGAACCGCGGAGGACTGATTCCACCGGTTCCAGGATGCTGACCGGCCAAGGAATGGCCGTGCAGACCGACGACAGCGACGTGCCGTCAGTTAGCTGGTCTCACAATCGGAAGACGCAGAGAAGGGCGAGGCGCGTATCAGGCGCCTGAGCGGAAGGGTACGAACGCAGACTCATGAAGCGGGCGTCACGTGCCGGACGCTCCGCTTTAGAGCTAGCCGTCGGAAAATTGCCTGCTGTACGGTCTGCGGCAGCCGTTTCAGCAGCCTGCGGCGGCTTGAACAAGGGGGACGAGGCGTCGCCGTGGCCGCTCTCATAACCCGCCTCCAGGGACAGCCGGTGCGCACCATTCCAGTGCTCGGCGTCAGCGGAGAGCGGACCCGTGACAAGCAGAAGCAGGCAGAGCGCCAGAGATGCACTCAGGATGTTGCGCGCGGTCGTCATGACGCATCCAACTACGCCGTGTAAAAAAGTTCTGGGACGCCAAATATTTTTCGCCCCCTGCCACGGCGCCTCACCTCGATTTCCACGGGCCGGCGATCGCGAGCGTCAATCCGTCATGCTGGATGTTCATGAAAAGCGTGCAGCCGTCGGGAGAAAACGTGGCCCCGGCCAACTCCGAGCCGCTCACGGCGTTTCGGCCAAATCGATACAGCTCGCCCTCCGGCGTGACGCCGACCAGGAACTGCTCGCCGGGACCGTCTTCGCACAGTATAAGGTCGCCCCACGGAGTCACCGTGACGTTGTCGCAGTTCTCAACGAGGCGAGTATCATTCGGTTCGACGAATAGCTCGAGCTGTCCGCCCTCGGCGACCTCGTTGGATCCGGGGGTGTAGCGCCACACCTGACCCGCACGGTTACCGCCCCCATTCGTACACGCGAAGAACACGGCGCCATTGCCGTACCACATCCCCTCACCGCGTGCAAAAATGGCCGCGCCGGCCGCAGCCCCCCGGTAGCGCAAATCGTCCTCCGGCGACTCCACATCCTCGAGATCGATCCATTCCACGTCGAGTATCTCACCCGGCCTAACCAGCGATTCCTGCCAGTTGCGCGTATCGAGCTCCGGCCGCCCGACCACCGCCAACGCCTGCAGGCGCCCACCCGCGCGCAGATGGCCGGGCTCCTCCGGCAAGAAGCGGTAAAGCAGTCCGTCGGAGCGGTCCTCCGTCTCATACACGATACCCGTCTCCGGATGGACGGCCACGGCCTCGTGATTGAAACGGCCCATCGCCGTAAGAGGTATCGGATCAACGACGCATGCCTCCGCTGTCGCCGGCACCTCAAAATTGTATCCGTGATCGACCGCAGCAACGCCTCCGGAGCGGATGACTGTCTCCTCGCATGTGATCCAGGAGCCCCACGGCGTCGGTCCCCCCGCACAGTTGCGAACCGTTCCGATCAGACTCAGGTGCTGGCTCACGACGTCGTGGGTCCGTGTATCGTAAACGATCGTCGTGACCCCGCCCAGACACGGCGCCCCCGCCGTCCCGGCGTCGTACAACTGCTCCGACCGTAATCGCCGACGCCGCTCATTCTCCGGGCCGAACGGCCCAGAGGTGAACGGCGCCTCCACGTTCACTTCGTGATTTCGCAGGAGCAGCGTGAGATCGTCCGGACCGGGAAACGCGGCCATCCCGTCAGGTAAGGCAGGCACGATGTAGCCATCGGACATCTCCTCACCTGCACGCGATATAATGCGATAGGAGAATCCTTCCGGAAGATCGAAAATGCCGTCGGGATCCTTTTTCAACGGCCCATACCCATCACGCGCTGAAACGGCAAGCGCCGACGCACCGATGAGTCGATGGAGTCCGGTAAAGCCCACGGCGAATGCCGCGGAATGCTTCAGGAAATACCTTCGCGAAAGTGACACAAGAGGCTTGGCTAGAGCAAACGCACGTCAGAACTTCTTACTCAGAGAAACTACGGTGCCCGAAATAATGCAGGACGAATCGGATCTTTTCGGCCTTAAGAGGTCCGAAGCCTGGCAGTTCGCGCACGCGCTCCTCGATAGTCGATAGATCTGCATCATCGCTCCAAATGCGCGTGCAGTCGCCGTCGTAGGTCTCCGTCACCTTCACCGCCAGCTTGTGCGTATACTCGGCCATCCGATTCGTGAAGCGGTGCACGGCCGGCTTCTCCGCGAAATGGGCGCGGAGATCCTCTAAATCCATCTCTGCAATTCGCCTGAGATCGAGATGCCCGAGTCGCTCCTTCAGCCGGATCGGCCCTGTGAAGGCATACTCGGCGAGCACCCGCTGATCGTAGAGGAGTCCGAGCAGCGCAGCGGTCGGGTCGGAGCGCAGAAAATCATCCTCCTCCAGATTGCCGGTCAAAGTACCCTCTTCCTTGAAGCGGTTCATCATGCGGACGAGTCCGCCCTCAAGATGGCTGTAATCGATGTGGGTGATCTCGACGGTGCTTTTCATTCGGACAACCAGCGCGCTACTTCTTTTGCAAAATAGGTCAGGATGATGTCGGCTCCGGCACGTCGGATCGCGAGCAGCGACTCCATAGCGGCCTCTCTGCGATCGAGCCAGCCGTTCTGCGCTGCCGCAGTCAGCATAGCATATTCGCCGCTCACGTTGTAGGCGGCCACGGGCACGTCGGACACTTCAGCGAGCCGGTAGATCACGTCAAGGTACGGAAGGGCCGGCTTCACCATCACCATGTCCGCCCCCTCGTCGAGGTCCAACAGGAGCTCGCGCACCGCCTCCCGTCCGTTCGCAGGATCCATCTGATACGTTTTCTTATCCGGCGGGACGTCCGCGCGCCGGCGCGGAGCCGAGTCGAGCGCGTCGCGAAACGGGCCATAAAAGGCGGATGCATACTTCGCCGTGTACGACAGAATGGCCGCCTCGGCGAAGCCGGAAGCATCGAGTGCATCTCGGATTGCCGCCACTCGGCCGTCCATCATGTCGGATGGAGCGATGATGTCGGCCCCTGCTTCGGCCTGCACGACGGCCATCTGCGCGAGGACCTCCAGCGATTCGTCGTTCAGAACCTTTCCGTCCTTGACAATACCGTCATGCCCGTCGGATGAATATGGGTCGAGAGCGACGTCGGAGATGATCAACACCTGTGGGGCTTCTTCCTTCGCCGCGCGGATCGCACGCGGAAGCAGACCGTCATGATTGAGAGCCTCGCTCCCCGTCGAATCCTTCAAGGCACCGTCAATGGCCGGAAAGAGCGCGACGGCGGGAATGTTCAACTCCGCCATCTCGCTCACCTCGCGTCGCATTTCGTCGATGCTCAATCGGTACTGTCCCGGCATCGAGGCGACCTCCTCTCGCACGCTTTCTCCGTCGACCACAAACATCGGCGCCACGAACTGGTCGACCGAGAGCCGAGTCTCCCTCGCCATTCGGCGGATCGACTCATTGGCACGAAGTCGCCTGGGTCGTATATGCATGTCTTCAATTCATCGAGTGATTCGTGACCACCGACCTCCCGGACGGACGACTCTTCGTACGCTCATACGCTCCTCCTTCGCCGCCACTTCGTCCCTTCAGGCGTGTCCATAACCTCGACGTCCATCTCATCCAGCCGATCGCGGATCTCGTCCGCCCGACCGAAATTCTTTGCCTTCCGTGCGTCGGCGCGCTCGGCCAAGAGCTGCTCGACCTCGCGAGCAAACTCCTCGTCCTGCTCGCTCGGCGACTCCGCCTGCGCCGTCTCGTGCCGGACGATGCCGAGCAGATCGTTGATGTTCGTGAGCCACGCCTTCGCCGACCGAGCCGAGGCGGCATTCAGCCTGGCACCGATACTCTGAATGAGCTTGGCACCCTCGATCGCAGCCGCGATCGCCCCGGGCGTGTTCAGGTCGTCGAGCATCGCGTCTAGCGCGCGCGCAAAGAGCGCATCGAGGCGCTCACCAAGGCGATCCTCCCCGTTCTCGTCCGTGCGAAGGGCCTTCTCGACGAGATCCTCGACCTCCTCGAAGCGCTGCACGTGCTTCGCACTCGCCCGCAGCTGATCGAACGTAAAGTTGAATGGTTTTCGATACTGCCCGGAGATCAGCGTGAGGCGAAGCGCCAGCGGATGCACGCCGCGGCCGCCCTCACTCTCCGGCGTGATGAGCTCCCGGACGGTGTAAAAGTTGCCGGCGCTCTTCGACATCTTCTCGCCCTCCACCTGGAGGAAGCGCGTGTGCATCCAGTAGTTCACGAACCGCTTCCCGGTGATGCTCTCCGCCTGCGCAATCTCGCACTCGTGGTGCGGAAATTTGTTGTCCTCACCGCCGGTGTGCAGATCGAATGATTCCCCCAGATACTCCTGCGACATGGCCGAGCACTCGATGTGCCAGCCGGGAAATCCCCATCCCCACGGACTGTGCCAACGCATCAGATGCGTCGGATCCTTTTTCCACAGAGCGAAATCCCGCGGATCCCGCTTCTCCTCGTCGACCACCATCTCGCGCACGCCCTCCTCGAGCCGGTCCGAAAGGATGTTTCCGGAAAGCTTGCCGTAATCGGCGAACGAGCGCACCGAAAAGTAGACGCCCTTCTCCGTCTCATAGGCGTGCTCCATGTCGACGAGCTTCGCCACCGCTTCGATCTGCTGCGTGACGTGCTCGGTGGCCCGCGGCCGCACGTCCGGATCCCGAAGGTTCAGCGCGTGCCAATCCTGCAGCATCACGTCCGTATAATACCGCGCGAGATCCCAGACATTGGCGAACTTCCGCCCGCGCTCGGACCGTAGCGCCCGCTCCATTCGATCCTCGCCCGCCGCATCGGCCATGTCATCCTCGGTCAAATGCCCCACGTCGGTTATGTTCGTCACGTAGGTGGTCGTCCAGCCAAGAGCGCGCGCCGTTCGAAGCACGAGGTCGGCCGTCAGAAACGATCGAAAGTTGCCGATGTGGGCGTACGAGTAGACGGTCGGGCCGCACGCGTAGAAACGCAGGTGGCCGGACTCGATCGGTTCGATCGGCTCCGTCTGCCGCGTAAGGGTGTTGTAGATGCGAAAGGTCTTCTCCGACATGGTTGATGCTTGAGTTCACACGCGTCGATGGTTCTCAGCCTTACTGCCGCACGACTTCCCATACGAGATGTTCGATTTCCGGCAGTATAAGCTCTTCGGTCGCCAGCCGCACCGCGTTCGTTGATCCCGGCATCGCGAAGATGAGCGTCCCGCCGGCGAGGCCCCCGACCGCTCTGGAGAGCATCGCACCGGCGCCGATTTCTCGATAGGATAGCATGCGGAACAGCTCGCCGAACCCGGGAAGCTCTTTGTCCAGCTTCTGCGAGACGACCTCGACAGTCGTATCCCGCCGGCTGATGCCCGTGCCTCCGCTCGTCACGATGACCTCGCACTCGCCGGAAAGCTCGCCGATTACCGCGGAAATAGCCGCGGCATCATCCTTCACAATTCGGTATGCGACGACGTCGTGACCGGCGCCGGCCAGCGCCTCGCGCAGATAGGTGCCGCTGCGATCGGAGTCCGCATCCCTGGTGTCGCTCACCGTGACGACCGCACATCGAACGGGGGTGTCGCGCGAGAGCGCTCTGTGTGATTCGTAGCTCACGCCGCCTGCGCCGGACCGGTAGCCGCATCGCCGATACGCTCCCGATCTGTCGCGCCGTTTCGAAGGCTCCGACGATGATGGTCGCGTTCATGCTGCGCTTCCGTCGCACCGTCACGGCCCGGCGCTTCGGCCTCGCCGTACCATCGGGGCGGATCGAATCCATGACCACCCCATGGATGGCAGCGCAGCAGGCGGTGGGCCGTGAGGATCGAGCCGCGCACGGCCCCGTATCGCCGCAGTGCCTGCACCGCGTATTCGGAGCACGTCGGCGTATACCGGCAGCTCGAGGGGATATGCGGCGACAGAACGTACTGGTAGATGCGCACCAGCGCCTCCAGGAGGAGCCGAGGCAGCAATGCAATCCGACGAAGTAGACGCACCATTTTAAATCCCGCCGCTATTGGATTCGGTTCGGCCGTTGACGGACGGCTCCCGAATTAAACGGCGGAAGGCGCGCCAGTTCCGGCGGCCATCCTCGGCTGCGCCAAACCGAACCCGGCGCCGCGCGTTAAGTGCCGATGCACGCCAGGTGCCGATGCACGTCTACCGTGCCCGCCCACCGTGCAAGGGCACGCCATCCCACCACAACAATTTCGGACATGAGCGATAACGAATTACTAAGGAACGTCAAGTACTCTCCCGACGGGCTCGTAACCGCTATCGCGCAGGATCATGAGAGTGGCGACATTCTGATGCTCGCCTACATGAACGAGGAGACGCTGCGGCGAACGATCGAAACGGGCGTGATGACCTATTGGAGTCGCTCACGGCAGAAAGTCTGGGTCAAGGGCGAACGCAGCGGTAACACGCAGGAAGTGCAGGAAATTCTCATCGATTGTGATGGGGATGCACTGCTTTTCAAGGTCCGGCAGCACGGCGAGGCGGCCTGCCACACCGGCTTCAAGTCGTGCTTCCACCGGCGCTTCGACGACGGCGTTCTGCACGTGGTGGGCGAGCGTGTTTTCGATCCTGACGAAGTCTACGAGTGATCTTATGCCGCTTCCTGCCTCCCACGCCGGCGCCCTGCTCACATCGATCCTTCTTCTCACGGCCTGCAGCAATCCGAGCAGCCGCGCCGATGGTCCCATCGCGGACGATGCCTTTCTTTCATCCTCGCTATGGGACGACGGTCAGGCCGAAGTTGCCTTCTATCAGGTTCGCCGCTCGGAAAACCAGTACGGCGAGGCGGAGCCGCAGGAATTTCTCGTTGGAAGCTATCTCGTCAAGCACGACTTCGACCCGGAAGCCGAAGCGAAGGCGTCGGCGGACGCAAGCCAACGCGTGCCGACGTTCAAGTATGCGCTCTTCTACGAGCTCGAAAGCGGCTCCTACCAGTACAAGCGCAGCTACGTGACCAACGCCCGCCGATCGGATCTTCGCCCCGTGAAATTCTCCTTCGCAAGCTTTGATTGGTGTTCCAATCAATATCGCGAGCTCTCCTTTGGCCCCGGCGGCACGGTCGACGTCCTGATGCGCTCCGACGATTACGGCAACGAGAGCCGGGAGTTCGAGTATGCCGCACATTCGTATCCGCCGGCACAGATTCCGCTTCTCGTCCGGGCGCTTTCACTGGTGGAAGGTGATACGACGGCGTTCGGCGTGGTGCTCGCAAGCGGAGACGTCGTCGGGGCGCGCGCCGCGCTCGTCGGACGAGACAGCATCTCGACACCCGCGGGCTCCTTCTACGCGGACCGCGTCGAGGTGCGCTACGAACGTGCGGCCCCGTCGCCCATCGCTGAGGAGGTCGACCTCGTCGAAACCTACTGGCTCGCGTCCGATGAGGCGCGCACGCTGCTCCGCATCGAGGGATCCACCGGCCGTTACGAGATGGACCTCGTCGAGCATCTCCGTTCCGCCTACTGGGAAGAGGACGTCTACGGCCAGCTCGAGCGCGTTGAGACGAGGCCCTGAGCGGCGGCGACTCAAGCGGACATGCGACGATCGTGAGATCCGCTCCCCACGAGGAAACGGCCGGCGCCATCCCGAGTTTTCTCTTAGCGGCTTTGCACCAGATTCGAACGTAAGCACGGGAGCACCCGGATGAAGAACGCCCTGAACGTTGGCTCGATCGCAGGTATCGGGATTCGTCTCCACTGGACGTTTCTTCTTCTACTAGTCGGGATCTTCGCCTTCTATCTCTTTCAGGGCAACTCCGTCGCCGCTGCCCTGATGGGCGTGGCCCTCATCCTGGCCGTCTTCGCGTGCGTCGTGCTGCACGAGCTCGGCCATGCGCTCACGGCCCGGCGATTCGACGTCCCCACCCGCGACATTACCCTCTACCCGATCGGCGGTGTCGCCCGCCTTCAGCGCATCCCCGAGGAACCGATGCGCGAATTCTGGATCGCGATCGCCGGCCCCGCCGTGAACGTCGTGATCGCGGCCGTACTGCTGGCGGTCATCGTCGTCACCGGCGCGTCCCTCTCTCCGGAGGCGTTCGTCGACCCGAGCCGGAATTTCCTGGGCACTCTGATGTGGCTGAACGTGATCCTCGTCGGCTTCAACCTTCTCCCGGCTTTTCCGATGGATGGTGGACGCGTGCTTCGCTCGCTGCTCGCCGTGCGCATGGATTACGCGCGCGCTACGCAGATTGCCGCCAATGTGGGGCAGGGGATGGCCATTCTCTTCGGGATCGTGGGTCTGGTTGGTTTCAATCCCATCCTGCTGTTCATCGCGCTGTTCGTCTACATCGGCGCGCAGCAGGAAGCGCAGCAAGCGATGATGCGGGCCGTTACGGAGGGCATTCCGGTTAGGCAGGCCATGATGACGCGCTTTAGTGTGCTGGAGCCGGACGATACGCTCGTGAAGGCCATGGATGAACTCCTCGCCGGATCCGACCAGGACTTTCCGGTCGTAGACAATGGACGCATCGCGGGCATCCTCACGCGCAAGAAGCTGGTCAGCGCAGTCTCCGAGCACGGCCGGGACGCGCTCGTTCGCGATTTCATGGAGCCGGAGTGCTTCGACGTGGAAGACCGTGCGATGCTGCAGGAAGCCCTCCAGAAGATGTCCGAGTCCGGCTGCTCGACCGTTCCCGTCGTTCGAAACGGCGAGATCGTGGGACTCCTTACGCTGGAAAACGTCGGGGAATTGATGATGATTTCCTCCGCCCTCAAGAAGAAGGGTGTCGGTGACGACGTCGGGCGCATCCTGACGCGCAGCCACGGATGAGCCTGCGAGCAAAACCTCCCGCTGCTGCCTGGCAGGGTACACGATTGTAACAACTTTCTTTCAACTCGGCAGCGCCGCGCTTCGGCCTTTATTTGATCACCGGAATCCAGTACCATAAGGAATCCTACGCTGATCGCTCCACCTGGCCGACCCACCACCAGTATCTCCGTAGGACGCGCATTCAGACTGCTCTCACTGCGCTTCGTAGGCCGACGAACAAGGCGTCGGTCGCGCTGATAATCGGCACGGCTGCAACCTTCGAGCCTCTCGCTGGCGCTTACCGTCATCGCCCTGTGGATAAACGCAGCCGACCACTCCGTGTGTTGATCGTGGACGATCATCCGATTGTCCGCGAAGGTGTGGCTGAATTGCTCAATCGTGAAGCCGGCCTCCAGGTCGTAGCCGATGCGGAGAATGCGGAGGCCGCCATGAATGTCCTTCGCCACGAGGACGTCGACGTCGCGCTCGTTGACCTGGCGCTACCCGGCATCAGCGGCATCGAGCTTATCCGGAAGATCCAGAACGAGTTCGAAGATTTTCCCGTCATCGTACTCTCGATGTATGACGAGCAGTTCTACGCCGAACGGGCCCTCCGCGCCGGTGCGCGCGGGTACGTGATGAAGGAAGAGTCGAGCGATAAGCTCATCGAAGCCATCCGCCAGGTGTACGGGGGAGAGCTCTTTGTGAGCGACGTGATCGCCAAAAAGATGCTCTTTCGCATCGTTTCAGGTGAAGGTGGCGAGCAGCAGCCCGTCCACCGTCTGAGTGACCGCGAACTAGAAGTCTTCCAACTCATCGGTCAGGGGTACAGCACACGCAATATCGCAGAAATGCTGCACCTCAGCGTCAAGACGATCGAGTCGTACCGGGCCAACATCAAGGAAAAGCTTGACCTCAAGAATGCCGCGGAGCTCATGCAGCACGCCGTGAAGTGGGTAGAGGTCAACCGACCGGAATAGGATATTTCCCTAGCACCGATGGTGCAACGCCCCAGGGAAATCGTCGGCAAATTCCGGATTGCGCGAATGCGGTGAGCATCCCGACTCTAGCAGGGTCAAAGCGAAAAGGTGTGTCGCCGCTACAACCCCGCGAATGCTCGCGGCGGTGACTTTCAGCGGCGCCGGCTGTGGTGTACCGATTTGGTGGGGACGTGCACGAGTCGGTTAAGACACCGGGGTGAGCTCGAGCGCAAAGCGTGCACTTCTTTTCGCGCCCGCTCGAGCTCACCTGCTCTTTCGCTTTGACGCACCGCACACATCTCCTTTCGTCCCGTTTGAAGTGCGGGGCCCGTTGACGTACTTTCCGGCTCAAGAAGTATGTCAAATCGCCCCGTATGACTCGTCGAACAAAGATTGTCTGCACGCTCGGACCGGCGTCGTCCGATCGTCGAACCATCCGAGAACTCATTCGCGCCGGCATGGACGTCGCACGTCTGAATTTCTCGCACGGCACGCACGACGATCATCGTCGGATGATCGAATTCGTGCGCGAAGGCGCCGACGAGGAGGGACGGGTGGTTGCGATCCTTCAGGATCTACAAGGACCGAAGATCCGCATCGGCGCCATCAAGAATGGTGGCGTCCTGATCCACAAAGGGCAGCGACTGACGCTCACGACCGAACCGATGGAGTTCGGCACACGCGACCGTGTCTACATTTCGTATGAGCCGCTGCCGAACGACGTCAACCCCGGTGGTCGGATTCTCGTCGATGATGGGCTTCTGGAGCTGGAGGTCCAGGCAGTGCGCGACCGCGAGGTCGTGACGGAGGTCGTCGTCGGAGGTCCGCTGCGCTCTCGAAAGGGCGTCAATCTGCCGGACATCAAGACCTCCCGGCCGTCGCTGACGCAGAAGGATCTGGAGGACCTTGAATTCGGTCTCTCGCTCGACGTCGACATCATCGCCCTCTCGTTCGTGCGTGACGAGTCTGATGTCGAGAATCTGATCGCGCGCGTCCGTGACTCCGGGAAGGACGTGATGGTGATGGCGAAAATTGAAAAACCTGAAGCCGTTCGAAAGATCGACGAGATCCTCGAGAAATCCGAAGGCATCATGGTCGCCCGCGGGGACCTCGGCATCGAGATGCCAATTGCACGCGTCCCCAGCACGCAGAAGCTGATCATCCACAAGTGCATGGCCGCCGCCAAACCGGTGATCACGGCGACGCAGATGCTCGAGTCGATGATCGACAATCCGCGTCCGACCCGCGCAGAGGCGAGCGATGTGGCCAACGCCGTGCTCGACGGCAGCGACGCCTTGATGCTCTCCGGCGAGACCGCCGTCGGCAAACATCCGGTCCGCGTCGTGGAGGTCATGTCGCAGATCATCCTCGAGGCCGAACAGCACTCTATACAGTATCAGAGTCCGCTCTGGACGCCGACGGAGCGGACGTTTCGCTCCGAGGACGTCACCGAGTCGGTCAGCTTTACCGCGCACGACCTCGCCGAACAGGTCGGCGCCTCCGCCATTGCCTGCCTGACCGCCACCGGCGCGACCGCGCGAGCCATCGCCCGTCACCGTCCGAACGTACCGCTCTACGCGTTCACGGATGACGACCGCGTCACGCGTCAGCTGAGCCTTCTGTGGGGAACAAAATCTTTTTCGATACCTTTTCAGCGAGACACGGACGAAGGTGTAAATCTCGTCCACAGCCTCCTGATCGAAAAGGGGCTGGTAAAGCAAGGCGACCTGATCGTGATTACGGCCGGCATGCCGCTCCCCGCCAAGGGTCGTACCAATATGGTCCACGTCAGCCGAGTCTGACGCACTCCGGCGACCCGCACCTCCGGCCAAGAATTTCCTCCTACCTGGTTCGACCCGACCGCGAATGCAGCACTGATACCACTCTTTGTTTCGCGATCACGCGCAACGCGCATTCGGATTTCTATGTCGGACTGGCTTCGTACTGCAACGTTGGGGCTTGCGCTCGGGGCGATACTCGTCGCCGCGGCGGGCTGCGGCGGCTCCTCGTTCGTCGGCCGTCAATTCGACAACTTCACGGCCTACTACAACACGTTCTACAATGCCACGAACGCCTTTGATGAAGGCGTCAAGGCTCTGGAGCGTACCGAACGGCCCGTTGATCGACGCTATTATGTAGACGTCTTTACGGTGCCGGACAATGCCGGAAACAATGCCAGTTTCCAGGACGCCATCGACAAGAGTGCCGACGTCCTGCGTGGTCATCCCGATTCGCGATGGGTCGACGATGCGCTCCTCCTCATCGGGAAATCATACTTCTATCTCCAGAACTTCGTCGGTGCCGAGCAGAAATTCCGCGAGGTGATCGACATCGGCTCTGCACTGGAAGACGAGGCCAGCCTCTGGCTCGCCCGCACGCTGATCGCCGCCGGCTCGTACAACGAGGCCAGGGATCATCTCGTCGTCACGCTCGGCATGGACGAAGAGGTATCTGACCGATGGGAACCCCGCCTCCGACTCGCGCTGGGCGAACTCTACGTGAAGCAGGAGGACTATGAAGCCGCCGCCGACGAGTTGGAAGCCGGCCTCGAGTCGGTGCGCGATAACGATCTCGAAGCCCGAGGCTGGATGCTCCTCGGCCAGGTGCTGGAGACGCTCGAGCGGTATGAAGATTCAATGGCAGCCTACGATCACGTCAGCCGCGCCCATCCGCGATACGAGCTGTCCTATGCCGCGAATGTCTCCGCGATTCGTGTACAGGGACTCTACGTGGATGCCGACGAGGCCCTCCAGCGGCTGCGCCGGATGCAGCGAGACGACAAGAACTTCAGCAACCGGCTCGAGCTGGCCTACATCGGCGGACTGATTCATCAGGCGCAGGGGCGTGTCGGCGAGGCGCGCGAACGCTACCACGAAATACTCTACGATTCAGACGGGCAGATCGGCGATCTTCGAGGACGCATCCACTACGCTCTCGGCGAACTCTATCAGGACGTCTTCGAAGACTACCTCGCGGCGTCCGCGCATTTCGATACGGCGAGCACGGCGCTCTCGAACATGGCGACGAATGGACGCGCACAGGTGCGCTTCGCACCCGAAGCAATCGTCGACGCCTCCGAGAAAGCCGAGATGTTTGCGACATTCGCAGACGTGCGAAATGATATCGCACGGATGGATTCGCTGCTGGACCTCGGCAGCCTCGACGACGAGGAGTTCATGGAACGCATCATGGACATCCGGCGGCAACGCGCTAGCGAGCTTTCGGAGCAGCAGCGTCAGGTGGAGGAGCGTCAGGCCGAACGCGGCTTCCAGGAGGCGGCGACGCGCGGCCAGAGTGGAGAGACGCAGCTGACCGTCGATCAGTCCTTCGAGGAGGCCGGATTCCTCTTTCACCGGGACCGCGCCCGCGTGCAGGAGAATCGGATGAACTTCATTATGCGCTGGGGCGAGCGTCCGCACGTGCCGAACTGGAGACGGGGCGAAGCGGTAGCCGCAGCCGTTTCCGACGGCGACGTCCCGGAAGATGCGGTGGCGGCTCGCATCATGGATGGCGATGCAGAGGTCGGCGCGAGTCCGCTTCCGCAGATCGACTACTCCGACGTGCCCCGCGATTCCCTCAGCCGGGCTCGGATGATAACCATGCGGGCGTTGGCTCGCTATGAGCTCGGGAACGTGCTCTTCCTGTCGATGAATCTCCCGGACTCCGCCGCCGCATGGTATCGGATGGTCATCGAAGAAGACCCGAGTGAAGACGTCGCGCAGCGCGCCTATTATGCGCTGGCTGAAGTGCAGCGGTCTCTCGGCGACACGGCTCGAGCGCAGTCGCTCTACGAACAGGTGCTGCGCGATTTTCCCACCTCCGACTTTGCCGGTCGCGTGCGTGAGCAGCTCGGTATTCGGGAGGATGTCCCCTCCGATAGCCTGGCCATCGCCTTTGAAGATTACGATCGTGCCGCCGCACGTTGGCAGCGCGGACTTCACCGCGAGGCGCTCGACGAGATGGTATCGCTGGCCGCTACCTATCGCCGGACGGAGGTGGCGCCGAAAGCCCTGCTTGCCGCCGGACGCATTTATCTCGAGCTTGCCGAGGAGGACTCGCTCGATGTGTTCGACCCGTTGCCGCTCGGCGTCGGTCCCGATGTGATCGACGGTGCCGGGCTTCGAACCGGTACGACCGAAAATGCAGCATCGAATAGTGCGAACGACCATGCTTCATCGGTACCTTCCGGCAACCAATCGAACATGGGATCCTCGTCGAACGGCTCCAATTCGTCGTCAGCGGCCGAGTCGGAGGCGTCGGATGCCGGCCGGCCGGCCGTAGGCTCCAGCGAGCCTCCGCGCCGCCGCGAGGCCAACGATGATTCGAACGCAGGCGGCGAGCCCGACGTGCTACCGATAGACTCGACATCGGATGGAGCATCGCCTCAAAACCCGCCGTCCGGTGATGCGGAAGCCCTTCGTGACGAAGAATCGGGCCTTCAGGTCCGCTCGACACCGGAGTAGGCCGGCGACGTGCCTGATGACTCGAGCCGCGCCGCTTCGGTTCAGCAGTCCGCAGATTTGACGGACTCGGCCCGGCAGCAGGCCGACCATGATTCCACAGCGGCGCCATCGTTGACGGCCGCCGCCGACTCCTCGCTGCTCTCGGTCGGAGTAACACCTGATCTCGGTTGGCAGAATGGCGAGCAGTATTCGGGGGGCGAACCGACCGAGCGCGACGTCGCCGTGTACCTGCAAGCGCTCTACGACACCATCAAGGAGCGGTATCCGACGACCCTGTACGCTCGGCAAGCCGACGAAATGCTGCGTGCGCTGGAGAACTATCGCGCCGAGATGCAGGCCGCTGCTGATAGCGTCCCGGATGCGGATGCCGACGAAACGGCGGCCACGGCCCGCACCGGCGCGGCAGAGGATACAACGGCCATAGGCCTCGCCGACGAGGCTGCCGACACTACGGCCTCGGCCCTCGCCGACCGGGCTGCGGACACAACGGCCACGGCTCTCGCCGGTGATGCCGCAGATACTACGGCC
>CAZQAS010000005.1:40413-46877 GCA_964591285.1 uncultured Rhodothermales bacterium
ACGGCCCCCTCGGACACGCTTGTGGCGGAAGCCGACACGACCGCGACGATTCCGAATGGTGAGGCCTCGCTCCGAGGCGAGGGCGGTATCGATCAGCAGCTGGGCGGTTTCACGCTGGTTCTTGGCATGAACGTCCAGCAGGAACCGATGGAGGCGCTCGCCCGCAAGTACGCGGAGACGGGGTTCCGAACCGACGTCATCACCGAACGCATCGGAGGAACGACGCTCTATCGCGCCGCGCTCGGACACTTCACCAGTTCAGGTAAGGCGCAGCGAGCCCTCCAGGAATATGCCGCGGATCTCGAAGACGGGGTTCAGGTCGCGCCCGTCAGGCAAACGCCGCCGTCGCAGTGACGTGCCCATGGGCGTCGGACGCTCTCGCGCCCCGCATCAGTCCTCCACCGGGGCCGCACCGGTCGCTCCCCCACCTGTAGAAACGGAACCCATGGACGCCCCGCGGGGTTGGGCAGGATCCAGCCAACGGGGAATTCGGGAATACCGCTGTCCAACGGTCCCACCACCACTTCGGCATTCTCCACCTCGTATCTTTTGGTATCCCATTTGCGTGAAAGGGTGCGGGCGGCTTCCTCCCTCTAAGCATTAGTCGACGACATGGCGCAGAAAGAGCGCGAAAATCTGAAGATCGGACGCAACGGTGATTCGGGCGGCGGACCGCGGCTTCCGGACAGGAAGCCCAAGTTCTCGCTCTGGATCTATCTCGCGATTTTCCTGGCTTTGCTCGTCCATTTCTTTCTGTTCTGGGGCGGCGAAGATCCAAATACGATCGACTACAGCACCTTCCTGGAATATGTTGAGGAAGGCTACGTCGACAAGGTCGTGGTCATCAACGACAAACAGATCGAGGGCTCCTATACGGCTGCGGCCGCGGAGCAGGGGGACGTTCAGATCGCCGAGCCGCGGCAAGATCTTCTTAGCGACAACTCTGCCGAGTCGCGCCTGCGATTTACGAGCACCAAGCCCGAAGATCACGACCTCACCGACTTTCTCCGTGATTACAACGAGCAGGCCCGCGAGTCGGAGTCGGAGCTCGTCGAGTTTACCGCCCGAACCGAGGAGAACTGGTTCGGCGGCATCCTGACCTGGGTCCTCCCGCTCGCGATCATCGTGGCGCTCTGGATCTTCCTGATTCGAAGGATGAATCCGGGGTCGCAGGTGCTCAACATCGGAAAGAACAAGGCCGTCCTGTTTGACGCCCTCGGTGATCAACAGCTGACCTTTAAAGACGTCGCCGGACTCGACGAAGCGAAGGAAGAAGTGGTCGAGGTCGTCGATTTTTTGAAGAACCCGAAGAAGTTCACGAAGCTCGGGGGCAAGCTGCCGAAGGGCGTCCTCCTCGTCGGACCGCCGGGTACCGGAAAGACGCTTCTCGCGAAGGCGGTCGCCGGCGAGGCCGGCGTTCCCTTCTTCTCACTCTCGGGATCCGACTTCGTGGAAATGTTCGTCGGCGTCGGCGCGGCGCGCGTACGTGACCTCTTCCGGCAGGCCAAAGAAAAGGCTCCCTGTATCATATTTATAGATGAGATCGACGCCATTGGACGCTCGCGCGGACGCGGCATGATGATGGGCGCCAACGACGAGCGCGAGAACACGCTCAACCAGCTCCTCGTGGAGATGGACGGATTCAATACCGACAAGGGCGTCATTATCGTCGCCGCGACCAATCGGCCTGACGTGCTCGACTCCGCACTCCTCCGACCCGGACGCTTCGACCGGCAGATCCTCATCGACAAGCCGGACCGGCGCGAGCGTGCCGAAATATTCAAGGTCCACACGGGCAATCTCTTGATCGCCGACGATGTCAGCATGGAGGTGTTGGCGGGCCAGACGCCGGGATTTGCCGGGGCCGAGATCGCGAACGTTTGTAATGAAGCAGCCTTGCTCGCCGCCCGAAGCGACAAGGAATCGATCGAGATGGAAGATTTCGAGCAGGCGATCGACCGCGTGATCGCGGGTCTCGAAAAGAAGAACAAGATCATATCGCCGGAGGAGCGAAAGATCGTCGCCTTTCACGAGGCCGGTCACGCCATCACCGGATGGTTCCTCGAGTATACAGACCCAGTCGTCAAAGTATCGATCGTCCCTCGCGGACTGGCCGCCCTCGGATATGCTCAGTATCTCCCCGAGGAGCGCTACCTGTATACCAAGGAGGCGCTGCTGGATAGAATGACAATGGCGATCGGTGGCCGCGTCGCCGAAGATATCGTCTTTGGGCGAGTATCTACCGGCGCGCAAAACGATCTCGAGCGCATCACGAAGATGGCGTACGCGATGGTCGTGGACTACGGGATGAGCGAGAAGATCGGATACGTGAGCTTCAATCTCTCCGGCCGCGACGGCGAGACCCCGATGTTCAATAAGCCCTATTCCGACGACACGGCACGCGTGATCGACGAGGAGGTGAAGGTCATCATTGACGATATCCGTGATCGTGCCCGCCGCCTGCTCCAGGAGAAGCGGGAACAGCTCGACCAGATGGCCGAGTCCCTCCTGCAGAAGGAGGTACTTGGACCGAAAGATCTGGTCGAAATCCTCGGACCACGCCCGTATGGAGAATACGTCTCGTTCAACGGCCAGCACGCGGATGCTTCGAAGGAGATCGTCGATGCGAGCAATGAGCTCGACAGTAGCGACGAGTTAGACCATAACAACGAGAACGAGACCGTGGTTAATGACAAGGCCGTGGCTAACAACGAGGTCGAGGCGATTGGTGGCGACGGCGTTAACGCCCCGGCAAGCGCGGAGGTAGACGGTGAAGAAGACGTGCAGACTGAACCGACTCCGGAAGGTGACGTTTTAGGCGACCTCAGCGAAGAGGCGGAGGGCGGAAAAAGCCGATAATCTGGTGTGGGATGACATCGGACGTTTGGACCACCGCAGGGGCGACGCACAATCGCCCCTTCTTTTTGTCCAGCCGAAGAAGATTGTCCGATACGATATAATATATCAATATATCGGTCAGCAGGCTGATCAGCGGGGTAGGTCCCGGTTATCCCGACCCTTTTTATCCTTTCTTAATTGTTTGGATTGAACAAAGGGGTAGCCTCGGCTTATATTACAAAGCTGACGCTGATCCGGCGAACGCCGCAACAGCGCTCAACGCAGCTCCTGGCACTGCGGCATCCGCCCGGGACCATGACGGCCGGTTCCTCGGAGCCGGCTATTCTGTCGATAGAAGTTTTAAACACCAACCGATTCGTGCCGACGATTCAGCAGCTCGTCCGTAAAGGGCGGCGAAACAAAGCCAAGAAGACCAAGTCCGCGGCGCTTGACGGCAGTCCGCAGAAGCGCGGCGTCTGTACGCGCGTCTATACGACGACGCCGAAAAAGCCGAACTCTGCCCTACGCAAAGTCGCCAAGGTCCGGCTGACGAATGGTTTTGAGGTCATCGCCTACATACCCGGCGAGGGCCATAATCTGCAGGAGCACTCGATCGTGCTCGTCCGAGGCGGTCGTGTAAAAGACCTCCCCGGTGTGAAGTACCACATCGTCCGCGGTGCGCTCGACGCAGCCGGTGTCGAGGACCGAATGCAGGGCCGATCGAAGTACGGCACGAAGAAGCCGCGACGATAACGCGGCAAGCCGTCCGACGGTCGACGGCACCACGAGCAACGCTGTGCATCGCGCACGGCGTCTTTTTTTGTCATCAAACTATTGAGTATCGGCCACGAGCCTTGTCGCTACGGCGGCTCGCCGCCCGGCCGGTCGAGATCACGAACTCCACTATGCGAAGAAACAGAGCTGATGTTCGAAGGAAAAGCGGAGATCCCATCTATCGGGATGAGCTGGTCGGACGGTTTATCAGCAGCGTCATGCGCGACGGCAAGAAGAGCACGGCACAAAACCTCGTCTACAGCGCCTTCGACATCATCGAAGACCGCGCCGAGGAGCCGGGCCTGGAAGTGTTTAAGAAGGCCGTCAACAACGTCGCGCCGCTCGTCGAGGTCCGAAGCCGCCGCGTTGGAGGCGCTACCTATCAGGTGCCGGTGGAGGTGCGCCCGGAGCGCCGCGTCGCACTGGCCTTCCGCTGGATTATTCAGTATGCCCGTGCTCGCAACGACAAGAGTTTCGCGATGCGCCTGGCCAACGAGCTGCACGCCGCCTCCAACGGAGAGGGCGGTGCGGTGAAAAAGAAGGACGACACGCACCGAATGGCCGAGTCCAATAAGGCATTCGCCCACTTCCGCTTCTAGGAATTATTGACCTACGAAGCCTGCGGTCGAGAGACTGATGAACGAAGACATTCTATAGATCATGGCTAACCAGAACATATCGCTCGACCACACCCGTAATATTGGGATTATGGCCCATATCGACGCGGGGAAAACGACGACGACCGAGCGCATCCTATTCTACACCGGACGTCTCCACCGCATGGGTGAGGTGCACGAAGGTGGCGCCACGATGGACTGGATGGAGCAGGAGAAAGAGCGCGGCATCACGATTACCAGCGCCGCCACGACCTGCTTCTGGAAGGATCACCGCGTCAACATCATCGATACGCCGGGCCACGTCGACTTTACCGTAGAGGTGGAGCGCTCGCTCCGCGTGCTCGACGGCGCAATCGCGCTCTTCTGCGCCGTCGGCGGCGTAGAGCCGCAGTCGGAGACCGTCTGGCGCCAGGCCAATAAGTATAAGGTCCCGCGCATCGCGTTCGTCAATAAGATGGATCGTACCGGCGCGGACTTCGCCAATGCGATCGAAATGATGAAGGATCGCCTGAAGGCGAATCCTGTCCCCGTCCAAATTCCGATCGGCGAAGGCGACATGTTTCGCGGGGTCATCGACCTGATTACGAACCGGGCCATCGTCTGGCACGATGAATCGCAGGGCGCGACCTGGGACGAGATCGACATTCCGGACGACCTGAGGAAAGACGCGCGCCACTGGCGGATCAATCTCCTCGAGGCCATTGCGGAGCACAATGACGCGCTCCTTATGAAATACCTCGAAGGTGAAGACATTTCCGCAGAGGAGATCAAGGCGGTCGTCCGCGAGGCGACGTTGAGCCTCGACGTGACTCCGGTGTTCTGCGGCTCGGCATTCAAGAACAAGGGTGTCCAGCGCCTGCTTGACGGCGTGCTCGATTATTTGCCGAGTCCCGACGAGGTGCCGCCGGTCTCGGGTATTCACCCGCGCACCGAAGAGCGAATCGATCGTGCGCCGGATCCGGACGCCCCGTTCAGTGCCATTGCATTCAAGATTGCGAGCGATCCCTACGTCGGAAAGCTGACCTTCTTTCGCGTCTATAGCGGCACGCTGAAGAAGGGCTCGCAGGTGCTCAACGCCACCACCGACAACAAGGAGCGCATCGGACGCATTCTCTTCATGCACGCCAATCACCGCGAAGACGTCGACGAGGTCACAGCCGGCGACATCGCAGCGGCCGTGGGCGTGAAGCAGGTCAAGACCGGCGACACGCTCTGCGACCCGGACAAGCCCATCATCCTCGAGAAGATGGATTTTCCGGAGCCCGTGATCCGCATCGCGATCGAGCCGAAAACCAAGGCCGACAGCGAGAAGCTGACGCAGGGTCTCATGAAGCTCGCCGAGGAAGATCCGACCTTCCAGGTGCGGACCGACGAAGAGACCGGCCAGACGATCATTGCCGGAATGGGCGAGCTCCATCTCGAAATCATCGTCGATCGCCTCAAGCGTGAATTCAAAGTCGATGCCAACGTCGGTCGTCCGCAGGTAGCCTACCGAGAGGCCATCACGACCTCTTATGACGAACACTACGTCCACAAGAAGCAGACGGGCGGTCGCGGCCAGTTCGCCGAGGTCTACATCGAGTTCAGTCCGACCGAAGACGGCGTCGGATTTGAGTTCATCGACGAGATCAAAGGCGGCAACGTGCCTCGCGAGTTCATCCCATCGGTTGAGAAAGGCATCAAGGCGGCGCTCGATCAGGGTCCGCTGGCCGGCTATCCCATCGAGGGGGTCACAGCCCGCCTCTACGACGGTAAGTACCACGACGTGGACTCCGACCAGAACGCCTTCGAGATCGCCGGTCGCATGGCCTTCCGAGACGCCGCCCGGAAGGCGAAGCCGGTTCTCATGGAACCGATCATGGAAGTCGAAGTCGTCACGCCCGAAGAATACATGGGTGACGTCATCGGCGACCTCAACAGCCGCCGCGGCCGGATCGAGAGCATGGGCCAGCGCCAGGATGCACAGGTCATCAAAGCCTCCGTCCCGCTGTCAGAGATGTTCGGATACTCGACCGATTTGCGATCCATCACGCAGGGTCGAGCCATCTATACGATGCAGTTCGATCACTACGACGCGGTGCCGAAGAACATCGCCGAGGAGATCGTCGCCGTAGCCACCGGCGCCGTTGCGGCATAACCCATACCATTACACAGATTTAAACACAACCACCGGAGACAGGAGCAACCAGTCATGGCAAAGGAGACCTTTCAGCGCAGCAAGCCGCACGTGAACAT
>CAZQAS010000006.1:0-3805 GCA_964591285.1 uncultured Rhodothermales bacterium
GAACTTTCTCAGAACCTCCTTGTTCTGGATAGCGAAGGCCATCATGTCCGCCTTCTTCCCGTCATGCGCGATCAGCGCGATGGTCTGAATGGTCTCCGGCATCGGACGTTTTTGATGGTGGTCGGTCTCGATCCTGTGATGTGTACCGACGGATATGGCGCCGGGTTCTATGGCACTTGTCTGCGCGGGAGACCGTACATTATTTTGCGAGTCCCCCCTGGAGAAAAAAATCTACTCAATAGAGATTCGTTATGCCCTACGTAGTTGCCGAGCCGTGCATCAACTGCAAACACACCGACTGCGTGGAGGTGTGTCCCGTCGACTGCTTTTATGAGGGACCCAATTTCCTGGCCATCCAGCCGGACGAATGTATCGACTGCAACGCCTGCGTGCCGGTGTGTCCCGTCGAGGCCATCTATGCCGACGACGAGCTGCCGGAGAAGTGGTCACACTACCGGGAGTGGAACGAATACCTGGCGAACCAGTGGCGCGACCTCGGCTACGTCATCACCGAAAAGAAGGACCCGCTGCCCGACGCCGAGGAGTGGAAGGAGAAGGAGAAGACGGAGGAGGATATTCTGACGTGGGATGTTTGAGGGTTGACGTTAGAACGTTCCACGTTTGAACGTTCCACGTTTTGCGGGGCAGGTGCTGATCTAACGCCGATTCGTTAGGAGCCGATCATGGCGGCCTTACGGCAGATGAGCAGGCGCCGAATTTGCCGCCGTCTCATCTACTGCCGATGCGCGCCGGTGTGAGGAACGTGGAACGTTCCAACGTTCAACGCCCTACGTTCCCGCCGAATAATCCGTCGCGTAGGTCACCTGCTCGTCGGTCAGCGAGTCGATCTCGAGGCCCATCGTCTCGAGCTTGATGCCCGCAATCTCCTGATCGAGCTCTTCCGGTAGATCGATGACCGTATTCTCGAGCTTCTCACCGCGCTCGCGGGAGCGGACGAGATTGAGATGCGCATTGAACTGGTTGGCGAAGCTCATGTCCATCACTTCAGAGGGATGGCCTTCGGCGGCGGCCAGATTCACGAGGCGGCCGTCGGCCAGCACGAAGATCTTCTTGCCGTTTTCGAGGGTGTACTCGCGGTTCGAGTCGCGCACTAGCCGCGCGTCGGTCGAGAGTTCGGCAAGCTCCTTCAGGTTCAGCTCTACGTCGTAGTGCCCGGTGTTGCAGACGACGGCGCCGTCTTTCATCTTCACGAAATGGCGGCCTCGGATGACGTCCTTCATGCCCGTGGCGGTGACGAAGATGTCGCCGACCTCGGCGGCCTCGTCCATCGTCATGACGCGGCAGCCTTCGAGCGTCGCCTTCAGCGCGGCCGTTGCCTTGACTTCCGTCACGATCACGTTGGCGCCCATCCCTTGAGCGCGCATCGCGACCCCGCGGCCACAGTGGCCGTAGCCCGCGACGACGAAGTTTTTGCCGGCCAGTAGCACCGAGGAGGCGCGCAGAATGCCGTCGAGCGTGCTCTGCCCGGTGCCGTAGACGTTGTCGAAATCCCACTTCGTTTCCGCATCGTTGACGGCGTAGACCGGGTAGAGCAGCTTGCCGTCATCGGCCATCGCCCGCAGGCGGTGGATCCCGGTCGTGGTCTCCTCGCTTCCGCCGATGATGTGATCGGCCATCTCGGGAAACTTGTTGTGGACCCGAAAGATAAGGTCGGCGCCGTCGTCGAGCGTCAGATGCGGAGGCGTATCGATCGTGCGGTCGATACTCCAGTAGAATTCCTCGACATTCTGCCCGTGCCAGGCGTAAATCTCGATGCCCGCCTCGGCGAGCGCAGCCGCGACTTCATCGTTGGTGCTGAGCGGGTTGCAGCCGGACCAAGCGACGTCGGCTCCGCACGCGGCGAAGGTCTCGACGAGGACGGCCGTCTCCTTCGTGACGTGAAGGCAACCGGCGATCTTATAGCCTTCGAACGGCTTCGTTTTCTCGTATTCGTCGCGCAGGCGCATCAGCACCGGCATGCGGCTTTCCGCCCATTCGATGCGAAGCCGACCCGCATCGGCCATACTCAGGTCGCGAACTTTATACGCCCCCTCCTTGTGATCCATTTCTCTATTGTTGTTGTCGATTGACACTGGATGTGATCTCGATGGCCTGTCTCGAATGACAGTGGAATCGTAAGCTACAAAGTCTCGAGCCGCGTTGCTCCCGGATGTGCCAAAAATTCAAGCACGATCGGAGGCCGTCGCCCGCGACGCGGATTCATCTCGCGATCACCATCTGCTCGGTCCGCGTGCCCGTCGGCGTCTCCAGATACAGCATGTAGACGCCGCTCGCGAGATCGGCAGGCTCGTACGCTACCGTGTAGGTGCCCGGTTCATGATTCGCATGTTGGATGACCGCTACTCGGCGCCCCAACATGTCGTAGACGGAGAGGCGGACGACCATCTGATCCGGGACAGTGTACGTGATCGTCGTCTGATCGACCACCGGATCCGGGAAATTGGCGTGCAGCTTCAGATCGCGCTCCGTTTCGACTTCCGGATCCGACGACAGCGAGCGGTAGGTGGCGGCACTGATCGTCCAGTCCTCGCCGGCTTCGAGGGGCCGCGGTTGCGCCAGATCGAGTCGGACGCGTACCTCGGATCCGCCATAAGCCGATAGGTCGAACACCGAGACGGTCGGTGACCCCACGTCGGCGAAGACGGCTTCTCCGGACATCGAATGGGAACCCGAAAGGACGGCGGGATAGCCGTCCACCGGCTCGAGAACGGTCCAAGACCGTCCGTCGTCCGTCGACACCTTGACGTTGGAGCCGATGC
This sequence comes from uncultured Rhodothermales bacterium, assembly GCA_964591285.1. Lineage (GTDB taxonomy): Bacteria > Bacteroidota > Rhodothermia > Rhodothermales > VXPQ01 > CAZQAS01. The sequence goes on from CAZQAS010000006.1 coordinate 2,781, forward strand.
TCTCGCCGAATGTGTACGAATGGTCGAGGAGCAGCTCGGACGATTCTGCATTGGCGGGAAGCGTAAACGGCTCCAGGACGAGGCTCGAGACCGGATCGTCGGTCGCCACCGCGGCCGTCCAGCCGCTTCCCCGAGGCGCCCAAGCGCCGGTCGACACCGCGCTCCGCAAGGCCTGCGCCTCCTGCACCGATCGATATTCGATCGCGAAAGGGTCGCCGTAGCCGACTTCGTTGCCGTCGAAATCGCGCAGAACGATGGTGTACTCGATGCGATCACCGGGCGAGAACGTGCCGAACGGCACGACCGGGCCGGCAAAGACGCTCAAATCGGACTCGGCCATCGCCAGGCGTGTGGTATCCACGATCACGTGATCGCTCTGGTAAATCGTAAACGCCGACAAGACCGCCTCAATGCCCGTGTCGTCGACCGCTTCGACGGTGACAAGCGGCGGATCTTCGCCCATAGTCGTACGGACATCCAGCGGCTGGGGCAGCTCGAGCGCTACCGGCGGTGTCGTATCCTCCGGCAGGATGGTCGTGATCGTGACGTCGTCGATGTACCAGCCCGCGAAATACTTCGCCTGCTGCTGGTTGCCCTGATCGGACCCGAAATCGAACCGGACGCGCACGTCGTCCTCTTGCGGGAGCGGGATCACCGCGCGGCGCCATCCGAAGCTGTAGCCGCCGAATCCGTCCTGCCCACCGAGAGGATTGCCGTAGCCTTCGTTGATCCGTCCGTTGTAGCCACCAAGCGGAACGACTACGGACGTATCGCCGCGGGAGATGATCTTCACGTTTCCGCCATCCCAGAGTTCGGCATCGGGGTGATAGGCTACCGGCTCTGTGACCCCGTCGTGCTCGAAATCATACCAGTGCCAGAACACGAGATACGCCTCGCCTATCTCGGACAGGTCCATCGGCGTGAGGCTCAGTGTCGAGCGTTGCGGGGCATCCGGATAGGAGCTCGACGGATTCGTCGCCCACACCGTCGATCCGGAATGCGCGACCTGCAGCCCGAACTCCGGC
>CAZQAS010000006.1:3905-24028 GCA_964591285.1 uncultured Rhodothermales bacterium
ATGAGCGCCTCGGCGGCATCCGGAAAAGCGAACGGCGTGCCCAGGTACGCGTGCGAGGCCAGGTTCAGGCGATCGAGGACCGTGCGACCCACGCTAGGATATATCTCCATCAGCGTGGTCGCCCATAGTAGCCCCTCCTGATACTTGTCTCCGACGCAGCCCTCCGTTTGATAGTACATGTCGTCCGGATAGCGGCCTGGATGATCCAGCGTTCGGCCAAGCCAGCATCCGTTGTTTCCGTCCCAGTTGAAGAGATGCCGCCAGTCGTGCGTCGGGATCTGATCGTCCTCCTCGGAAAGATACCTGGAGTAGGAGGCGGTCCAGTAGTCGGACCATCCTTCGTGGAAGGCGCCGCCCTCATTGTTGCCGAGCGGCACGTCAGGAGCCGTATCGAACAAGAGCGCGTGGGCGTACTCGTGCCAGATGACGTCGGCGTCCTCCGCATCGTCGACTCCTCCCGTGCCGAGCCGGATCAGGTTCTCACTAGAAGAGAAGTTCGATTCGTCGTCCGATCGCCCCTGCGGATTGACGCGCACGGGCACCTCTTTGATCGGAAAGCCGACGTCGAGCGTCTGGATATAGCGCTGGCTCTTGTCGACGTGGTAATAGGCCATGACGGCCTCGAAGGCATTGTTCGCGCGCGTGTAGGTGAAGGCGTCCGGTGCCGGCTCGGCGGGCGGGATGTAGCCGTTAGACGATCCGTCGATGTGGACGTACGGCCCTTCGAGGCGATAGAGCCCATCCGTTCCGTGGGATATGTCACGGAGGTCGACAGTGAAGAGTTGATCCGTCAGGAGGGGGTCGTCCGCGTCATTGTTGTCTACGAAGGCGCCTCCGTACTCGACGCCGGCCGAGGTTACTGGATCGGGATCGAAGACCCATCCCGTTCCATCGACGCGCTGGAGCTGCGCTGTAAGCTGCGGCGCCGAGGTGGTCGATTGTGCCGGCGCCAAATCCGCCGAGCCCTGCGAGGACCGGGCGTCGTCGAGCGCCGACAGCGATATCCTGCCGTGCGCGTGCAGCGTGATGTCGAGCAGCCGAATGATCTCGCCGCTGTGCGCATCGACCAGTGCCTCATACTCCACGGGCAGCTCGGCGTGCACCGCGGTCATCCTCCAGGCCAGGCGTGGCGGCTTGGATGGGTAGACGATCAGCTCGGGTTCCGAGGTTTTCAGGCCACGCGTCGAGGAGGTTTGCACGATCCGAGCGGCCCGCGAGGCGGAAACGCCGGGCGTCGGGTCGAAGTCAGCGACGGCGTCGAGATGAGAAAAGTAGCCGTTGACGACCATGGACGGTTGTCCCTGCCGGTCGAGGCTTACCTTCATCTGCCCGCGATATACCGGCACGCCGGACAGCATCTGCCGCAGCCGCACGTGACTCGCGTAGCGCCCGTCGATCACGTCCTCTACGGCGAGGTTCTGCCCGCCTTCGGCTACTCCGTACGCTTGGGCGGATCGTTGGACGTGCTCCACGGCGGCCGCGCTCGCAGAGAGCCCGGAAGGCACGCCGTCATCGATGCGGTATCGCGCTCGCCAGATCCCATCGTCTACGTCGATTCGCCCACCGGGCACCCGGCGCGTACGGACGTCGATCAGCGTGTCGGTCGGCACCACGCGATCGCGCACGTCGGGCCGCAGCTGCTCCCTCGCTGCATCGCGGAGCGGCACGTCCTGCGCGGACGCGGTATCCGGAAAGACGCTAAAGAGAAGGACCGACAGTCCGAAGGCAACTAGCCTGTGCATGCGGCGTGGAGGTCCATTCGAGATGACGTGCGGCGGATCCGGACGGTGGCTTTCAGGCGGCGTTCTGAAGATTGATGGGGCAGCCGCGAGCGTCAGATGAGACGCCCGCACAGGTTGGTGGTTTCGGACGGCCGGACCTGTAAGTGTCTGATCTGTCCGGACTTAGGCCCCGATCGGGAGCAGGCAGGATCGAACAGGCAGCCCGTTTCGGAGGGGGTATCGGATGCCGAACCGTCCGACTCAAGCACGCGACGCGGACGAGCCTTCCCGGCGCGAGAGAGTCTCACGAGAACCGGACTACGCGTACTGGCGGGCGGCCTCCTTGAGTGCATCCACGTGATCGAGGTCCTCCCAGCTGAACGCGCGCCGCCCAAAGTGTCCGTACGCGGCGGTCTGGCGGTATTTCGGCTTCAGCAGATCGAGGCGTCGAATGAGCGCCGACGGCCGCAGATCGAACGTCTCACGCACGGCACGGACGAGGTGATGGTCCGGCATCACACCCGTACCATTCGTCAACACGTCGATGGATACCGGTTCGGGCACGCCGATCGCGTAGGCCAGCTGCACCTCGACTTCGTCGGCCAATTCGGCCGCGACGATATTCTTTGCAACGTGCCTTGCGGCGTAGGCCGCCGAGCGGTCGACCTTTGACGGGTCCTTACCGCTGAAGGCGCCGCCGCCGTGCGCACCCTTTCCACCGTACGTATCCACGATGATCTTACGGCCGGTCAAGCCGGTGTCGCCGTGGGGCCCACCGATAACGAAGCGTCCGGTCGGATTGACGTGTAGAATGAGGTCGTCGTCGAGGAAATTCTCGTCGATCACGCGCGGGAGCAGATGCTGCCGAACGTCGCGTTTGATCTCTTCGACGGTAACGTCCTCGGAATGCTGAGTGGAGACGACGATGGTGTGCACGCGCCGCGGGGTGCGCCGGTCGTCGTCATATTCGATCGTGACCTGACTCTTTGCGTCCGGCCGGAGGTACGGCATCAGTTCCGTGTTCTTGCGGATGTTCGCAAGCTCGCGCACCAGTGCGTGTGCGTAGGCGATCGGCATCGGCATCAGCTCCTCCGTCTCGCGGCAGGCGTAGCCGAACATCATCCCCTGATCGCCCGCGCCCTGATCCTTGTGCAGTCCCGTGCCTTCATCGACACCCTGCTTGATGTCCGGACTCTGCTCGTGAATCGTGCTCAGCACGCCGCAGGAGTCGCTGTCGAATCGAAGCGTCGGGTCCGTGTAGCCGATCTCGCGAATGACTTCGCGGGCAATGCTTTGAACGTCGACGTAGGCCTCCGTAGTTACTTCCCCGGAGAGGACGACCAGTCCGGTCGTGACGAGCGTCTCGACGGCAACGCGGCTGCGCGGATCCTGCGCGAGCAGGGCATCCAAAATGGCGTCCGAGATCTGGTCGGCGACTTTGTCCGGATGTCCTTCGGATACAGACTCGGACGTGAACAGGTAGGACATGAATCTTTGTTGTATGGACGATGTTGGGCGAAGGGCGGCACCCGGCCGAATGCCTCGAGGGGTGCGCTGCGAAAGTGAATTCGAACGACAGGCGCTTAAGATAGATTCGAGTCGACTGATACTCAAAGTAATTTCACTGCCGTCCGGCACGCGCTGGTCGGCGTCAACTTCTGCAAGCCTGGTCGGAGTCCATGGAGCATAGTGACGACAGCCGCCGCGATGTCGTAATCGAGGCGGCGCGACTCTTCAATCACTTCGGATATGACGTCACGTCTTTGGACGTCGTTGAGCGAGAGCTGCGGGTTCGGATACCCGATACGACCGAACGACTCTTGCAGGATCGAGAAGCGCTGGCGGTAGAGGCATTCGACTATGCGGTTGAGCAGACGAACCTGCTCCTCTATGCAGCGATCGACGACGATACGCACGCGGTCGATCAGCTTCTTGCGATCATCCAGGGATTTCGGGTGTTCGTCGAGAGCCCTCCGATCGAGGGAGGATGTCCCGTCTTTGATGCGGCCCTGCAGTCGGCGAGTGCCCTTCCTTTTCTCGAGGCCAGGGCGCGTCGCGCCGTAAGCGAATGGCGGCGATGCGTGCGGCGGATCGTGCGCCGCGGCATCAAAATTGGCCAGGTCCATCCCGCGGCCGACGCGGAGGAGGTGGCTTCCATCATCGTCGGTACGATGGAAGGCGCGATCTTTTTGCATCGGATATACAATGACGCATCGCACATGGACCGCTCGGTGGCCTATCTCGAGCGCTATCTGGAGGAGACGGTGCGGTGGTGCGCCTGATGGGGCGCGGCAATAATGCCCGATTTTGACGGCCGTGGGCCGGCTCGTCTCTGCTTTCTTCGCACTTCTTTAACGCTTTCGGGGATCAAAGTGCCGTTGCGTTCGCGTTGATCAGTACGGTTTCAGTTCGACGCTTGCGGTGTTGGTCTCGCACGTAAATTGATTCTCCCCGGGGCCTGCCGTAGTTTTTGCCGATCACTGAATCAGAACATCCTCGTATCTGTCGGTCGGCATTCGGCGCTGCCGGCGTACGTTTCTCGCAACACAATGGAGGCTAAAGCATGGCGAACGATCTCGAAGCGAAAGTCACGTCAATCATCGTCGAGAAGCTCGGCGTAGAAGAGTCCGACGTAACTCGCGACGCTTCGTTTACGAACGATCTCGGTGCCGACTCATTGGACACGGTCGAGTTGATCATGGAATTTGAGAAGGAGTTCGACATTACTATACCGGATGAGGACGCCGAGCAAATTGCAACGGTCGGCGACGCCATCGATTATCTCCAGGGTAAGACCGCCTAAGTTGCGCCCGAGCCCGGTCCCTTTTGCGCCGGGCTTTCTGATACATCTCTGCTGTAGATCCCTCTCATCATGCGTGACGGACGTAGAGTCGTCGTAACCGGTATGGGTGCGCTCACTCCTCTCGGCCTTTCGGTCGATAGTTTTTGGGAGGGCATGATGCAGAGCGAAAGCGGCGCTGCACCGATCACCTACTTCGATCCGGAGCCGTTTGATACGAAATTCGCCTGTGAGCTGAAGGGCTTCGAGGCCACGGAGTACCTCGACCGGAAACTGGCGCGGCGCCTCGATCGATTCGCGCAGTACGCGCTCGTGGTCGCCCAGGAGGCCGTCGAAGATGCCGGTCTCGACGGGGAGCTCTCGCAGGAGGTTAAAGACCGGACGGGCGTCATCTTCGGCAGCGGGATCGGCGGCCTGCAGACCTTTCAGGATCAGACGGCCGAGTATCTGGAGAACGGCCCGAGACGCATCTCGCCGTTTTTCATCCCGATGATGATACCGGACATCGCGAGCGGCCACATTTCCATGCAGTACGGTTTTCGCGGTCCGAACTACTGCATCGTTTCCGCGTGCGCGACCGGCAATAATAACATCGGAGATGCCTTTCTGCTGATTCAGCGCGGTCAGGCCGACACGATACTTTCCGGCGGCAGTGAGGCCAGCGTCACGGAGCTCGGAGTGGGTGGGTTCAATGCCCTGAAAGCTCTCTCCACGCGCAACGAGAATCCCGAAAAAGCGAGCCGCCCCTTCGATGCCGGGCGCGACGGATTTGTCCTGGGCGAGGGCGGCGGCTGCCTCATCCTCGAGGAGCTCGAACACGCTCGTGCCAGGGGCGCACGAATCTACGCCGAGATCATCGGTGTGGGCATGTCGGCCGATGCACATCACATTACGGCGCCGGATCCGGAAGGCAGCGGCGCAGCATTGGCGATGCAGTCACTTCTGGATGACGCCGGGCTCTCCGCCGAAGAAGTGGATTATCTGAATATGCACGGTACGTCCACGCCGCTCGGCGACGTCGCGGAAACGAAGGCGATCAAGCGCGTCTTCGGCGAGCATGCCTACGAGATGAATCTCTCCTCGACGAAGAGCATGACCGGGCACCTGCTCGGCGCGGCCGGTGCCATCGAGGCCGTCGCCGCCATACTGGCAACCGTGCACGACCGCGTGCCGCCGACGATCAACTTTGAGGAGGCGGACGAAGAGTGCGACCTCAACTACACGTTCAACAAGCCGCAGGATCGCGTCGTGAACGTGGCGGTGAGCAACGCCTTCGGCTTCGGTGGCCACAACACGAGTGTGGCTTTTCGGAAGCTGGAGGACTAGGCGGCGAGCTCGCCTTTTTCCACTTCTCCGGGCGCTCCCTTTCCGAACCTCTCGCGTCCTTCCTCAGCGAAAGACGATCTCCTCGACCACGTCGCCGCCCAGCTCCAGATTGACCCGGTTTCGCAGCGATGAGCGGTTCATGTGCAGCTGCTGCCTGCGAACCGGGCTGGTCACCTTCACGAAAAGCTTCTTGCCGCTCATCCACGCCGAGTCAGTGTAGGCGTTGACCTCCGGCCCGGCGATCGTGGCCCACGCCTCGACGATCTCCGCATCGTTCAGCTCCTGGCGAATTCCCAGTCGATCGACGAGGTCCTTGAGCACGTCTCCCAGGCGGCGCGGTCCTTTCGGCATGGTTTGTTCGTTGCTCGTTATGGGCGGGCGGCGGGTGATTCGGCGCTGAGCTCGATCGTTCTTGGCGCTGCGGCTTCGGCGGCCTCGCCCTCGGGCTGTTCGCCCGGCTCAGGAAGTTTCCACCAGACTAGGACGGCCATGAGCGAGATCGCCACCGCGCCGAGCATGGTGTTGCTCACGTAACCGTATTCCGTGTAGGCGGGGCCGGCGAGTGCCCCGCTGATGCCGATCCCAATCTGACCGATGGCCACCGCGAGGCTCATCAATATACCGCGCTTCGCATCGATCACGAGGGCGCTGAGCAGCGACTGCAGCGGGCTGAGCCGCATGGCCACCATCACCATCGCGAAGCCGAACAGGAGGTAGGCCATCCACATGTTCACGACCAGATACGTCGTGAGCACCATCACGATGGCCAGTCCGATGCACGACCAGATCACCAGCGGCTTGCGCCCGATGCGATCCGACAAACGGCCTGCCAGCGGCCCCGTGACGACGTTCGCGAGCCCGCCGACGAGAAACAGCGTGGCGATGGCCTGCCCGCTGACGCCGAGCGATCGCTCGAGCCACGTGGGCAGGTAGACCACGTAGAGGCCGATGCTGAAGAACATTAGGAAGTAGGCGAAGGCGGCGGCGCCGGTCTCGGATTGGCGCAGCAGCCGGAAATAATCGACCACGGCCCTCTTGAACGACAATCGGCGCTTGTCGCGCTGGACGTCGGGCTGGGGCACGACGCGCCAGATCAGCACGAACGCCCCACCCATCGTGATCGCGAACATCAGGAACGGCCACCGATAGTTGATCAGGTCGGCCAGGATGGTTCCGAGCGGTATTCCGATGATCTGACCAAAGGCGATGCCGCTCATCACCCAACCGTTCGCCCATCCGCGGCGGTGGTATGGAAAGTAGTCGCCTACATAGGCGACGGCGGCGCCGCTTAGCGTGCCGCCGGCTGCGCCCGCGAGCGCCCGTACGGTAAGCAGCGACAGGTAGGTGTCCGCCACGCCGTGCAGGGCAAGCGAAAGGGACATGAAGCCCGTGCCGATCAGGAGGATGCGGCGCCTGCCGATCTTGTCTGAGATCGGACCCGTCATCAGCGCGAAGACGCTGAGCATCACCGCGTAGGACGTTACGAGCGTGCCGAGAACGGCCTCTGGAACGTCCAGTGCTTCTCCAATGCGAGGGAGAATCGGTGAGATGATGATCACCTGGCTGCTGGCCGAGAAGACCATGAGCCAGAGGGCGAATAGGACGAGCCGTTCTTTTGATTTCGAGTGTGTCAAATGCCGCAGGCAAATTCGTCGGTCGGTAGCGAGGGCGCCTGAATGAGCTGAAATTTAAAAGACGGATAATATAGGCGTCCGTCGATGTCTAGGGCCATGTTAAACCAATGATAAACCGGCGATAACACCGTCCTAACAACGTCCGGCTAGCTTGGCGGGTGAAAAAGGGCAGCAGTACGAATACTGCCTCAGACTACGAAAGCCACCCTCCCTAGCCATCTGCTACGTTAGCCGACGATGACATGCTTCAACAACCGATGCGACCTCTTCATCGCGCTGATTGCATTTCTTGGACTCGCGTCAACCGCCCATGCACAAAGCGGTTCGATTGCAGGCATGGTCGTCGATGCAACGACGGGTGAGACGCTCATCGGCGCAAACGTCATCATTGAAGGAACGTCGATCGGTTCCACGACGGATCTGGACGGCCAGTTCACCATCAAGAACATCGAACCGGGTTTTCACGACCTGGTTTTTTCATATATCGGCTATCAGGCGAAAACCGTGCGAAATGTTGAGGTGGCGCGCAACGAACGGACGCGCATCGATCTCGCGCTCTCGCCTGAGGCAGTCGGCATGGACGAGGTCGTCATCGAGGCCAGAGCGCTTGAGAACACGGAGGCCGCACTGCTCAAACAGCGGCAGAGGGCCGCCGGCATCAGTGACGCGATCAGTGCTCAGGCGATGTCAACGTACGGCAGCGGAGATGCGGCACAAGCGATGAGCCGTGTGACCGGCACCTCCGTCGTCGACGGAAAATACGTCTACGTGCGCGGCCTCGGTGATCGCTACAGCCAAGCACAGCTCAACTCGTCCGAGCTGCCCAGCGCGGATCCCGATCGGAATGCTGCTCAGCTCGACCTCATCCCGGCGAACCTGCTCGACAATATCGTCGCGACGAAGACGTTTACGCCCGACCAGCCGGGGAGCTTCTCGGGAGGAAGCATCAACATCAACACGAAGACCTACCCCGAATCTCTCACGCTCAGCATCTCCAATTCGATCGCGTACAACTCCGCCATTTCGATGTCGGAGACCTTCTGGTCGGGGCCGGAGAGCAGCACGGATTGGATGGGCTTCGACAGCGGCCTTCGAAAGATTCCTGACATTCTGCACGCTGATGACGTCGACATCCCACGTGCTTCACAGGCTCGAAGGGATGCCGAGCTAGCCGATCGCCTGGATGCGTATTCAAAGGCGTTCGGCGGCGAGATGATACCCACGTCCGGGCCGGCCGGCATTAACCAGAGCTACGGTCTCTCCTTCGGCAATCAGTTCACCTTTCTCGGAAGACCCGTCGGCATCGTCGCGAATGCAACGTACGGCCGCGAATTTGAGGGCTATGATGGCGGGCAGACTGCCCAGTTCGAAGCGACGGATCCGCTCGCCGATTCTCTCAATACGAATTTCCGCTTCCGCGATTCGCGCGGTGCGCGCGTGGCGAGTTGGGGGCTCCTGACGAGCGTCTCCTATCGTCCTCACGCCCATCACGAGGTCGGTGTAAATGTGATGCGGAGTCAGGATGGCGAGCAGCTGGGCCGCTATCAAACCGGAATCTATCCAAAGAATACGAGACCGCCCGTCCAGTTCGAAACGTATGTGCTTCAGTACACGGAGCGCTCGATGGGGTCCTACCAGCTTCGCGGTGAGAGCTTTCTCAAAACTCTCGGAGGCCTGCGGACGAATTGGAATGTCGGCATTATTCGAACGACGCAGGACGAACCCGACCTGCGCTTCTTTTTTGATCAATTCGTCGACGTGGATCTGACGGGCGACGGCGTGTCCGACACCACCGTCTATGACATCAATCTCGGATCCTCGAACGCTACGCCCCCCACGCGCATCTACCGAAGCCTCTTCGAGGACAACGTCGATGCCGACCTCGACGTCGAGTTGCCGTTCCACGTTGGTTTTCGGTCACCGGCTCGCCTGAAGATGGGAGGATCGTACCTCCACAAGGATCGGACTTTTCGAGAGCGAAAGTTTAATTACCGCCACAATTCGCTTGATTTCAGCGATTTCGGTGGAGACGTGAACGCCTTCTTCGCTGCGGAGAATCTCGGAATCGTCGAGGACGTCGATGGCCGATTTACATTTGGAAACACCATCGAGGATGGCACGCGTGCTGCCAACAACTACGGCGCGACGCAGGAGGTGCTTGCCGGTTATGCAATGCTCGACGCGTCCATTCTACCGCGCCTCAAACTCATTGCGGGAGCTCGCTATGAGACCACGGACATCCGGATTGTAAGTCACGACACGACGAAGGCATCCGGTCACATCAGTGAAGCGGACCTCTTGCCGTCGCTCAGCCTCGTCTACACGGTCCGCGCGACCATGAATCTCCGCGCATCGGCCACGCGGACGCTTGCGCGCCCAACGTTTCGCGAAATCGCGCCGTTTACGTCCTTCAGCTTTGCTGGAGGCCCCGAATTGTCGGGGAATCCGGATATCGAACGCACGCTCGTGAGCAATCTCGACGCCCGTTGGGAGTGGTTCATGGGGATCGGCGACGTCCTGGCCGTGAGCGGCTTCTACAAATACTTCCGGGACCCGATCGAGCGCGTCTTCATCTCGAATAACAACCAGGTCTCCTTCGTCAACGTCCCCAAGGCGACGGTATCCGGACTTGAATTCGAACTCCGAAAGGGGATGGGATGGGTTGCGGAGCCGCTGAAGAATTTGACGGCACAAGCGAACCTCGCGCTGATCCGGTCGCATGTCGAGATTCCGGAACGTGAAAAAGAGTTCGCCGAGGGCTTTGACGTCGGTCGAACGCGGCCCTTTCAGGGGCAGTCTCCATACGTTCTCAACATTGGACTGTCGTACGACAATTTCGAGTCCGGCACCTCGGCCTCCGTCTCGTTCAATCGTTTCGGCGAGCGATTGTCATCGGTTTCGCTCGGCGGAGCTCCAAACCTGTTCGAGCAGCCGCGAAACGATCTCTACGTCTCGATCGGACAGGACGTGTTCAGCCTATTCCACGTCAACCTGTCCATCAATAATGTGCTCGGCGACGAGTTCGTCGAGTCGCAGCGCTACAAGGGTGTTGAGTTCGTAACCCATCGCTACGAAATCGGCCGTACGGTGAAGGTGTCATTCTCCTACGACCTCTGAGCCCTCACTTTTTGGCGCGAGGGTCAACATCCGCAATTCACGCCGCTCGGTGCGGAAGTGCGCCGAGACCACCTGTCCTGACAACCATCAAGAGACCGTACAAAATGAGGCAACGACTAGGTACCACCCTTCTACTTCTCGTATTCCTTTCGCCGCAGGCCTGGGCCCAGAACGAGATCACCGTCACGAATGCGGACATTCAGGGGGATGTCGTCTGGACGAGCGACAATGTCTACCTGATGGACGGCTACATCTACGTCGAGGATGGGGAGACGCTTACCATCGAGCCCGGCACCGTCATCAAGGGCACGGCCGATCCGACGACAGGTGATCAGGAGACGGCCCTCATCGTCGCGCGCGGAGGTCAGATCTTCGCCGAAGGTACGGCCTCCGAGCCGATCATCTTCACGGCCGAGGACGACGACGTCACTGATCCCCACGACCTCACGCTTGATGACCGCGGCTCATGGGGAGGCGTGCTCATTCTCGGACGCGCCGGCATCAACGTCGGCGGCGGAGAAAATTTCATCGAGGGCCTGCCCACCACCGGCGAGAACGCCGCGAACAATCGCTATGGCGGTGATGACGACGACGATGATTCGGGCGTATTTCGGTACGTCTCCATCCGCTATGGAGGCGCGATCTTCGGCCAGGATAATGAGATCAACGGGCTCACGATGGGTGCCGTCGGTCGCGGTACGACCATTGAATACGTCGAGGTCTTCGCGAATCAGGACGACGGATTCGAGTGGTTCGGCGGCACTGTCGACACGAAGTATCTCGTGGCTGCATTCTGCGGCGACGACATGTTCGACTACGACGAAGGCTTCCGCGGCAGAGGTCAGTTTTGGTTCGGCATTCACGGCTCCGACGACGCGGGATCCGGCGGTGAGCATGATGGCGGCACCGACCCGGAGACTGGCCAGCCCTACGCGATTCCCGTCATCTTCAATGCCACCTACATCGGATCGGGTGCCGGATCGCTGCGAAGTTCGAACGACTTCGCATTGAATCTGAGAGACAACGCAGGAGGCAAGTACTACAACTCGATCTTCACCGATTTTGCCGGTGCCGGCGTGGCGATCGAGGATCTCGGAAGCGGCGAAGACAGCCGCGGCCGTCTGGAAGCCGGTGAGCTAGTGCTTTCGCACAACATCTGGTTCGGCTTCGGGGACGTCAACGGCATCGGTCTCGACGACTATTCCGACGTCTTTGTCGACCAGTTCGCCGCAGACGCGTTCGCGGACGATAATTGGTTGGACGTCGACCCGGGGCTGCGAAGCATCAGCCGCGAGACCGTCATGGAACTTGATCCGCGCCCGATTGAGGGCAGCCCTGCGCTGACGAACGAGACGGAGGCACCGCCGGCCGACGGATTTTTTGTGGACGCGGCGTACATCGGGGCATTCGGGAATGAGCTCTGGATCGACGAATGGACTCTCCTTTCGCAGGCGGGCTACGTTCCGACGGCGCGTGAATCGGACCGCGTAGAAATGCCCATTCGTTTCGCGCTCAAGCAAAACTACCCGAATCCCTTTAACCCGTCGACCACGATTGAATTCTCCCTAGGTCGACCGCAGCATGCGACCCTCGTGGTCTATGATGTGATGGGCCGGCGGGTTAAGGTGCTGGTCGACGGCGTCCGGGCTGCGGGCCTGCACAGCGTGTCGTTCGATGCCTCGGGCATAGCCAGCGGTATGTACGTCTACGTGTTGCGGACGGAGCGGAATGTCTTCCAGCGTACGATGTCGATCCTCAAATAAGGGTAGATTTAGTGTGGGGTGACGCACACGTGTCACCAGTTCCTGCTTATTATATTCGGCGCGCAAGAACTGCACCCCATTGCAGCCCCAGATATCGACAAGCCCACGCCCGCTTTGCAAATGCAGAACCGTTGGATCATTCGATCGACGACCTCTCCGGACGCCGTTGAACGCGTCCGTCGATCGCTGAACGACCTTCCCGAACCGCTAGCTCGCGCGCTCGTCCTTCGAGGCATTGACACGTTCGAGCGTGCCAAGCATTTCTTTCGCCCGTCGATGGCGGCACTGCACGACCCGTTCGCGATGGCCGACATGGAGCGGGCCGCCGAACGTCTCGCCGAGGCCGTACAGAGCGGCGAGGAAGTCCTCGTCTACGGTGATTACGACGTCGACGGCACGACCGCGACGGCGCTGTTGGTGTCGGCTATCCGATCGGCGGGCGGTAAGGCCTCGTACTTCATCCCGGATCGCTTTGAAGACGGCTACGGGCTCTGTGAGGCGGGCCTCGATCAAGCCGCTGAACGGGGAGTCGGGCTGGTCGTCGCCGTCGACTGCGGCGTGACGGCACTCGCGGAGGCCCTCCACGCCCGAGAGCTCGGGATCGACCTTATTGTTTGCGATCATCATACGCCGAAGCAAGAGCTGCCGGACTGCACGGCGGTACTCGACGCCAAACGAAGCGACTGCGCCTATCCTTTCGAGGAGCTGTGCGGATGCGCGGTGGCGTTTAAGCTCGCGCAGGCCCTCTTCGCCACACTCGGCCGATCGCCGAAAGACGCACACGAATACCTGGATCTGGTCGCCGTGGCCACCGCAAGCGACATCGTGCCGGCATACGGAGAAAACCGCGTGCTGCTCTCCTTCGGCTTGGCGGCGCTGCAAGCGAATCCGCGACTCGGTCTGCGGAAGCTGGCTGAGGTGGCCGGGCTGGACCTCGCTTCGTGCTCCGCCACCAATGTCGTCTTTACGATCGGGCCGCGTATCAATGCGGCCGGACGACTAAGCAGTGCCGAGAAGGCGGTTGCTCTACTCCTCGAAGATGATCCGGCTAGGGCCACACGTCTGGCAGAAGAACTCGAGGATCTAAATCGGCGCCGGCGGAGCATCGATCGCGAGGTGCTGCAATCGGCGGAGGAGATGGCGAAGCGTCAGATTACGTCCGGTACGCGCCACGCCATCGTCCTTCACAACGATAACTGGCACCTCGGCGTCATCGGCATTGTCGCCAGCCGCCTCGTTGAGCGGTTTTATAAGCCGACGATACTGCTCGGCACGAGCAATGGTGTCGCGAAAGGATCCGCCCGCTCTATCGACGGCGTGAACGTATACGATGCTCTGCAGTCCTGCGAAGATCTGCTGCTGGAATTCGGCGGACATGATCATGCGGCCGGCATGTCGCTCGAGCACCGAAACATCACGGCCTTTCAGCGGCGATTCGACGAAGCGGTCAGCGAGGAGATTACGGCTGACGTGCTTCGACCATCCATCAACGTGGATGCCGTCGCGGACATCGACGACATCGACAGCCGTTTTTGGGCGGTGCTGAAACAGTTCGAGCCGTTCGGCCCGCACAATGATCGGCCCATCTTTCAGTCCAATGGCCTGCGCCTTACGCAGCCCTGCAGAACGGTCGGACGCGGCGACAAGCATCTCAAGTTCGTCGTCGCAAACGGCAGCGAACACTCGATGCACGCCATCGGATTCAATCTGGCCGGACGCCTGCCGGTGTTGGAGGAAAGTTGGAAGCGCGGAAAGTCGATCGATCTCCTCTACAGCGTCGATGAAAACCACTGGAAAGGTCGAACGACGCTCCAGCTTAAGGCCAAAGACGTTCGGCTCAGCCCGAAGCCCGGCCTGTAGCCTGGATGGGTGTCGCGAAGGGCGTCACGCAGGAAGGACCGCCTGGCGGCCGCCCCCCACCGACGTACGCACCCGCTGAACCACGAATTTCGTCCACGAATAGCGCATTTTCGAGGGGAGGCTCTCCCAGAAATAGCGGTTCCCCGGGCTGACGGCAAAGCTGGGCTCGAAGTAGCAGTTGATCGTGCAGCTGCGGCAGACTTTGTGGCGGCCCTCCATTTCGCGGTGTCGCGCGACGGTATCCGATTGCCACAGATCGTATAGGCGGCCCTCGATCGGCAGCCGTTCGAGTCCGTAGTGGTAACAAGGCAGCACCAGCTCGTTGAACGGCGAGATGACGACGCACGTCGAGACCGCCCTACAGACCGGCGCGTCCGGGTCGTTGCCACCCTGCTTCCGGAGACTCAGGAAGGCGTTGTTCAGATACGTGTACGGCCGGCCGGAGAAGCGTTCCATCTTCGCCATCACCTCGTCCTCCAGATCCGCACCGAGTTCGTTGTACTCGAAGAGCGGATTGATGATCAGGATCAGCCGGTTTGGATAGGAGATGGTTTCGTAGATCTCCTCGAGGTGGTGAACGTTCTCATTCGTTACGGTGAAGAGAAGGTCCGGCTGCTCGCCGAGATCGAGGGCCAGTTCGATGGACTCCATCAGCTTCTCGAAGCACTCCACGCCCCGCGAGGCGTTGTGCTCCTCGGCCCGCGGCGAGTCGATCGAGAAGTGAAGCATGTCGATTAGACCGGCCAGGTCGTGCGCCCGCTTCGGATAGAGGAGCCCGTTGCTCGTGATCGTGGTCACGAAGCCCAGATCTTTCGCGATCCGGAGGAGGTCCGGGAGCTCGGTATGCAGGAGAGGCTCGCCGCCCGTGAAATCGACGATTCGAACACCTAACCGCTTCAGGTCCTGGAGATTGCGCTCGGCATCCTCCAGCGAGATCATGGGAGACGGCTGCTCCCAGATGTCGCAGAATCCGCACTTCGCGTTGCAGCGATAAGTGACGTAGTAATTGCAGAGGATGGGCGTCATGTGGGTGAAGAATGCCTCCATGCGAGTGAACATAACCTACGCGCAGCCTCCGCACCACCGCAGCTAGCGTCTTGTGCCGAACTCCACACGAAGGTCGACTTTCGCAGCGAGATCAAAGGCATCGCCCATGGGATGAAGCCTCACGTCATCCCGCAGAAGATTCCGCAGCGCGAGGCGTAGGTGGACGTGCCCCGCGAAAAGTCGCTTGTAGATCGCCAGGTCGAGCATCGTCGAGCTTGCGACCTCCGAGGAAATCCCTTGGACCCCGGCAAATTCGGTCCATCTAGCGCCACTCTGACGCGTGAGGACGGCCTCCACTTCGAAATCGGGCGCCACGGCAGTATACACCGAAAGTCCAAAGCGGGAATTTGGAACCGCCTCCCACATCTCGTGAAAGACGCCGTCGCCACCAAGCGTTTCCTCGTGATGAACGAACAGCCGCTGCCGCCCCGGGAGCAAACGCGCCGCGTACTCGATCCACAAGGTGCCGTTCGTACCCTCGGCGTAGCCGAATGCGATGTCGGCGGTGTGGTATCCCGCGCCCACGGGCTGGATGTCCCGGCGATACGTGTGCGTGCCCGCCGCGACGCGGAGGCCCATGCCCGCGGAGAGTGCATGCTGGACGTTTGGCGTCCAGCTCCATTCTACGTCGCCCGTCGCACGCATCGCCACATTCGCCTCGGGACGGGTTTCGGGAGTGGGCAAATGTGGGACGCCGACCCCGCGCCTGGACCACATGTCTACGACATTCTGCTCGTTGGGCAGCTCCTCGGAAATGCTCAGGTAAATGTCGCCGCGATGCGCGCTGCTGGGCTGAATCGTGACCCCACCGTAGGCTTTCAGCACCGATTGCTCCCAGTCGCTCGAGAGCATGCCGCCGCCCTGATACTGGACGGTCGGCGACATAGGTCCGGCGATGGCAGCGTAGAGCGAGCCCGTAAATTGATCGGATTCTTGAGCCGATCGCGCACGGTCGAGGCGGCCGGTGGCGCCAAGCACGACCACGCGGCGCTCCAGCGACCGACCCAAGGCTGTGTTTAGCGTGAGGCTTTCGTGCTCCCATAGGAAGGGCACGCCCGAGTCGACGGGGTGCTCGGCACGGATCGCCGATGCCGTAATCCGGTGCCGCAGCGCCATCTTTTCGGTGATCTCGTGACTCACCACGGCAGACGCATTCGCGGCGCGGTAGTTCGCCGAGATCTCTCGGGCGGCATAGGGTAGAAAGGGGTAATGCTTGCCTATCGCACCGAGCCCGATCACGTTCGCACTGATCGCTGCCCCGCTCCAGGCGCCGGATACGAATGGCGCGGCCATCTCGATCACGGGAGCGTCCGAAAGTCTCTGAAGCACCAGCCGTCGCTCGAGTACGGGCGGCTTCGTTAAGTAATGGCGGCTGTAGGTACCGCCGAGACGCGCACTCGCCGCGGCTCCACCCGCCTCCACGATCGCCCGGACGTCAGGTCCCTGTGTATCCATGTTCGGCGCCTCGTCCAGGTAGGCGAACGGCCCTGGATCACCGACCTCGCTCTCTACGGCGGTGGCGACCTCGGCGCGCAGGCCTTCGACCTCGGGACGCGTGTGGATGTGGATGGCACCCCTCCCGGCGAACGTGCCGTAGATGATCGCCGGCTTCGCAACGATCTCGACACGGTCGATGGCCTCAACAGGCACTCCGAGCAGATTCAGTGATGGGGTGCCGAGGAAGCCCACGTCAATGGGATGTCCGTCGATGTAGATGGATGGGCCGGGTTCGTGGAAGGAGCCAAGCCCGTTCAAGCTCAACCGACCTGAGAACCCGTCGATCGTTATCCGTCGTCCGCCATGGATGAAGCGAAGCAAGTCGCCGAGCCGCATGATGCCCTTGCGTCGCAGTTCCTCTCCGTCGATAACCTGGTCGACGCCCAGCGGGGTCCGGTCCTGTGCGCGTACCTCGCGCGGAGTCGATCCAAGCACGGAACTGCCGACCAGAGCCGCCGCCAAGAGAAGAAGTACGTATCGGTGTGGCACGGTCCCCCGCGGATCAGTCGTGATAAGTCGGCGCTGCATGCTCAGCGCAAGAGCGTCCGAAGCCAGTTTGGAGTCTCGATTCGGAGGGCGAGTCCGGCGGATAAGTGAATCAGATCGATGGGCGTGGAGGTGAATACCCGTAGATACCCGGTTCGCGCGAAGAGGATGACCGGCTCAAGCGCGAGTACGTTCAGGTCGGCGGACGCACCGAGCGCCAGCTCGTTTTCCCGCCGCGCGTACCCCACTGGTTGAGTATCGAAGATCATGAAGTAGCTGCCAACCAGCGCCGAGCCGTGCAGGTGGAGCACGCCGCCGACGTTTACGCCCTCACCCCAACCGGCGTGGATGAGCGCGCTCCAGTAATCGCCGTCGGTACCTCCGCGGAATTCGTTGCGTGCACCGGCCGCGCCGATCTCTAAATCGCCGACGTGGAACGGCATGCGCGCAAGGACGGCCGGGGTCGGCCCTATCTTCCAGTGATCCTGGAATCGGCCCTTACTCACGTCGGCGCCGACGCTGACGTCGAAGCGCATCGACGAGAACGGGACCTGCCCGAGCGAGAAACCCGGCGTTGCGACGCTAAGCACCGCTGCCATTACAGCCATCCGAATGAAACCTTTCACATTCCAGTCCCATGTGATTAAGTGCGCAATTGCCTAAGATAGCAGACGCCCCGCCACGAAATCGAATCGAGACAACGTCATCACACATGCGCCTCATACCGGCTCAATGAGTCAGCAGTTGCTGCGGAACCACCTGAAAGACCTATTGACCTGGACGTCGGCGCATGTCGACATGGAGAGGGCCGTCAAGAACGTCCCGCCGGAATTGCGCGGAAAGCGCCCTGAGAACGCTCCGTATTCGCTCTGGCAGCTGCTCGAGCACGTCCGGCTGGCGCAATTCGATATCCTGGAATTCTGTCGGAATGAGAGTTACGTCTCACCAAACTGGCCGGACGATTTCTGGCCGGTCGATCCGGAGCCACCGTCCCGAGAAGCCTGGCAGCAGTGCATTGATTCGATCAAGCGAGACCGCCAGGAGCTCATCGAACTGATCGACGATGAGTCCATTGATCTCTTCAGCACGATTCAGCAGGGAGAGGGACAGACCTATTTCCGCGAGGCTGTTTTGGTGGCGGATCACACCGCCTATCACGTCGGACAGATCGTCCTCGTCCGCCGCATGCTCGACGTCTGGCCGCCCTGATCGGCACGTCGGTGCGAACGTACCACGATTATCACGATTTTTGATCCGGAGACGTGAACCTAAGCGCCTGATTTGGCTTTACTTACGGTTCGAGAGTCGGTCGAACGGCACGTAAGCTGGAGGGTGCCTCGGCCGGTTTAGGGATCAGAAGTATCTGAGGAGTTCGTGATGCACGACGAGGCCCTAGACCTTGTACCTGTTTGTTATTACGTACTGGATGAGGCGGGCCACGTACTTGACGCGAGTGCCACAGGCGCAGAGGCGTTCAATTGTGAGATCGAGGAGCTCCTCGGCCAGAGCTTCTGCGATCTAGTCACTGCAGCGGACACCTGGAAATTTCTAAAGCATCTTCGCACGGCAGGTCGATCGGGCGGTCGCGAAGAAGTGCGCATCGAGCTCCGCCAGCCTGACGGTTCAACGTTTTTGGCCGATCTCTGCACGCTGGCCGAACCGGCCAAAGACGGCAAAGTGGCCCGCTTCCACACCTCCGTGGTCACGGCCGCCGCCGAGTTGATCAAGGCAAAAGAGGAGGCCGAGCAGATTTCACGGCTAAAGACCGCCTTCGTCGCCAATATGAGCCACGAGATCCGCACGCCGCTTACCGGCATCATCGGGTTCGCGACGGTTCTAGCGAAGGAACTACCGGATCAGCACCGCGAATTTGCCCAGCTCATCCAGGAAAGCGGGCGGCGCCTGCTCGAAATGCTTAATTCGGTGCTCGATCTCGCCAAGCTGGAATCGAATGCTATGAGCATCCAGAAGCGCCACACCGATCTGGCCGCCGAGGCACGCCGCGTCGCCGGCCTTCTGACGCCGATGGCCCGAGAAAAAGGGCTTGAAATCCGCGTCCAGGAAGATGACGAGATGGGTTCCAACGTGCTCCTGACGGACCGGGCGGCGCTTAACCGCATCCTGCACAACCTCATCGGCAATGCGATCAAGTTCACCGACCGGGGAGACGTGACGATCAGCGTCCGGTCCGACGGCGATCACATCGTCTGCGCGATCTCCGACACCGGCATCGGCATCGATCCGAAGTTCGTGCCGCACCTTTTCGAAGAGTTTCGGCAGGAGAGCTTCGGCATGGATCGATCTCATCCGGGAACCGGATTGGGGCTCACCATCACGAAACGACTGGTGGAGCTCTTGGACGGAGATATCTCCGTTCAGAGTCGGAAAGGCGAAGGATCGACGTTCGTCGTCTCACTTCCGCAAAAAATGGAGCTGTCGCAGGATAGCAATCCGGTGCACCAGCAGGAGGCCGCCGGAGGTGATCGTCCGGATGCGGCGACGTCTCGGGCCGGCGGCCCGGAGAAGATTCTGCTCGTGGAAGACAACGTCGATACCCAGCACCTGCTGGTCGAGCTCCTGGAGGCGCATTACGACGTCACCGTCGTTGGCGATGCTTCCGAAGCGTTTCTCGCTGCCTCCAGGCGCCAGTTCGATTTCATCCTGATGGATATCAATCTGGGCAAGGGGCCGGATGGTGTCGAGTTGCTGCAGCAGCTTCGCGAGGTGCCCGAATATCAGGACATTCCAGTCGTCGCCCTGACCGCGTATGCCTTGCCGGGGGATAGAGAGCGCTTCCTCGATCTCGGATTCACAGCGTATTTGAGCAAGCCGTTCGACGTAGACGAGCTGATCGAGCTGCCGATGCAGATCA
>CAZQAS010000006.1:24128-31043 GCA_964591285.1 uncultured Rhodothermales bacterium
CACGCTCTCGTCGGTTGAGCGAGTCGGCCGTCTCCACGTCTTCGATATCCTCCAGATCCTCCCCCATCTCGTCGTCGTCCGCGTCGAACTCGTCGAGATCGCGCCAGAGGCTGTCCTCCGCCATCTGGAAGAGCGAATCACGATCGTATCCCATCGAGTCGAGATAGGCCGCATAGCGGTAGAAGTCTTCTTCGTCGGTCCAGGACGTATCTATCGGCTGCGGCTCGACCCATCCGGCCGGAGGCGTGAAGCGGGCATCCGTGCTCAGGAGATCGCCGGCCGCGCCCCTCGCGTTTTGATAGAACTGTCCGACGACAGGTAGAGCCGTATGCGCCCCCTGCTGGTAGTAATTCGCACGAAAATAGATGGACGGAGACGTAAATCCGACCCACGAACCCATCACGAGATTGGGATGCACGAGCATGAACCAGCCGTCTGCGCCGTTCTCGGAGGTGCCGGTCTTGGCCGCCACGTCTCCGCGGACGCCGTAGGTGTTGCGGATGCGTACGCCCGTGCCGTAGTCCGCCACACCCCTCAGCATGTCCACGACCGAATAGGCAATCGTCGACGGTATGGCGCTGCGGTTTTCGCTGCTAAAGCGCGCGATGACGTTGCCGTGGTAGTCCTCGATGCGCGTCAGGAAGGTCGGCTCGCGGTAGTGGCCGTAATTCGCCAACGTGCCGTAGGCGCCGACCATCTCCAGGAGCGAGACGGCACTCGTGCCGAGCCCGATCGAGGGCACGGGATCCAATTCGCTGCGGATACCCATCCGCCCGGCGTAGTCGGCGACCGTCCGCGGGCCGATTCGCTGGACCACCTGCGCAGTGACGGTATTCTTCGAGTATGCCAGGGCGTCCTGCAGCGTGATCATCTGACCGGATGCCGAACCGACGTTTCTCGGCGTCCAGCGCCGCCTCGTGTCCGGATCGACGTACGTCACGACCTCGTCGCGAACGAGCGACATCTGGGAAAAGCCGTTTGCGAGCGCCGCCGCATAGACGAACGGCTTGAAAGTCGATCCCGGCTGCCGCTTCGACATTGCAACGTGGTCGAACTGAACCTCGCCGAAGTCCCGTCCGCCGACCCAGGCCACCACGTGGCCGTTCTGAGGATTCATGGCGGCGAAGCCCGCCTGCACGCGCCGAAGCTGGCTTTTGAGCGAATCGACGAAGGATGGATCTGCGCGGAGCGAATCGATCACCGCCGAGCCGTCCGTGGCGCCGGCGATCATGCCGCGATAGCGGTTCGTCTGCCGGATCATCTCATTAACGCTCTCCGGATTCCGATTCCAATAGCCGTCGACGCTGACGGTCCGATTCGCCACCCCCTGAAGGTTGTCGCCCACCGCGTCGACAGCGGCCTGTGCCGCCTGCTGGACGCGAGAGTCGATCGTCGTATAGACGCGGAGGCCCTCCGTGTAAAGGTTGATCTGGTAGCGGTCCGCCCAATCATCCAGCCACTGCCGGAGGTACTCGGCGAAGTGCGGCGCCGGACCGTCGGCGCGGTTCAGCCGCTTGAAGTTCAGATTAGATGGTACGTCGCGCATCTCCTCGAATTCCTCGGGATCGAGAAAGCCGTGCTCGACCATCTCCTCGAGCACGACATTGCGGCGCTCGTGAGAGCGCTCCGGATGCCGCACGGGATTGTAGTAGACCGTGCCCTTTAACATTCCGATGAGGGTGGCGGCGCCCTTCGGATTCAGGGCGGAAGCGGGCGCCTGGAAGTACGTCTGTGACGCCGCCTCAATCCCGAACGCGTTATACATGAACGGCACGGTGTTCAGGTACATCTCGAGGATGTCGTCCTTGTCGTACATCGCCTCGATGCGCAGCGCCGTGATCCACTCCTTGACCTTCCTGGTGACCACCCAGTCGTTGTAGATTCCCGGGTACGCGTTTCGAGCGAACTGCATCGTTATGGTCGAGCCGCCCTGCACGTCCCCGGTGATGGTGCGGAAAAATGAGGCCACCATCCGCATCACGTCCACGCCGCTGTGCTCGTAGAAGCGATGATCCTCCGTAGCGATGAGGGCCTGGGTGACCCATGGTGAGATCTCGTCGAGAGTCACCCAACGGCGGTTTTTGTCCTGATAGGTGGTGAGCTCCTCGCCGTCGGCCGAATAGACGACGGTGGCCTGCTCGAAGCGGGAGCGCTCCAGATCGTCCGTGGACGGCAGCTCGGTTAAGAGTACGATCCAGTAGCCGAGCAGCCCGACAAGTAGCACACATGCTGCCAGGAGGAGGACCGTGATCGGGCGGGTGCCTTTGTCGCGCAGGCGGCGCCGTATGTTCTCGCTCCAGCCGCCTGAACGTCCTCGTCGCGGAGTCTGATGAGGGTCCGTTGCCATGTATATAGTGTTTATTTACTTCGACTTGGAGCCTTGAACCCGGATGTTGATGGCCGGTTGTTCGCGATCGACCGGCAAGATTGACGATATTGGAACAAGTCGACGGAAGAGGCCGGCATCCGAGCCGGCTCTGGTTCGCAATGTCTGGCTCGTGATGGGTCCCTACGGGCCGCCGTCGTCCTCCTCCATCCGCTCGAGGTACTCGTCGAGATTGGATTGCTCCCGCTCCTGCCGGTTGAGCCGCTCGACGTCGGAGTCCGGTTCGTCGGGTGTTCCGGCGTCCTCCTCGGGTGCGTCCGCCTCGCCGGCAGCTAGTCCATCGGCCTCGCCCGGCGCTTCATCGTCGAAACCGACCGTATCCTGCGCATCGAAATCGGCCCCATCTGCAGTGTCCGCATCCGTCTCATCGTCCTCGAGTGCAGCGAGGATGGAG
Organism: uncultured Rhodothermales bacterium; assembly: GCA_964591285.1. Lineage (GTDB taxonomy): Bacteria > Bacteroidota > Rhodothermia > Rhodothermales > VXPQ01 > CAZQAS01. The sequence goes on from CAZQAS010000006.1 coordinate 26,909, forward strand.
TCACTGATCGCATCGCCGTCGGCGTCCTCGTCGCTCGCCAGGTCCGGGAGGTCGAGGTCCGACGTATCGGCCGCACGCAACCGGTCCGGCTCGGGTGGTTGATATCCGGCAGGGGCCTCGAACCGCGCACTTGGCGACAGATCGGCACGCGTGTAGAAATCGCCGATGATGCGAAGCGCGTTATGGGAGCCCTGGCCCCAGTAGAGCGTCCGGAACGTCAGTTCCGGCGAGGGAAAACCGACCCACGAGCCCATCACGAGATTGGGATGGAGCAGCATGAACCAGCCGTCGGCCGCCTCCTGCGTGGTGCCGGTCTTTCCGGCGAGATCGGCGCGCGCGCCGTACTGCGAGCGAATCCGCACGCCCGTGCCGTAATCGATCACGCCGCGCATCATGTCCAGAACGCCGTACGCGAGATCCGGCTCGACTGCCTGCCGCGTCTCGGTGCCGAAAGTCGCAAGCTCCCGCCCGTCCGCATCCTCAATGCGCGTGACGACAACCGGCTCGTGGTAGGTTCCGCTGGCGGCAATGGTACCGTAGGCGCCGACCATCTCGAGGAGGGTCACCTCGCTCGTTCCGAGCGCGAGGGACGGAACCGCATTGAGCTCGCTCTGGATGCCCATTCGATGCGCTATATTGGCGACGCGCTCCGGTCCCACCTCCAGGATGAGGCGGGCCGTGACGGTATTCTTCGACAAGGCCAGACCGTCGCGGACAGCCATCATGTCTCCCGACTCGGAGCCGAAATTACCCGGCGTCCAGCGGCGGTTCGTGCGGGGCGAGACGTACGTCACCTCGGCATCACGCAGTGAGTCCAGTGGGGAGATACCCTGCTGCAGCGCGGTCGCATAGACGAACGGCTTAAAGGTCGAACCCGGCTGGCGCTTCGCGTCGGCCACGTGATCGTATGGATAGCGCCCGTAATCGCGGCCGCCGACCCACGCCTTAATGTGCCCGTTCTGCGCATCCATCGCTAAAAATCCGGCCTGTAGCGTGCTGTAGACCGACTTCAGAGAGTCGACGAAGGCACCCTCCTGCCGGAGGCGCCGCAGCGCGTCCTCCTGCGGCACTCCGCGCTCCGTGAGCGATCGATACCGGGACGATCGTTCTATGAGCTGCGGCACGACTTCCGGATTCGATTCCCAGAAATAGGCAAAGGGCTCAACCCCGGAGCGCACCTCTTCGAAGGCCGCCTGTCCACCTCGCGTCATGGGCGGATCGCGCTGCGACCAGGTCACGTCCACCACCGCCTGCAGAAAATCGAGTTGCTCCTGCACCGCCTCCTCGGCGGCGCGGTGCAGTTCCGCATCCAGCGTGGTATAGACGCGGAGTCCGTCACGGTACAGATTATGCCCGCGGTCCTCGGCCCAGTCGTCGAGCCACTCCCGAACGTAATCGGCGAAGTAGGGCGCGAGGTTACTTTTAGGCGTCGTCGGACTGAACCGGATCGTCGTCTCCTCGCCGCTCAAACGCTCGACTTCCGAGGGCGAGATGAACTCCGCGTCCGCCATCTGATTAAGCACGACGTTCCGCCGTTCTCGAGAGGCTTCCGGATTGATGACCGGATTGTAGATGGTGGTGCCCTTGAGCATGCCCACCAGCGTGGCGGCCTGCAGCGTGTCCAGCTCCGCTGCATCATTGGAGAAATAGGTATGCGCCGCCGCGTCGACGCCGTAGGCCTCGTAGTTGAAGGGGACGGAGTTCAGGTAAATTTCGAGGATCTCATTCTTGGAGTACTCGCTCTCGATTCGAAGTGCGGTCAGCCATTCGCGAATTTTTCTCTTGAGGATGAAATCGTCCCCGATGGCCGGAAAAGCGTTCCTCGCCACCTGCATCGTGATCGTCGAGCCGCCCTGCGTCTCTCCCGTGACGGTCTGATAGGAGGCGGCGATGGTTCGGCGGACGTCGATCCCCCAGTGGTCGTAGAAGCGGCGGTCCTCTGTGGCGATCAGCGCATCAATCACGACCGGCGCGATGGAATCGATCGGCGCCCAGGAGCGGTTCTCGTCGTAGTATCGGGTAAGCTCCTGGCCGTCGTCCGTGTAGACGATCGTCGCCTGCTCGAAGTCCGACCGGTCGAGGTGGTCGACGTCGGGCACCGACAGGAGTAGGACCATCATCACCACGAAGGCGGCGAAAACGACGACAGCCGCGGCCAGCAGAGCGATCGCCGCCGCGCGCCCCCGGCGTTCGTCGAAGCGATCCGCGATGCGCCGCCTGAGCGTCGAGGCGTATGACGCGGGATTCTTCACGATCTCCGCCAGGGAGGGGAGCGTGTTGCGTCGGGTATTACTCACAATGACGCGATTTCTATGTATACAACCCTGTTTGTACGACGCCGTCGGCCGAGCGGTCGTCGGGCTGAGTGACGAAGCCGGAACGATCCGTGCGAGGCGGGACTCCAGCGTAACATTCGACGTATCGTCCCAGCAGCCACGAGTAACCAGCAACGAACAACGACCCATGCTCTGCCTCGTCCACGGCTACGGACTAACAGGATCGGGCAGCAATCAGTGGAGCCGATCCATTGCGCGCGGGCTCTGCGAGATCGGCGAGACCGTACACCTCGTCTGTCAGGAAAACCGGCCCGAACAATTCGATTTCGTCGCGGCGGCCTACACGTACGACCGTTCCGGCGAAGCCACACAGTTCCTGCAGCGGGAGGTGCCATATGAGGGACGCTGCATCATCCATCGGCCGACGTTGGACATCCTCCCCACCTACGTTCGGCCGCAGGCGAGCAACACCGCGATGGCCTCCATCCTCGATCTGCCGCGGGAGAAGCTGGACGATTACATTGCGCGCAACGAAGCGGCCATGCGCCGGATCTTGCGCGAACACGACATCACGGCCGTTCACGTCAATCACGTCGTGCTGATGTCGGTGGCCGTGCACCGCGCCTGCACCGATCTCGGCATCCCGTTCGGTGTGATGCCCCACGGCAGCGCCATCGAATATGTGGTCAAGCACGACGAGCACATGCGAGCGCTCGCCTCGGCCGCGCTGACGGCCGCCGATACGATCTTCACGCTCAGCCTCGAGATGCGAGACCGCATCCGGAGCGTGTTTCCCGAGGTGCCGGATGCCGAATCGAAGATGGTGATGGCAAGCGCCGGCGTCGACACGCGTCAGTTCCAGGTCATTTCGAGGGAGGGTCGGCCCGAAAGCATCGAGCGGCTTAACATCGCGCTTGACGGCGTGCGGAGAGGCAAGAAACTGGAGCAGCGGCAGGCCCTCCGCGCCGGACTCCGCGACGACATTCCTCTTGGGGAGCTGCTTAGCCTGCTCGAGGCCACCGAGGACTATCCGCCGAAGCAGCCGGATGAAGGGATCGAAGGACAGTTCGACTACATCGACTGGACGTCCGATGAAATCATCGCATTCGTCGGCAAGCTGATCGGCTACAAGGGACTCCCGGCGCTGGTAACGGCCTTTCCCGCCATCCTGGCGCAGCGTCCGCGGGCACGGCTGCTCATCGCCGGCCGCGGCAACCTGCGCGCGGGGCTGGAAGCGCTCGTGTATGCCCTCGCCGACGGGCACAGGCGCCTCGTACGCAACATCCTCCGCTGGGGCGGGGCCGTCGAAGGTGAAGAGCAGAAGCCCTTCGAACGGGCGGCGAACTATTTGGATGAGCTTGAGACGCAGGGCCGGCTCGAAGATTACTTCGCCGCCGCCGAGCGCCTGGACGTGGCCGACCGGGTTGTCTTTACCGGCTACATGGATCATCACCTGCTCTGCCACCTGTTCCCCTGCTGCGACGTAGCGATCTTTCCGTCCGTCGTGAAAGAGGCCGCTCCGCTCGTGGTGCCGGAGTCGATGGCATCGGGATGCTTTCCGATGGGCACTGATTTCGCCGGGATGGGCGCGAGCCTGGACGTCGCTGCCGAAGCCGTGCCCGAAGACGTCGGTCGTCTGATGCGGCTTCGTCACGATGCGCGCTACACGACCGCCGACATCGTCACGAACGTGAGCGCCGCGCTGGAGCATACCGATCAGTACCGCGAAGCGCTGCGAGCCGTAGCGGTGGCACGGTACGACTGGCGGAGCGTGGCCGGCGATCTCGCCGTGGAAATGAGGGCGATGGCGGAGACGGCCGCCGGATAGCGCTTCCGCACAGCGCCGTTCGATACCGGTT
>CAZQAS010000006.1:31143-46713 GCA_964591285.1 uncultured Rhodothermales bacterium
CCTGACGGCTAGCGCGGCCGGCGTTACGCCGCCAAGACGCCGAACTGAAGCGATGCCAATTCCCGGTAGAGCCCTTCCTGCGCGGCGAGCTGCTCGTGCGTGCCGGTCTGTACGATGCGTCCGCCCTCTAGAACGAGGATGCGGTCGGCGTGCTGCACCGTCGAGAGCCGGTGCGCGATGATGAAGGTCGTGCGGCCCACCATCAACCGGTCGAGCGCCTCCTGGACGAGGGCCTCCGACGCCGAGTCGAGCGACGACGTGGCCTCATCCAACAGTAGAATGGGGGCATTCTTCAAGATGGCCCGCGCGATGGACAAGCGCTGCTTCTCGCCGCCGCTCAGTTTCACACCGCGTTCGCCGATGATCGACTCGTAGCCGTCAGGCAGTCGTTCAGCGAAATCATCGACGTTTGCGGCGACGGCAGCCGCCTCGACGTCCTCGTCGATCGCCTCCAGGCGGCCGTAGCGGATGTTCTCGCGAATCGACGTATTAAATAGATACACGTCCTGCGGGACGACCGCGATTTCCTCACGCAGCGACCGGAGCGTTACCTCGCGGACGTCGACTCCGTCAATCGTGACGAGCCCTTCCTGCGGCTCGAAGAACCTCGGGATGAGGTTCAGGAGCGTCGTTTTCCCGGCTCCGCTTCGGCCGACCAACGCCACCGTCTCGCCCGGCGCCACGCGGAAGCTGATGTTGCGCAGCACGGGCACCTCCTCCTCATAGCGGAACGAAACGGCCTCGAAGGCGACGTCGCCGGCCACCGATCCGATGGGCCGCGCGTCCGGCCGGTCGCGGATCGACGGAACGGCCTCGATGAGCTCGAAGATGCGCTCCGAGGCGCCCGCGGCCGTATTGAAGGCGCCGTAGAGGCGCGACATCCCTCCGACGCTTCGCGCGATGAAGAACGCATAGAAGATGAAGGCCACGAGATCGCCCGCCGTCAGTCGCCCGGCCAGCACCTCCATCCCGCCGTACCAGAAGATCGCCACCAGCGCCCCGAAGAATAGCAGCCCGATAATCGACGAAAAGAGGATGCGCACGATCACCGTCTTTCGCGACGTAGCGAAGAGACTCTCGACGGACGTGCCGTACTTGTCGACCTCGTGCGACTCGCGTGCGAACGCCTTCACCACGCGGACGGCGCCGAGCGCCTCTTCCGCGATCGCGGTCGTGTCGGCGAGCCGATCCTGGATCTCACGCGATAGGTGGCGAATCCGCGACCCGAAATACCGCGCCAGCAGCGTCGCCACCGGGACGATGACGAAGACCATGACCGACAGACGCCAGTTCAACAGCACCATGAGCACGACCGATCCGATCAGGGAAAGGCTCTGGGAGAGCAGGTCGACCAGCGACGAGGTGACGGCGGTGCGGATGGAGCCGACGTCGTTCGTCAGGCGCGAGGTCAAGTCGCCGATGCGCTGATTGGAGAAGAAGTGCAGATCGTGGCGCGTCATTCGCTCATAGAGCTGCTTGCGAAGGTCGGCCACGACACGCTCGCCCGTCCACTCCAACAGATAGGTCCCCGCGAAGCTGAGCACGCTCTGCGCCACAAAGAGTACGAGCAGGATGACGGCCATCCGATTGAGCAACGCGAGGTCGTCGGCCTGGAAGACGGCGTCGAGCAGGGCCCGCACGCCCATCGGAACGGCGAGCCAAACGGCCGAGGCCACCATGGTCAGCACCACCGCCAGCACGAGCCGCCTGCGGTACGGCCGCGCAAACCCGAGCATCCGCCGCAATGCGCCGATGAGCCGATATGGTGATTGCGTCTCGCTCATAGCCGATCCCGCACGCGATCCATGTGCCGGCGCAGGGACTCGAAGCCGATTCGTTCTCGCGCCTCCTCCCACGTCATCCATCGCGCCTCTTCGATGTCCTCCTCCCGCTGCGGGCGAAAGGTTTGGACGTTCGCGGACATCTCGTACCAGTGGGTAGTCTTCACCATATAGCGGCCGGCCTCGCGGTAGCCGTGAACGGTTGATCCGAGCGGCTGCTCGATCCGGACGTCTTCGATCCCGAGCTCTTCGCGGACCTCCCGCATCGCGCACGATTCGATGGATTCGCCGGCGTCCTGCTTGCCCTTCGGCAGGTCCCAGCGCGCCCGGCGATAGATCAGGAGCAGCTCCAGCGTACCGGCCTGCCGACGCGTGAGCAGTCCACCGCCTGCCGCGATCGGCGTCGGCGCTGCGTACGGATCGAGGTTCAAGATGGCATCCGGGGGCACATGGTGAACGCCGCCGTTACGCTCGCTCAGCACCGACCGGTCGACGATCAAGATCCGATCGGCGCATCCGGCCGCCGCCGCCTCAAAAGAGTCGAGGAGCGACAAAGGTGCGCCGGAAGATGACAGTCCGACGCCCCGAATAGACTTGACTTCCTGCGGCTGCGCGCAGTAGAAATAGAGCATGCTGGTCTGTGGATGGATCGCCATGGAGGCGGTGTTGACGGTTGCGATATGCAACAGATCCGAAACACTGACGGATTTCATCCGCTCGATCGGCACAGTTTGGACCGTGCCTGGTTTATATTCTTCGCACAAAGGGCGGCGCGCTTCCCCCGTGATCTCGGGCGGCCCGCGAAACGGAACGATCGAGTGCATCCAAGCTGCATCCTGGAATGATCAGTCATACGGTGGTGGGGTTATGAGCGAAGGACAATTGACTCTTACGCTACTTCACGATCTGGCGCTCCTGTATCTGGGACTCGCGCACGGTGCGGACGAAGATCTCGATCCGGCCGAAACCCGTCAGATATCGGCGAGCCTTCGACGATGGCAGCCGAACAAGGACCCGGCGCTTATCGATCACGTCATCCGGGAGGCGACGCTAACGTATATGAACGGTGCGAATCCGCAGCGGCTCGACAAAGCAGTAGACGTGCTCAAGAATGCCCTCCCTCGGGACCTTCGCGCCACGATACTCAGTGACCTGAGCGACATCGCGCGCGCCGACGGCGAGATTCTAACCGAAGAGAAGGATTTTATTTATCGGCTCGCCAACGAGTGGGGCCTCGAGCATCAGTCCGGAACGGCGGATTCCGGCCTCTGACCGCATGGTCCGCATCGACGACGAGTACGTACGACCTTTTCTAGACGAGAGGGAATTCGACAGCGTCCTGTCGGATGCCGTCGGCGCACATCAGACCCTCAGCGAAAAGAGTGGCCGGGGGGGCGAATTCACCGGTTGGCGAGATCTCCTTCTCGATCCGAACGACGCGCTTCTTGAGAACATTACGCAGACCGCCGAAGAGATTCGGGCTGAGGCCGACGTGCTCGTCTGCATCGGCATCGGCGGGTCCTACCTGGGAGCCAAAGCCGTCATTCAGGCCCTTACGCCGTACTTCGGCGCCTCCAACGGGCCGGAAATCCTTTTCGCCGGTCATCACATCAGCGGCGCATACCTCCGCGAACTGCTTGACCACATAAAGGGGCGGTCGGTCTACGTCAACGTGATCTCGAAGAGCGGGACGACGCTCGAGCCGGCACTGAGCTTTCGATATGTCCGGCAGCTCGTCGACGACAATTTCGACGATGCGAATCGCCGGATCATCGTCACGACCGATCCCGACGAGGGGGCACTCAACACCCTCCACGAGGATCGCGGATATCGCAAATTTGCCATTCCGCGCGACGTCGGCGGACGCTTTTCGGTCCTCACCCCGGTCGGATTGCTGCCCATTGCGGCTGCGGGCGTCGACGTGGTCTCGCTCTTCTACGGGGCCGTGGCAGCCGCCGAACACCTGAGTGACTCCGACGACAATGAGGCCATCCACTACGCCGCGCTTCGTCACGCGCTCCTCCAGCAAGGAAAGACGGTCGATCTTCTCTCGGTCTTCGAGCCGCGGCTTCGCGGCATCGGAGAGTGGTGGCAGCAGCTCTTCGGCGAGAGCGAGGGCAAGGAAGGAAAGGGCCTGTTTCCCGTCGTCGCGCAGTACTCGACCGACCTGCACTCGCTCGGCCAGTACGTCCAGGATGGACAGCGGAGCCTCATCGAGACGTTCGTGATGGTCGACGATGATGACGGCGACGTCGGCGTACCCGATTCATCCGACAATCTCGACGGGCTCAACTACCTGCGGGGCAAAACAATGAGCGACGTCAACCGCGCGGCGTACGAGGGAACGTCGCGCGCACACGCGGATGGCGGCGTTCCCAACTTGACCGTCTGGCTCGATCGCATCTCTGCCGGCGCGATCGGCGAGGCCATCTACTTCTTCGAACACGCCGTTGCCGTGTCCGGCTACCTTCTCGGCGTCAATCCCTTCGATCAGCCCGGCGTCGAAGCCTACAAAAACGAGATGTTTCGGCTGCTCGGCCGTCCCTGAAGATTTTCCCCAGCACGTGGATGGTTGGTGGATAAGGGCGTGTCCCCGGTGGATGCCGGGTTCGTAACTCGCGGCGTGTGGGTACGCGTGCATAAACCGGCCTTGTACCAACACTCTCCCATAGATCATTCACACCGCTGCCGGCCGTGCACAAAACGGACGCCGTACGGACACCTCCGTGTGTGGACGGCGGTGGAAACGTGAACAACCGGTTACGTCGCGCAGACGCACTCGACCAAGCGCTGCCCGAAAATCGCGTACACCCTGTGGATCGCCCGCACGCTGTTTACGCATCTTGTTCACAAGTCCGTTACAAGCCGTGTGAACAAGGCCGTACTCCACAAATCCACAGCCCCTACTACAACGAACTACTAATTCATTTAAATAATATTACTGATATAATAGAGGGCGTGAGGTTGTGAGTAAGCCGATCTGAAGTCGTCCCGTTCCATTCATCCCACCATCATGATCAAGAGAATTCTCGTCGCACTCGACACTGGTTCCGATACGCCGGCCGCCACGAGGTATGCGGCGGAGATCGCTCGCCGGCACGGTGCCGAGCTCACCGGACTCGCGGTCGTCGACACCGGCAGCATTGAGGCTGGTGCAAGAGGCGGTGGCGTCGGGAGCATGTATTATGCCGAGAAGCTTCGAGAGAATCTCACGGAGGAGACGCGAGCGAAGGCGCGTACGCTCATCTCCCAGTTCGAACAGTCCATCAAGGACGAAGACGTACCGTACGACGTGGCAGTCCGGGAAGGCGTGCCTTTTCGCCGCATTCTCGAGGACATGAAGTATCACGATCTGCTTATCGTCGGACGCGAGCCGCATTTTTTCTATGGACATCCGGAGCAGAAAACCAAGACGCTCGGACGCGTCGTCAAGGAAGCAATCGCTCCGGCCCTCGTCGTCGGCAAATCCACGGGGAAACTGGAGAATGTCTTGGTCGCCTATGACGGCAGCGCCGCCGCGGCACGGACCACACAATACTTTCTTCACCTGCTGCCTTTCGGCCGGCAGATCCACGCGGAAATCGTGCACGTCCACGATGGCTCCGAGAGCGAATCGGAGCTGATGCTAAACCTGCTCGCGACCTATTTCGAGAAGCACGGGCTAAAAGTGCGCACGACGAGTATGCGCGGAGATCGCCCGGCGGATCTGATCTCGGAACACGCCGCATCGTCAAACTTCGACGTTGTCGTGGCCGGCGCACACTCCGTTTCGAAGATCAAGGAATGGGCGTTCGGATCGACGACCGCGTCGCTTCTCGAGAAGTGCCCGCGACCGATGTTTCTATTCCACTAGTCGCCTCATACAGCGGCTAAAGCACGTCGTCGCTCAATAGGCAACGCTTTCAACACGCCGCCCGTCCGACCGGACCCAGACCGCTCCACTCTCCGCCGTCGACCGGATCTCATATCCGTTTCCGGACAGCCGAGCGAGCACGTCCTCGTCCGGTAGACCGTACCGATTCCTCTCCGCCACACTGACGACCGCCATTGGAAACCGTCCGCCGTTGACCGCGGACAGAAACGCCGGCGAGGAGCTCGTCCTCGATCCGTGGTGGCCGACCTTCAGCACCTGGCTGGTCAGCATGGTGCCGAATCGCCGGACCATCGCGAGTTCGGCAGCGACCGGGGCGTCGCCCGTAAGCAGCATGCTCGTGGAGCCGTAGACCAAACGAAGGACGATCGAGTGGTCGTTGGGCGATGATCCGGCGCGACTCAGCCCCGGCTGGAAAACGTAGGCACGGACCGATGATCCGACGTTGAGGGTGTCCCCCGCCCGCACGCTTCGGTGCGGAATTTCGAGACTATCCAGCAGATGATTCGTCTCTTCGAACAGCACTGAGCTATGGATGAACCCCGACCGGACCACGCGCCCGACGGGTACGGATCGAAGGATCGACGGAAGGCCGCCGAGATGGTCGCTGTCCGGATGGGTGATGATGACGGTCTCGAGCCGGCGGACGCCAAGGAGTTCGAGCTGGGGAAGGATCACGTCGGCACCGGCGTCGGTGTACCGGGTTCGCGGACCGGCATCGACAAGCATCGCGCTGCCGTCGGGCAGCAGAACGACGGCGGCGTCCCCCTGCCCGACGTCGAGGAAGAGTACCTGCAAGCTCGGGACCCATCGACGCTCGGCGACGTCCATCCAGACATGGACCGTTAGAACGGCCACCGCGGAGAGGATGAGTGTCCATCGATGATGCGGGCTTCGCCAGCGACCCACCGCAACGACGAGCAGGCACATCGAGATGACGGGTGCCGGATGGTCGATGCTCCATTCGACGAGCGACCAACCCACGTAGCGGTCGCCCCACTCTGCAACGGCGAGCAGTGATCGGGCCAATACGTCGGCCGACGCGCCGAGCGTAGCACCGAACGATTGCGTTAGCTCGCCCCCCGCCACGGCCGCGATTCCGGAGACGAGCACGCCCGTCGTTAGGGGAATCGCAGGGAGATTCAGCACTAGACCGCCGAGGGCCGCCTGTCCGAAGTGAGACACGACCACCGGTAACGTACCCATCGTCGCCGCAATCGTGACCGTCGTCGACGTGTGGACGTGCCGAACGATCTTCTTTGATGGGACCGGAATCCATCGCTGCAGCTGCGGCGTCAATCCCAGAATGGCTCCGACGGCCGTCATCGACAGCTGAAACCCGGGCTCGAACAGATGGGCCGGGCGAACGGCAAGGATGATCAGTGCGGCGGCACCCAGCGTGTTCATCGAGTCGGTGCCCCGCTGCAAGGCCGCCGCGAGCATGAGGAGCTGCGCCATCACCACCGCCCGGACCACCGAAGCCGAGCCGCCCGCGAGTACCATATAGCACAGCAGCAGCAGCGCGGTGAGCGTCATCCTCGTCCGCTCGACTGCACGCCATCCGAGCCCTAGGCGCATGAGGCTCGGCCGAAGCAGCTGGTAGAGGATCATGCCGACGACCATCACGTGCAGTCCGGACACGGCCAGCACGTGAAGAAGGCCGGTGCGAGCAAACTGATCCCGGACACTTCGGTCGATGGCACGGCGGTCTCCCAGCAGCAGCGCACGAAGCACACCCTTCGACCGCCGATCGACGAGGTAGCGATCGATGCGTGTTTCGAACCCATCGCGAACGTCGGCGGCCAGACACGTGATGCCGGATCGGCGAGTACCTACCAGCACGATGTCGGACGCAAACAGGCGCGCATAGACTCGCTGGCGACGCAGGTAGGCTCCATAGTCGAAGTCGCCGGGGTTGCGCCGGCGCGGTAGATCGGCCAGTTCTCCGCGAAGGCGCACGACGTCGCACGTGCGCACGGCCACCGCGGGATCGCGGACCGAAACCAACAGCAAGCCGACGAAGGGTGTCTCAGCGCCGTCGAGCCGGAGCATGAATCGTACACTGCGTGCGCTCGATGAGGGAGCATCGACAATCCATCCGGTCACCTCCACCTCGCGATGGAGTCCCGAATGAACGATGTGATCCGCCCCGGGCGTCGAGAACTCCACGTGCCGCATGGCACCGCTCGCGAAAAGCATCGCGAAGGCGGCCGCCGTCAGGAGCAATTCCTGAAATCCGACGATCCGGTGGGATCCGATCAGGACGGCGCCAAGGGCCACGATCAGCGCACATCCACCCACCATCATCCAGACATACGGCGGTCCGTGCAGCCCCTCCGCGGCGCAAATCCCGGCCGCGAAACATGCGGCGGCGATAAGCGCCGGATAAGCATTCCAGCAGATCGCGTGCGACGAAGTCATCGGTGACGGTCTCTTTTGCGGCAGGATCTACTTCTATAGACACCGCCGGGCCGCAGATATCACCTTTCTCGGAAATGTATCCACATGGTAGAACCTCACCGGAGTTCGCGAATAAGTAGCCTTCGCGGAACGAACGCACACCCGCTCGCGAGCCGACAGCCAGTGGCCATAGAGATCAGGCACCTAATCATTGACGCTGTTCCCGCCGGCCGCCCCGTACACGGGAAGGGTGGCTGCAAGCTCGCCGCGCACGAAGAGTTGGAAGGTCGATTATGAGTAACCGTCGCGAAGCTAGAGAGCGGGTCATGCAGGCGCTGTACGCCTATGAGATGGCCGAGGACGACGTCCGTCACTTCATGAACACGCTCATCAAGCCGCATCTGAAGGATGACCGCGACAATCTTAGGTTCGCGGAAAGCCTGTTCCTCCGGACGCTGGACATGACGGATGAGCTCGACGAGATCATCGGCCGGCACGCGGAGAACTGGGACCTCGCGCGGATTGCGCTCATCGATCACATCGTGCTGCGGATGGCTATCGCCGAGCTGTTGACCTTCGAGGATATTCCACCAAAAGTGTCGATCAATGAAGCGATTGAAGTGGCTAAGCGGTACAGTACGTCAAAGAGCGGACAGTTCATCAACGGCATTCTCGACGCGGTGCTGCTCGATCTGAAGGAGAGAGGACGATTGAATAAGACAGGTCGCGGCCTGATCGGGATGCAGTCGATTCGCGACCGAACACCGTCCTGACATGAACCTCTTTGGGCGAGCATAATATCGGATGGGGCTCATCGCGATCGGAGATGTTCATGGCTGCGCCAAGTCGCTGGATGCGCTGATCGATCGGCTTGCACCGACCGAGGACGATCACCTCGTCTTCGTCGGCGACTACGTCGATCGCGGCCCGGATTCAAAGGGCGTCATCGACCGGCTCTTTGAGATCGATCTCACGAGTCGCTGCACGTTCTTACGCGGCAATCACGAGTCGCTGATGCTCGACTATTTGGACCACGGTGAGTTCGAGCTCTGGAGGATGAACGGCGGGCTACCGACGCTGGAGAGCTACCGCGCCTCAAAAGAAAAGATCGAGATCCCGGAAAGCCACGTCGATTTCTTACGCGAGACGAAGCTTTACTACGAAGACCCGGATTTCTTCTTCGTCCACGCGGGGCTCCGTCCCGACATCAGCGTCTCGAAAAACGTCGAGCGGGCCGATGAGCGCGTCTTCCTGTGGGAACGCGGCCACCTGAACGCTCGCACGGTAGAGTGGGAGAAGCCGGTCGTCTGCGGGCACACCCCCCACAGCGAGCCGATCAACAAGGAGATGCTCATCATGATCGATACCGGATGCGTCTATCACACGCATCCGATGCTTGGCCATCTCACGGCCGTCCGGCTTCCGGAACGCGAATTCGTCTCGGTCGAGTATCAGGGCTAGGCGGCCACACGACCGATGCTTCACAGCCGCAGCCAGATACCCGCTCGCAGGAAGGGCCGCTGGATGCCCAGCTCGGCGAAGTAGAACCGGTTGCCTCCCAGTGTGGATGAGAACCGAAGGAAGGGCTCGAGGAAGAGGCTGAACGGGTTCTCGGCGCGGCTGGACTCTCCGACCGTAAAGAACAGGCTCGGCCCGAACCGCAGACCCACATCGAAATCCCGATCCACGTTTTCCGGCGTACCGATCACTCGAAGGATGCCGAGCACGCGGATCGCACCGCCGAGGCCCCCGGAGAGCTGAATCGAACCCTGCCCACCGGCGAACGGCGGCGAGCCGTCCACGTACAGCACGCCCTCAACCGTGTAGAAGCTGCGCGGCGATACATAGCCGGCCTCCAGACCGATGCCGGGCACGGCGCCGGCGCCGATCATCACGTGCGGGGCGCGCACGAGCTGCGCAGCGGTCTCAATCGGCGCGCTCAGAAGGCCCATCATGAGCACGGCCGCAGCACCGGCTGCGCTGGAACAATTAATCCATCGTCTGATTAGCGGCCTGATTCTTTCCAACGGTCGTCCTCGACGGCTTGAAAACACGCAGCAATCGATTCAAAAATAGAGAAGATGGCGCTACGTTGCGGTATAGTGGGACTTCCCAATGTAGGCAAGTCGACGCTCTTCAATGCGCTCAGCAGCGCGGGTGCCGCGTCGGAGAACTATCCCTTCTGTACGATCGAACCGAACGTGGGCGTCGTTCCCGTGCCGGACGAGCGTCTCCCCGTGCTCGGTGACCTCTCCGAATCCACGAAGATCACGCCGACGGCGATCGAGTTCGTGGACATTGCGGGGCTCGTCGCCGGCGCCTCGAAAGGTGAAGGACTCGGCAACCAGTTCCTTGCCCATATTCGCGAGGTGGACGCGATCGTCCACGTCGTACGGTGCTTCGACGATCCGAATGTCGTGCACGTCTCCGGATCGGTCAATCCGCGGCGCGACGTGGAGATCATCGAAACGGAGCTGTTGCTCAAGGATCTCGAAACGATCGAGCGACGCATCGAGAAGACGGAGAAACAGGCGAAAGGCGGCGACAAAAAGCTGCGCGATGAGCTCGCCTTCTACGTTCGCCTGCGCGATCATCTCTCCGGCGGAAAACCCGTTCGGAGCTTCGGCACCCGGGACGAAGAGGTCGCGTGGCTTCGATCGCTATTTCTTCTCTCCGCCAAGCCGGTCCTCTACGCCGCGAACGTGGCCGAGGACGACCTGCCGGACGGCAACGCGTACGTAGACGTCGTGCGGGAAATCGCACGAGATGAGGATGCGAAGGTCGTCGTCTTCTGCGCCGATCTCGAGGCGCAGCTGGCCGAGCTCGACGATGACGAGAAGCAAGCGTATCTCGAATCCGTCGGGCTGGATGAGTCCGGCCTGGAGCGGCTCGTGCACGCCACCTACGACTTGCTCGGGCTGATCACGTTTTTCACGACCGGACCCAAGGAGACGCGCGCGTGGACGATCTCGGAAGGGACGAAGGCGCCGGCTGCTGCGGGCGCGATCCACACGGATTTTGAGCGGGGTTTCATTCGCGCCGAGACGATCAAATTCTCCGACTTCGTGAAGCACGGCTCGGAGGCCGGCGCGCGCGAGGCGGGCGTGATGCGTGCCGAAGGGAAGGAATACCGCGTCACCGACGGCGACGTCATCCTCTTCCGCTTCAACGTGTAGCGCGTTCGACGTCTAGCTCGGCGCCCAATCCGGCCCACAAACTTGCAACCTGCAACTTGCAACCGAATCAAAGAAGCTTGCCGAACGTGAGCGTGATCGTCGGCGTACCGAAATTCCGCTGCGCTTCCTGCACCTGCGGTTCGAGCAGCTGTATGCCCTCGAGGAAATGGGTGAACGCGTAGCCGATCCGAACGCCCTGCGTCACGCGTTTGCTTAAGCCGAAGTGGGCGCCGATCGCAACCGTTCCGCCCATGCCGAATCGAAAATCGCCCTTCGGCAGTGCACCGATCGAGTCATAGGTCCGCTCGTCGCCGGAGTCGAACTGTTCATTCCCGTTCTCGTCATTGAAGTACGGGTACTCCCATCCGAGCGTAGGACCGGCCGTGACCTGCACGTAGGGCCGGAAGTTATCGGCGATCACCTCACTGAAGAGGCGATGGATGACGCCCGCCTGCACAGGCATCATCAGCATGTAGTTTGCCTTGTAGGGAATGTAGCTGTTGCCGAAGCGGAAAAACTTACTCTCCTTCTCGTCCTTTCCGGCGCCGATGCTGATCTCGGTCATGAACGACGTCGACGGCGTGATCTCCCGGTGGTAGTACCCGCCGAGGCCGAAGCCGCTGTTGCTCAAGAGAATCTGAAAACCCAGTCCGGAGCCGAATTCATTCTGCCGGTCAGCGAGCGTGTCCGATTGCGCTTGCGCAAGCGCCGGCGTGGAGCCGGCCGAGAGGAGCAAAAGGAGGCTTGCAGCAGAGATGATTGAAAGGGCGCGTCGCAGAGGCATGATCGAGAGGCGTCGATTCATAGGTGCTACGTTTCGAAAACCCACGCCTTCGCCGAATGTTCTTTCGATTTTTCTATTTTGGACCCTCCGCCCTCCAGCGCAAACTATAACGGTGATCACCATGCGGCAGCTACGCACGACCCCCATCACCACCGTCGGACTCCTCGCCATTCTATTCGCGGCCTGCGGCGACACGCCGCAACCGGAGGCGACGCAGGCGGACGCTGCCGTCGACATTCCGGAGCTTACGAGCCAGGCGGACAGCATTGCGATGGAGGTCTTCGAGGCCTATGGCGGACCCGAAGCCTGGGCCTCGCTGCCCTATCTGCGCTTTGATTTCGCCGGCGGCGACGAAGATACGCGCAACCTCCGCGCCAGCCACCTCTGGGATCGGATGAGCGGCGATTATCGGCTCGAAATGATGGGTGGTGGCGACACGGTCCACGTCGCCCTTTTTAACGTCAACACGCGGGAAGGCGAGGTCTACCTGAACGGCTCACCCGTCGACACGACTCGGCGCGCGGAGCTCCTCGAGCAAGCCTATGGACGGTTTATCAACGACTCGTACTGGCTCCTGATGCCCGTGAAGATGCTCGATCCGGGCGTCCGTCGCACCTACGTGAGCGACTCGTCGACCGCCGACACGGATGTCATCCGCCTCTCTTTCGAGGACGTCGGACTGACCCCCGGCGACCGATACTGGGTCTACATCGACTCCGAAACGGACCGCGTCCGAGAGTGGGCCTTCCACCTCCAGAGCCATCCCGAAGACCACGTGCCCACGCCCATCGAATGGGCGGGCCACAAGACCCTGCAGGCGCCGGACGGAGAAATTCTCGTCGCCGAACGTAAGGTTGGGCCGGGCTTTGTCCTCTACACCGACAACGTCGCCGCTCCCGACGAGGTCGAGGAGGGCGCCTTCTCCGATCCGACTCCCATGCTGTCCGGCTCCTAGCTGGTGGATTTTCGCTTACTGATCGCACGGCGGTATCTCCTGAGCCGCCGGCAAGTCACACTCATTTCCTTCATTACGGGCATCTCGGTGGCCGGCGTGACGCTCGGCGTCGCCGCGCTGATCGTGGTCTTGTCCGTGATGAACGGCTTCTACGACTTCGTCCAGAACCTGCTCGTCTCGCTGGATCCGCACGTACGCATCGTCAGCGCTGACGAGCGGGGGATCGAACAGGCGGATTCGCTCGTGGAGATCGCACTCGGGCTCGAGCACGTCGAGTACGCCTCCACCTACGTCGAAGGCAAGGCGCTGATCATTCCCCGCGGCGGCAGCGAAGTCAACAAGGTAGTCATCGTCCGCGGTATCGATCCCGAGGCCTATGCGGGCGTGAGCGACGTCGTGGCGCGTACGGGATTCGGAAGCTTCAATCTCGACAGCGAGGAAGGCCGGCCGGGCCTCGTCGCCGGCATGTCGCTCGGCCGGCGGATGGCGCTTGCGCCGCCCGCGCCCGACGAGGAGGGCAGCCGCGTGGCCCTGCTGTCGGCACCCGCCATCGAGCGGATGCTCGCGAACGTCTTCGGCGGTATGCCCTTCATGTGGTTCGAGGTGCGCGGCCTCTTCGAGCTGGATGCCGTCTACGACGAGAGCCACGTCTTCGTCTCGATCGACGAAGCACAGCGCCTCTTCCGGATGGGCGAGACCGTCTCCGGGATCGAGCTGCGGCTCGACGACCTCAACCGCGCCGACGAGGTGAAGGCCGTCCTGCAGTCGCGCCTGTCGGACGACGCCTACGCCGTCCTCACCTGGTACGACCTGCAGAAGTCGCTCTACGACGTGATGCGCCTGGAAAAATGGGGCGCCTCGCTGATCCTGGCGCTGATCATCCTCGTGGCCGCGTTCAACATCATCGGCTCGCTGACCATGATCGTGATTGAGAAGCGGCGGGATGTGGGCGTGCTCCAGGCAATGGGCGTCTCCCGGCGCGACGTCCGGCGGATCTTCATGCTCGAGGGGCTGCTCGTAGGCATCGTGGGGACGGCCCTCGGCCTCATCCTCGGACTCGGACTGGCGCTGCTCCAGCAGCGGTATGCACTCGTGCCGCTCGAGGGAGCCGAATCATTCATGATCGACGCGTACCCGATCTCGATTCGATGGCTCGACGTCGTGCTCGTCTCCGCGGTGGCGCTAACGCTCTGCGCGCTGGCTGCGATCTATCCCGCCGTTCGCGCAGCGTCGATCGAGCCGGCCACGGCAGTGAACGTCGAGGGATAGCAGCCCCGTCCCGGGCTTGGTCGGAAGCGCCGCTTTTGATATAATGCACTCGCCAGAGATCGCTTCGAGATTTCTCCCCATTCCCTCATGATCCACAAGAGATTTAACATGACCGGCATCCCGGAGCGACCCGCCAAGCCGCGCCGGGCCGGGCTCACGTTGATGCTCGATAAGGGGCTCGCGCCACGGCAGGTCGAGGACGTCCTCGACGTCGCTGCCGAGTACGTCGACCTCGTGAAGATGGGATGGGGAACGGCCGTCATCACACCTAGCCTCGAACGCAAACTCGATATCTATCGCAGCGCCGGGGTGCCCGTTTATTTCGGCGGCACGCTCTTCGAAGCCTTCTTTCTGCGGGATCAACTCGAAGCCTACAAGTCGCTTTTGTCGTCGCTGAAGGTCGAGCACGTTGAGATTTCCGACGGCACGCTGCGCATTGCACATCAGGAGAAGCTGCGCTGCATTCGGTCCTTCGGCGAAGACTTCACGGTGCTCAGCGAGGTCGGCTCGAAGGACCAGGAACGGATCATGCCGCCGTACCGGTGGGTGAGGCTCATCGAGGCGGAGCTCGAGGCCGGGAGCTGGAAGGTCATCTGCGAGGCGCGCGAGTCCGGGACGGCCGGACTCTACCGACCGAACGGCGAAGTGCGTTCGGGGCTCGTCGAGGAAATCGCCGACCTCATCGACCAGGACCGGCTCGTCTTTGAGGCACCAAAGAAGGAGCAGCAGGTCTGGTTCATCCAGCAGCTCGGCACGAACGTGAACCTCGGCAACATCGGTCCTGAAGAGATCATTCCGCTGGAGACCCTCCGGCTCGGTCTTCGGTCGGACACGATGTTCGAATTCTTCTCCGCTCCGCGCATTTCGGCGATCGACGTGGAGGAGTAGGCCTCGCGGCGAGCCCTTCTGCGCGGCCATTCCCGGGCGCCGGCCCTCAGGACTTCCTCACGGTGAATTGAAGAAACAAATCGCCGAAGGTCGTCTTAAAGCGAGCGGCCTTCACGGAGAATTCCGGATCCGAGAGTCGATCACCACGTTGGTTGCTTGCACGCCGCGGATCGGCGGGCGTACCTTAACAGGTTCTGGCCGCCTTAGCGGCTTTTTCTCTCTCATTGAACGCGGCCGCCACCAGGCGCGGCTTGCTGAATCCCAGCAATTTTGTTTTGAGTTATGTCACGTAAGGACGACCTGACGGGTCGCGGTCCGAGATCAGGAAACCACGTTTCGCACTCGAATAACCGGGTGAAGCGCCGTTTCGGGCTCAACCTTCAGAAGAAGCGATTCTACATCCCGGAGCAGGACCGGTGGGTGACGCTGAAGGTCTCGACCAAGAC